>SXIE01000393.1 GCA_005772945.1 Pseudomonadota bacterium
CCGCCCACCGTGAGCGTCGTGGCCATCTGGAACACCCAGACGGCATTCGGATCGCCCTGGGCGTCGAGCGTGAGATCACCGCCCTCGATCATGAAGGACCCGGATGCGGAGGTGTAGACGCCCGGCGCCAACGTCAGATTGGCGAGATTGCCAGCGCCGGGGTCCGGTCCGCCTGGGAGTGCCACGAGCGCGTTGTAGGCGCTGAGCGCGGCGGCGCGCGCGGCGAGTGCGATCGCAAAGGTGATCGCGGTCCCTTCGGACGGGCATGCCACGGTCGGCGCCGGCGGGGCCGTGTAGATCGAGCCGTTCACCGCGGCCACATTGAGTGGCGTCTCCGTGTACGTGCAGCCTGCGCCGCGGTCGTGAAATCCGGTCACGGCGGTCGAGACGGCGGTCGTCCCGATATCGCCGTTGATCACCGTGAGAAGCCCTTGGTTGGTCATGCCGCTGGAGCCGCCGAAGGTCGCGAAAGAGGCGGCCGCGCCGAGGTCGAGCGGCGCGAGGCAATGCCCGGTCGCCGGGCCGACGGTGAAGCTCCAGCGGGCGTCGGCGAGCATCGCGTTGGGGGGCGTGGCCAGGTCTTTGACCCCGAAGATGTCGCCCCGGAGCGTGACGGTGTAGCGCGTGCCTTCGGTCAGCGCGACGAGCGGCGTGAAGGTCGCGGTGCGCCCTGTCAGCTCGTCGAGCGAGATCGAAAGCGGCGTGACGGGCGTCAGGTCCGGCGCTGCCTTCGTCACCGTGAACGTGTCGCCGTCGACCGTGAGCGGGTCCATGCGCGACCCGGACGGCACGGTGAACGTCACGTCGATGGTCGCGCTGGGACACATCCCGACCGCATCCGCCGTCGGGCTGCGCGCGCTGATCGAGAGCGGGGGCGCGGTCGCGAAGGTCCAAACGTAGTTGCTCGCCGCCGGGAGTGGCGCCTGATTGCCGCCGAGTGCGTTGCCCGCGAGATCGGTCGCCAGCGTCGAGATCGTGACCGTGTAGAGCGACTCGGGCCTCAGCAGCGCGTCCGGGACGAAGACCACCGCGCGCGTGTCCACGCTGTAACTGACGGTGCCTGTCGGCGCGACACAGGGCGCCTCGCAGGTCACGACGAAGCTCGTCGCGTTGATCGTAGCGGGATCCATGTCCTCGCTGAACGACGCGCCGATCGCCGCCGAGAGCGCCACCTCGGGCGTCGGTCCCGGCGTCGTGGTGTCCGGGGCGGTGGCTGTCACGGTCGGTCGGGTCGTATCCGCCGTCGTGAAGGTCCAGACGTAATCGCTCGCGGCGGGCAGCGCGGCCTGATTGCCGGCCAGGGGATTGCCGAAAAGATCGGTCGCGGCGGCGCTGATGGTCGCCGTATAGGTCGTCGCGTCCGCGAGCGTTGCGGCGTGCGCAAACGTCGCGGTGCGCGTGCCGGCCGCGTAGCTCACGACGCCGAGCGGGGAGACGCACGGGTTGTCGCAGGTCACCGTGAAGCTCGCGCCGTTGATCGTCCCGGGCGCCATGTCTTCACTGAAGACGGTGGTGATCGGCGTGTTCGCCGAGACGTCTTCCAGTCCGTCGGGGAGCAGCGTGGCGGGCACGGTGGAGTTCACGCGCGGTGCCGTCACATCGTCGGCCGGAGCCGTCTTGAACGTCCAGACGTAGTCGCTGGCTGCGGGCAGCGCGGCCTGATTTCCCGCCAGCGCGTTGCCCGCGAGGTCGGTCGCGGGGGCGGTCACGGTCGCGGTGTAGGTGGTGTCGGGCTCGAGCGCGTCGGCGAGCGTGAAGAGCGCGGTCCGTCCGGCGACGGCGTAGCTCACGATACCGGCGGGCGAGACGCACGGGGCCGCGCATCGCACCGTGAAGCTGGCCGGGCTGATGGTGGCGGGGGCCATGTCCTCGCTGAAGGTGGCGCTGATCGCGACGGGGTCCTGCACCACGAGCGTAGGCCCGGGCGCCGTCGTCGCGGGCACCGTGGCGGTGACGCGAGGCCGAGTGGTTTCGGTCGCGATGTCGGTCAAGAAGGTCCAGACGTAGTCGCTCTGACCGGGCAAGGCGACCGGTTGGTTGCCGGCTAGCGTGTTGCCGGTGAGGTCGGTCACGGCCGAGGTGATCGTGGCGGTATAGCGCGTGGCGGGCATGAGCGCGGTCGGAGCTTGGAACGTCGCCGTTTGGGCTCCGACCGCGTAGCTGACGACCCCAATCGGCGACACGCACGGCGTCTCACAGGTCACCGTGAAGGTGGCGGCGGAGACCGTGGCGGGCGCCATGTCCTCGCTGAAGAGCGCCGTGATCAGCGTGTCCGTCGCCACGTCCGGCGTTGGTCCCGAGATCGTGGTGACGGGGACCGTCAGCGTGACGCGCGGTCGCGTCGTGTCCGGCAAGACGCCGGTCGTGAAGGTCCAGAGGTAGTCGCTTGCCGCGGGCAACGCGGCCTGACTTCCGGCCAGGGCATTGCCGGCGAGATCGGTCGCCGCCGTCGTGACGGTGGCCGTGTACGTCGTGCCGGGCTCGAGCGCCGTGTCGGACGTGAAGACGGCCGTGCGCGTACCGGCCGCATAGCTCACGATGCCGTCGGGGGACGCGCAAGGCGATGCGCAGCGGATCGTGAAGCTCGCGCCCGTGAGCGAGGCGGGCGCCATGTCCTCGGTGAACGTGGCGGTGATGGCCGCGTTGGTCGGCACGTCAGGCGTCGGCCCGGGCGTCGTGGTGGCAGGGACCGTGAGGATCACGCGCGGGCGGATGAGATCCGGTGTCGCTCCGGTCGTGAAGCGCCAGACGAACGGGTCGTCCAAGGGAAGCCCGCTGGCGATGCTCGTCGCGCCGGCCACGGTGGCCGTGTAGCGCGTGAGCGGTGCCAGCGTGGTCCCGTCGGCGAGCGTGAAGGCGGCAATGCGGCCACTGTCATCCAAAGTGACCGTACCGACCGGGCTCGCGCACGGGGCCTCGCACGTCACGGTGAGGGTCGCGGCGCCGGTCATCGGCTCGCTGAACGTCGCGTCGACGAACGTGTTCGCGATCGGCACGTCGATGGCGCCGTCGGACGGGGTGGTGCCCGTGATCGTCGGCGCGAGGCGCGCGCCGCCGAAGCCCAGAATGGGGTCGCAGGCCACGGCCAACGGGGTCAGCAGCAGGGCCGCGAACCACGTCAGGCGTTGCGGGCTACTCGGGTATCGCTTCATGAGGTCCTCTTGGGTTGGGTGGAATGATCGCGGGCAAGCGCTCCGCGCGCTTCGCAAAGGATTCGATTCGACTGCACGGGCTGCGTCGGTCTCGTGCCGGCATCCGCGCCGCGCGTCACACCGATCCGCTTCCCGGTGGGCCGCAGTTCTCGGCCGTGCACGCGTGTGCATTCTCGGGCGCGGTCCTCACCTGCCGCCGAAGTCGGCCCTCGACACTGCAGATCCCGCGCCGCGGCGGTGCCCGAAAAGTGCGAGTGATTTCAACGTATTCGGGTCGTCGTCCGGACGCGTGCCGGTCGGTATGATGGATGACGACTCACATTGAACGAGTTGCCGCGGCGCCGGTCGTCAGCGAAGCCCCCATAGATAGGTGAAGTGGAGCGCGAACTCGATGACGCGAACCGACTCGCCCCAGGTCGTGTGGATGAAGCGCGCCTCGGCGCCGAGCGCCCAGCCGGAGGGGATCGCCGCGCGCGACCACGGCCGCCAGAGGTCGATGCCGAGGCGCACGCGCTGCGTGGCGTCGATGGCAACGAGGCGCAGATCGCGGCTGGGAGTGTCGAAGTCGAAGAGCAAGGCGTCGAGCGTCGCCGGCTCACGTCCGAGGCGACCCTGCGTGCGTGATTGAAGCGTGACGAGCAGCACCTCGGCCGCAAGCTCCAGCCGCCACCGCGCGCTGAGGTCGTGCCAGGCCGACACCGTGACGCCCAACCAGCGATTGGTCATGGCGTAGGTGCGCGCGTCGTCGAGGGTCTCGAGGTAGGCCAGGTCGGTCTCCCAGCCGAAGGCGGGACCGATCCCGACACGCCACGGCCGCCACCCGCGACCGCCGAGCGTGAACGCGTAGCGCACACGCAAACCGCGGTCGAAGACCACGCCACGCGTGCCGAGGCTGGCGCGCGCATAGCCTGTGCCGAACCCGAGCTCGGCACGCAGGACGCCGGTCTCGTCCGCGCCTGCGTACCGCAACGCGAGCCCGAAACCCGCCCCCGCGCGCGCCTGCGGCACGATCAGATCGTCGCGCATCGTCGCGAGCGAGAGGCGGATGCCGACGCGCATCTCCCGACCTGGTGCGAGTACCGAGGTGCGCGGCGGCGCGCGCGTCGCACACGCGCCGAACAGTGCCGCGAGCAGCGCGTGCACGAGCAGGCGCGTTGCCCGGAGGGATCGGCGAGCCGAACGCATGTCACTTTCGTTCGCATCGCGTCCGAGTCCGATAGTTTGCATACCAACGACTGCCCGCACGCCATTTTCAACAGCCTGCTAAGCGAGGACTTCGCGGATGTCGTGGAGCGCCGTCGCCTGAGCCAGCACGCGCTCGTAATGCTCCCGCAGGGTGTGGCTCACGGGCGTTCCGCCGGTCTTGATGATGGCAAATTCGTAGGCCTCCTTCATATGGTCCTCGGCGCGCTCCGCGTCCTTGAGGATCGCCACGTCGTTGCTCGTCACGGCCGCGTGCAGCTGCATCCAGCTCGTGCGCAGCGCGCCTCGGAAGGTGCCGCCGTCGGCGGGTGCCACGTGGTTCGCCGCCACGAATTGCTGCAGCTCGGCGGCTTGGGCCCGCCGCTCGCTTGCAATGGCGCGGAGGCGCGCTCGGACGGTCGGACTCTCGAGCGCGTCGGCCGCCGCCGTGTACGCCCCGGCGCTGTCGATGTTGAAGTGGATGAGCCTCTGGAGCCGGTCGATCGTGTCGCGCTCGAGCTCGTAGGTGTGTTCGGGGACTTGCATGTGCATGGCGCTCCTTGGGTCGTCGGCCGTCGCGGTCCCGAACGGCTCGGGTACCGCAAGGCACGTGCCACGCGGACCGCACGCCAAGCGCTCATGCGGCCTGTCGGTGCGTGTTTGGCGCGGCATCATTCTGGTCGCAGATCGCTCGATTCGAGCGACCGCGCCTCGCTCGCGCCGAGCGCTTCGCGCACCCGACGCCGAGCGCACGGCCCACCGTAGAAGGGACTCCGTGGTTCCCGCTTTGCACTGGTGGCGCGCTCCAACGGCCTGCGGGCCCATGCGACGAGGAACCCATGCAACTTCAAATGCCGCTGTTCGCGATGCTCCTCG
The DNA here is from genome assembly GCA_005772945.1 of Pseudomonadota bacterium. Next base: position 5,211 of record SXIE01000393.1, read on the forward strand.
CAGGAGGCCCCATGCTGGGCGCTGCCTGCGACAAGAAAGACCCCGCCCCCATCCCCCCGCTCGCGCAGGTGAGTCAAGGCGAGCCCGCCAAACCGCCGGCTCCCGACAAGCCGAGCGCGCCCGACCTGGACCGCGCTCGCGAGGCCGACCAGGGTGGCCTCTCGAATCGCACCCAGGCCACGCAGCAGCAGTTCGCCTTGATGGAGCGCGGCGACTTCGCCATGGCGTTCAAGCGCTTCACCGATTCGGTTCACTGGACCGAGGTCGGCCTCCCGGACGGCGAGTTCGACTCGGTCACGGAGCTGATCGCGTTCCAGCGTTCATCGCGCACCGGGTTCTCGGATTTCAAGATCAAGCCCCAGCGCATCATCGAGGCGGCCGACTACGAGGTCGTCGAGTATGTCTGGTCGGCCCGCCACACGGGCGCCTTCGCCGATGGCACCCCCGCGACGAACAAAGTTGCGACGCTGCCAGGCGCGATGCTGATCCACTACAAGACCCCCGAGTCCATCGATCAGGTGTGGGTCTTCCACGATTGGCCGAGTGTCCTGCAGCAGCTCGGCCTCGCCCCGGGTCTGCCCGAGGGCTTCGAGCCGCACGCCATGCCCGCGAAGTCCGAGATCATCACCGGCGCCGCCGAGCCGCGCTACCAGGGGCGCTACCGCGACTTCCTGACCGGGCTCGGCCCCGACGCCTACGAAAGCACGCTGCGCGACCAGGCCACCGACGATCTCTCGTGGTTCGACACCACCGCCGGCAAGGTCCTCAGCGGGCGCGTCGCGGCGGCGACCCATCTCGGCGGCCGCAGCCGCTCCTTCACGCTCGTCAAGAGCGAAATTCAGACGGCTATCGGCGTCGGCCTGTACTTCGCAGCGTTCACGAAGAACGAGCTCCTCTACAAGGGCGGCTTCATGAATGTGGCCGCCGACGGCCAGAAGGTGACGACCCACACGCTCGACATCGTGCAGTTCGACGCGCCGTCGCTGCGCTTCAAGCGGCTCGCCAGCTACGGTAACTCGTATGAGACGCTGGCCGCTCTGCGCCTCAGCGCCGCGAGCACCGTCCGGCCCGCAAACGCCGACGCCAAGCTCGGCGTCAAAGCGTGCGATGGCTACGTCGCCAAGATCCGCGAGTGCGGCGAGAGCCTCGACGGCAACGCCAAGCAGGCGATGCTCATCGCGATGGACAGCCAGGTTCACGCCTGGGCCAGCGTGGCCGACGGCGCGACGCGCGATGAACGCCTGACCCAAGCGTGTGACGCCGCGTTGACGGCCGCCAAGGGCACGTTCCAGGCGACCTGCCCGCGCGTCGTGTGGCGCTGAGCGCGGAGTCGTAGGAGGCGGAACGCGGTGGTTGCCCATCGCGTTCGCGCCTCCTCTCTGGCCTCTCAGGCATCCATCCCTGGCGCGCAACCGCGATGAGCGCGACGACGCCAGCACTCACTGTCACATCAGAGGGTCGTCGGCCGCCGCCCGACCAAGCGGATGAGCCCCCGAATGGCCAGATGCACGAGGATCCAGACGACCAGCGCCGCGACGTAGGAGAAGACGAAGCGGTAGCCGTCGACCGAGAGGTCCGCAAACAGGCCGCGAAACGGCAGCAGGAAGGGCGTGGTGATCGTGTCCATCGCCTGCTTGAAGCCGTTCGTCTCTCTCGCGCCGGTCGCCTCGAGCACGATCTCGATGACGATCAGCGTGTAGATCACGAAGAAGACGTAGTCCACGATCTGCGCCACGCGAGCGGACCCGCGCGTGCGAGCGACCTCGCGCTCGGTCGCCGCCACCTCGTGCACGGCCCCGCGCTCGAGCTCGCGCGCAACCTCGGCGACCTCGCGCCGCTCGCTCGCGACCTCGGCGCGCCCCTCGGCGGCCACCGCGCGGTTCACCTCGCCCTGTAGCTCGGCCTTGACGTTCTGATGCTGCGCGAGTCGACGCGCTTCATCGCGCGCGAGTTTCGTGTCCGTGACCATCGCGGTTCTCCTGGCCCCGAGTCAGTTGCCTGACGGCGGGACGCACGCCTTGCCGTTGTTCTGGTCGGCCCACGTCGCGGTCGACGAACAGTTCGCCTCGGAGTCGGCGGCACGACTCACGTTGCAGTCGGCCTTATCGTCGCAGACGAGAAAGCAGTAGTTGCTGCCGTCCGTGTGCGCCACGCAGCCGGAGCCGCCCGGGCAGCCGGTGTCCTTCAGGCAGTCTGCCACGCCGCAGTAGCCACCCTTGAACGCCAGGCAGGTCTGGCCGGTCTCGGTGCAGTCGTCGTTGCTCAGACAGCCTGCTCCGACGCCGCGGCGTTGGGCCTCGCTCGCATCGGTGCACGCGGCGCCGACGACGGAAAAGAACGCGATGGCACTCAGCAAATAATGACGCATGTGGGTCTCCTGCCTGGGGTGACGTGACTTGCTAACGGGATGCTAGTGTTGATGGTGCTGGGCATCGCGCACGGCGCGCTCCCGCAACCACTCGACGAAGACGCGACCGAACTCGCCGGGCTGCTCGAACGCGACGAGATGCCCCGCGCGCGGGATGACCTTCACCTGCGCGCCCGGGATCGCGAGCGCCATCGCCTGCGACTCGGCCGGCGCGATCAGCGCGTCATCGGCCCCGGTGACGATGAGCGTCGGCACCGCCACCTGCGCCAAGAACGCCGTCGCGTCGGGTCGCTCGGCCATCCCGAGCAGCGCCGCGATGACCCCCGCAGGCTTGGACGCGGCCATGAACGCGCGCACCTCGCCCGCCATCCGCGCATCCTGACTTCCCGGCGCCAGCATCTTCGGCGCGACCGCGTCGACCACCACGCGCACGCCGCTCGCCTTCACGCTATCGGCCATCGCGCGCCGCCCCGCAGCCGCCTCGGCCGAGTCCGGCCCGGCCTTCGTACTCACCAGCACGAGGCCGCGCAAAAGCGCCGGGAAGCGCCGCGCGAAGGCCAGCGCAACATACCCGCCCATCGAGTGCCCAACGAGCACCACCTTGGCCGTCGTCAGCCGCGTGAGGAGCGCGCGCACGTCCGTGGCATATTCGTCCATCGTCGTCGGGCCCGCCGTCGCCTCGCTCTCACCGAAGCCGCGCAGATCCGGCGCGATGACCCGATAGAACGAACGCAGCGCCTCGACCTGCTTCTGCCAGACCTGGCGCGTGAACGGGAACCCATGCAGGAACACCAGCGGCGGGCCGCGGCCCTCGTCGGTGTATCGCAGGGCGATCGGTTTCGAGGGCATGATGGAATCTTGGCCCACGATCATGTCGCCACCGGGCTGCCGCTCGCCGGTCCGGCGCCGATGCCCTCGACGCGTCCCGCATCGTCCGTGTCCGACGCGCGCGCTTCGATCGCGGCGATGGGCGTGGTCGTGAACAGATAGGTCCGGAGTGCGCCGTCCCAGGCGGTCATGTTCCGACGCAGCCATTCCAGCAGCATCGCTGCGTGCTCCATCTCCTCGTTGCGGTTGTGCTCGAGCACGCGCTTGAGGTCGGAGTCCCCGCACGCGAGGACCCGTTCGTGATAGAAGTCCACCGCCTCGATCTCCTCCTTTAGACTGCTGAGCGCGCGATGGGCGTCATGCGCGGCTTCGGGCAATGCGTCCCGGGGTTCTTGGCGGTCATTCATGGGCAGGTCCTCCAGAGGGGCGGCTCCGGGAGGGGCCGAGAGCGAAGGTCGTGCCAGGCACGTCGCGCAGCGCGCCGACCGCACGTCCGCTGGGCCTGCAAGCCTTGCGCGGCACTCCCGGCCCACCATGAATGCGCCAGCCAGTCAGTCGAAATGACCGATGATGAGGTCAGAACGACCGCATCCAGCACGCACATCCGACGTTTGGCCGGCCTGGCAAGCGGTTCCCGGGCCGGTATCCGCGCGCCCCGGACCCGCGGTTCGCCGGCATGGGGCTTGCGAAGCGCTGGGTCCGCTCGACCCTCGACGATTCCCCGTCGAGGGCCGGCGCGAGCGCCACGCACAGGGAGTCCCGATGACCACCATCCCGCAGAGTTTCAAGAGCATGACAGAGCGCATTGCCCACCAGCTCGGGGGCCGCCTCACCAGCCAGCTTCAGAAGCTGGACCTCGAGGCCCTCCTCGGCACGATCGGCTTGCAGGTCGCCAGACGCCCGCGGATCTTGGTGCTCCCCGTGGTCGCCGCGTTCGGTGCGGGCCTCGCAGTTGGCACCCTGATCGCGCCGATGAGCGGCAAGGAGCTCCGCTCCAAGTTCGCGACCCTCGTCGGCAAGAGCTTGAAGAGCAAGTCCGCCATCGACGGGGCACCCGCCGAGTCGCCGTACGAGCAGGCGGCCCGCGCCCGCCGTGACGAAGTGGCCGGCAGCAACGGCGAGAAGAAGCCCGTCCGCGTCGTCGACGTGCCTAGTCCGAGCTGACGTCTTCGCGCTCGCGCTCGTGCGGCAGGTCCCTCAGGACTTGCTGCCGAGCGTGAGCACGATCCGATCGATATCGGAGAGGTTTCCAAGGATGGTCGAACGCCCGCGCGGTCCCTCCACAATCAAGGTCGGCGTCACCAGGACGTCATGCTCGAGCGCGACCTCGAACTCGGCCAGGACGTCGACGATTCTGACCGTGCACTCGCCAGCGCGCAGGTACTCCGCGCAGATGTGGCGAAGGTTCTCCTCGGCGAGCATCGAGTTCGGATCATTGGCCACCACGAACAGGGTCAGCTTGAAGCGGGCGGCCTGGGGCTTGGGTTGGCTCACCGCGCGGCCTTCATGGCCTTGGTCTCGCGCGCCGGTCGCGCCGGCAACGCGTCGCCGGCCGGCCCCCGCCTCGCCAGCACGATGCCCCGATCGGTGATGCTCAGGTCATGGACGTGCGGGGAATGGTCGCAGCCCCGGGCCTTGCGGATGAGCAGCGACCGCTCGAGCGTGTCCCCGCTCAGCTCGAAGCGGAGCTCGATCACCGAGTCGACGAGCGAGCTGAAGCCCATCCCGCTCAGGTCCTCGCCGGAGTCGGAGCCCCTGACCTGGTTGGTCAGGAAGCACGTGATGCCGCGCTCTTTGCAGGCGTTCACGAGCCCCATGCAGTAGTCGAACGCCGCCTTGCCGGACCCCATGCGACTGCAGGCCGAGATCGCGTCGACCACGACGATCTCCGGCTGAAAGGTCTTGATGATCTCGAGGTGCTGGAAGAGATGTTCGTCCGATCCGGCGCTCTCGGGTAGCCGGCAGAGAAGCCGCAGCTTGTTACTACGCACGGCGGGCTCGAGATCGATGCCGGCGCTGCGGAGCGCTGACTCCAGCGCCTCCGGCGATTCCTCGAAGCTGATGAAGAGCACCTTGTCGCCGCGCGCGCAGGCGGCCAGCACGAACGTGCACGCGACGGTCGTCTTGCCGCTTCCGCTCGGACCCGCGATGAGGACGCATGCGCTCTTGCGATGGCCACCGCTCAGCGCAACGTCCAGTTCGGCGTTGCCGCTCGAGAGGTACGGGCCGAGCGGCCGGTGCGCCAAATGCGCGGAGCCGATCGGGACCAACGAGATTCCGTTGGCGCTGATGACGTACGGGTACTCGTTCGAGCCAAAGGCCGAGCCGCGGTACTTGAGGACGCGCAGCCGCCTCGTGCTGATCTGGTCGGAGACGCGATGATCGAGCTTGAGGACGCAGTCGGCCATGTAGTCGAGGAAGCTGACGCGTGGCGCCATGTCCGCATCGTCGCTCGCCTTCACCGTCAAGAGCGCGGTGATCCGCTGCGCGTCGAGCCATTCATGCAGCGCGTTCAGCTCGGCGCGCGCGCGCGCGGTGTCCTCGAAGCGGCGCATCAAGATGTCGATGGCGTCGATGACCACGACCGTCGCGCCCATCGCCCGCGACTTGCCATCGAGGATGGCCATGATGGCCTTCAAGGAGAAGGGACCCGCGGTCACGGCCGCGGCGTCGAGCTTCGCATGGTAGATGAAGAGCAGCCCCTTCACCTCGAGCGCCGGCACGTCCCATCCCAACGTGGCGGCGTTGATGCGGACCGCCTCCACGCTCTCCTCGAAAGTGACAAAAATGCCGGGCACCCCCTTGATGGCATTTTGGATCAGAAACTGAAGCGCGAACAGCGACTTGCCCGCGCCCGGTCCACCCTTGACCATGGTCGTGCGCCCGTCCGGATAACCGCCATGTAGGACCTCGTCGAGGCCATCGACGCCAGTTCCGAGCTTGCGCAGCGGCGTGGCCTTGGGGTTGGCCGCCGGGTACGGGTTCTTGGTCTTGTCCACGGAAGGCTCCTGCAAAGGAAGCGCTAGGCCGCCCTCGGAGAGCGCTAGAGCAAAGAATGAGCCCACGGGACGATACGGCCGGCAGAGTCGATGCATGGTACGCGCGTGCTGCTGATTGAGCAATGGGAAGGCCCCAGGCCGCGATGCCATCAATTCGGCGTGTGCCAGTCGACGGCGATCGGGCGCCCGAATCCACGCGCCACGCCCCATCGGAATGATGGAGGTGCGACCAAACGGATGACCTCGCGGAGCTCGCCTTCCCGAAAGATCAACGGGTTCAAGGGCACAGGTACGGCCGCGCGTGGCACGCAGCTTGCGGACCACCGGGCGCGCGCACCGGGCGCCACACAGAGGGGACGAGTATGACCGAAGACGACTCCGCACGCGCAGCCATCCGCGCCCCCCCGCGGTCACGCGCGATCCCTAGACGTGCACGCCCACCGCCCATGAGCGCGCCCTCTCGCCGTGGCGCCAAGCGCGCCCCGCGCCGACCCCGCGTGGCGGCCAGCGTGCCGCGGATCCTGTCGATAGTGAGCGTCGTCGTCGCGCTCTATTTTGCCAAGGCGTTCCTGGTCCCGCTCGTCATGGCCGCGCTCCTGGCGTTCATCCTCACGCCCGTCGTCGACTTCCTGCAGCGTCGCGGCGTCGGTCGCGTGCTGGCCGTGCTGCTCGTCGTCGCCGCCGCGCTCGTGACGGGCGCCACCATCACCTACATCCTCGCGGACCAGTTCGTGAGTCTCGCCGTCGACCTCCCGACCCACCGCGCCGAGATCGAAGCCAAGTTGCAAGGCCTTCGCGGTTTGGGCTCGGGTGGGCTCGCGCGCCTGTTCGACATGCTGAGCGATCTCAGCGCCGGGCCGACCTCCGACGCGACCGTCGCGGTGGCGGCCGGCGGCGGCGAGCTGGAAAGCGCGCTCGGCCTGATCGAGGGCGGCCTCGGTTGGATAGCCGCTGCCTTCGTCGTCGTGCTGCTGGCCGTCTTCACCTTGATGCGGCGCGAGGACGTCCGGAACCGCGCGCTGCGTCTCCTCGGTCACCGCCGCCTCACCGGGGCGACGCGCGCCACCATCGAGGGGGGACGCCGCATCAGCCGACTCCTGCTCCTGCAGCTCGCCATCAACGTCGGCTTTGGCGCCCTCTTCGGTATCGGGCTCGCCGTCATGGGGGTGCCGTACTGGTTCCTCTGGGGTGTCGGCGCCTCCGTCCTGCGCTTCATTCCGTACGTCGGCGTGCTCATCGCCGCCGCCGGGCCGGCGCTGGTCGCGGTCGCGACGACGCCGGGCTGGACTGTTCCCGCGGGCGTCTTCGGGTACGTCATCGCCATCGACCTCATCGTCGGCAACGTCGTCGAGCCCTTCCTCTTCAGCAAGCACACGGGGGTGTCGCCGCTCGCCCTACTCGTGGCGGCACTCTTCTGGACCTGGCTCTGGGGCCCGATCGGCCTGGTCCTCTCGACGCCGCTGACCATCTGCCTGGTCGTGCTGGGGCAGCACGCGCCACGCTTCCGCTTCCTGGCGACGTTGCTCGGTGACGAGCCCGCGCTCTCGCCGCCGGCGTCCTACTATCAGCGGCTGCTCGCGCGCGACGAGCGTGAGGCGCTCGCGGTCGCGTCGGCGCACGCGGCCGCGCATAGCCCGGCCGTCACGTTCGACGAGGTGCTCGTCCCCGCTCTGCGCCGCATCCGGCGCGACCGGCAGCGTGAAGGTGTCGACGCCAGTCACGAGACCTACGTGCTCGACGCGACCGCGCGCGCGGTGATCCACCTCGAGCTCCCGGTGCTCGCGGCGCCGTCGTCGCAGCCGGTCTTGGGTTGCCCCGCGCACCATCGCGCCGAGGAGATCGCGCTCGCGATGTTGGCCACGCTGTGCGCGCCGCACGGGGTGCGCGTCGAAGTGAGCTCGAGCCACGCGCTGGCCGCGGAGCTCGAGGCCCGCATCGCGCGCGACCAGCCGGTCCTGGTCGTCATCGCGGTCGTGCCGCCGGGTGGACTCACGCAGGCGGCATTCCTCTGCCGCAGGCTGCGGTGTTCATCCCCGACGCTGACCATCCTTGTCGCCTACCTCCGCCCGCCCAAGAACTTCGACGCGCTCCTCGTGCGCATGAAGAAGGCCGGTGCGAGCTATGTGACGACCTCGCTCGGCCAGACGGCAGGCCGCATCGAGGACCTTTTGCGACCCGTGCCGGCGGTGGCCGCATGACCGTCGAACCCCCACGCCGCCCGCCCGCCGAGCCTTTCGCGCCCGTCGAGACCATCTCCGAGGTCGGGCGCGAGGCGGCGCTCCTCAAGACCGGCGCGCTGCAGAATGCCATCCTGAACAGCGCGAACTTCTCGAGCATCGCGACCGACGAGAAAGGCGTC
>SXIE01000394.1 GCA_005772945.1 Pseudomonadota bacterium
AGATCAGGCAGATCAAGAAACGGTTGCGCATGTCGCGCACCATGGCTGGCAGGTCCTTGCCGCCATGGCCCATCTCACGTCATGCGCCAACTCCGGCGTCGTCGCGGGTTTTGCGCGTGGCGCCGGGTGACCCTCGTGGGCCTTGCCCGCCGGGGGAGCGGCCGGCGCGGGGGTAACCTCGTGCGCCGAGTGCGCTGCGTCATCTCGCGTCGCCCTCGTTGACGGCCCGTCGTTCAGTTCGACCACGCTGGTCTTCATGGGTTCTCCGCGACCGTCTTGTCGTCGAGTCGCTTGGGCGGTCCGTCCCCTCCGCGTGCAGGCGTGGGAAGTCGAGCCGACTCAGCCGCAGCAGCCACCCTTGGGTGCAGGACTCTCAGCGGCGTTGGTCACGACGACGCCATAGCCTGCGCCCTCTACCGCCGTATTCAGCTCGGCCAGGGAGGTCAGCCGCTCGTCGTATCGCACCGTGGCTTCGCCGGCGGCGAGAGCGACTCTTACGTCTGCGACGCCAGGGACGGTTCTCAGCGAGCGCGTGACGTTGCCGACGCAACCGCCGCAGGTCATTCCCGTGACCTTCAAGACTTCAGTCTGCATGGTGAACTCCATTTACGGATGAACCAATTAGCCCCGAACCAGTGCGTGAACTGCGCCTCCGACGGCTCTCAGGCCGCCATCTTACGACACGCCGCTTCGCAGCGGCGGCAGGCTTCAGCGCAGCGCCGACACAGCTCATCGGCGGGGTTCTTCTCGCACTCGGCTGCGCACGTGGCGCAGGTGTCGGCGCAGAGGGCGCACGCCGCGGCCATCGCGCTCGAGCCGCGGCTCATGAGCGAGGCGGCGACGCGACAGACATCGGCGCAGTCGAGGCACGCTTTGGCGCAGACGGGCATTCCGCCGGCGTCGATGCAGGCGCTCGCGCATTGCTCGCAGAGGGCGATGCACGCCTGGAGTTCGGCGCTGCCGTACGTGAGCTTGGAGTCCTTCGGAACAGGAACGCTGGACGATGACACGTGCTGGTGTTGCATGATTGGATCTCCTGAAGTTGTTGATGTGGACATGAGGGGCATTGTCGTGGGCGTGAGGGTCAGCGAACCTCGAGCACGCCGGCCATGCCGTTCTCGGCGTGCTCTAGCCATGGCAGTGGTAGAGCCACTGGCCGGGGTTGGCGCCGGTAGCTTCGCGGCTCGGTCGAGTCCGGCACGTCGACTTGCCCACCGGTGCCGCGCGCTTGGCCGCAGAACGCGAGCAAGGGGAGCCACGCGATCAGGCGCATCATCGAAGTCCTGATGGCGTTGCGATCGCTTCGAAGCAGGCGAGGCTGGAGTCCGGCGTTACCCTGCACCGCAAAGCAATGAGCACGCCATGCTGCGCGGCCCGTTCCGGCCTCGACTGCGAGCGGCGAGCCAATCGAAACGGCTATGCGCACCTCCTTAATGATGGAGACGGCCGCACCGTGCCAGCTCCGCCCGCGGGGTCCACCGCGGCAAGAACGGGTGACCTTCGTGGGGGTGAACGAGCAAGCGCCGCACGACCGGGCGGACGATGAGCGCGCGCGGGACTCCTCGGCATGAGTCGACCGCCAGGCTTCAAGTCTTCTTGCGAGTCGTCTTCAGACTTCCACGCTCCGAGTTCGCCGCTCGAACGGCCGACCGCGAAGGTCGAACGCAAGGCTCGCGCGCGTCCCCGCGAGCCCCGATGGACGAGGGCGCGGTACGCGCCGTGTATCCGGGTGCGCCGTGATCCGCTTCACGACGTCGAGAGCGAGATCCACGACGTCGACCGCGGCGAAGCCGGCGGTTCGAACGTTCGTCACGGTGTCCCGTGCGATGTGCGCACCCCAGATCCGAACGACCAGAGGGTCCAGCCAGCGCATGAGGCGGCCGAGCATAGGGCGCTGCGAGAGGACGTGCTCGAGGAGCAGCAACTGGCCGCCTGGCTTCAATACCCGGCGCGCCTCGCGCAGCCCCTGGACGGGATCGGGCACCGAGCAGAAGAGGCACGTCGCGACGACCGTGTCGAAGCTCGCGTCCGGAAACGGCAACGCCTGCACGTCGGCCACCCGGAGATCGACCGTCATCCCGAGGCGCGCGGCGCGCCGCCGGGCGCGCGCGAGCATGCGCGGCGAGAAGTCGATGGCGATGACCTCCGCGTCGGACCGGTAGAAGCGCAAGCTGCGGCCCGTGCCGACCCCGAGCTCGAGCGTACGACCGCGGGGAACGCGCGCCCACAGTTCGCGACGCCAACGCCCAAACCCGAGCTCCATGAAACCCTCGAGCAGGTCATAGAGGAACGCGCCACGATCGTAGCGGCGACGGGTGAGTTCCGTCGGTGAGAGCCGGCGCGCACGACGACCCGAGAGCCAGCCGAGGCCGATGACGATCAGGCCGACGGCCGCCAAGATGATGTGGATCGGGCAGAGCATTCAGTCTCACCCAGCGAGGGCGCGCAGGGTGCCCTCTCCAGGCGCGTTCGGCAGAGCGCGCATGTCAATTCACGCTAGGGTCGGTGGGCGCCGGCGCGATGAGCGCGCGCGCCGGAGGATCGCTTTGGCGATCTCGGGACCATGTTGCTCCGAGGTTCATCCAACAACCGAACTGAGCTGTCGCAGGACGTCGTCGGCGGTGCGCAACGCATGCGCGACCACCGTCAGTGTCGGGTGTCTGTCGCCGGCGGTCGGGAGCGCCGAGGCATCCGCGACCCAGACGTTGGCCAGGGTGCGCACATGTCCCCACGCGTCGAGCGGCGTGCGCTGGTCTGCGCCCATCGCGCACGTTCCAGCCTCGTGACCGGCGCCGGCCACCTCCGGATCGCGGAAGCGGATGAGGCGACTCCCGGGGATGGCCAAGGCGTCCGCCACAGTCGGGCCCGCGTGCCGCATCACGGCGGCAAGGCGGTGGTCGTCATGGGACCACGCCATGTGGATGCGCGGCGCGCGACGATCGTAGGTGTCGCGCACGACGGGGTCGAGATCCACCCGACGCCGCCCGTTGGGGAAGCTCTCGCCGAGCGCGTGGAACTGCGTGGCGCGCCAATGTGCGAGCTCGTCCTCGGGCACGAAGCGGTCGAGCTCGAGGGCCGGCAGTGGTACTGGGCCGGTGATCTCGATGCAGAAGCCCGCTGGCAAGTCGGCCTCCGGAGCGAAGCGGGCGAGCGCCGGACCCGAGATGAGCGACGACGGCGCGAAGCGCTCCCCGGGTCGAGGTTCCGGCGGTGGCGCCGGCTCGAGCAGCACCCAGCTCGCGACGAGGTGGTCGACGAGACCCCGTCCCAAGCGCGGGATCCGGCGTCCGAAGCCGCTCGCTAGGAGAAGTCGCGCCGTTTCGATCGGCGAGGCCGCGAGCACCACTGCGCGTGTCGCAAACGTTCTGGTGCGCAGCGTGCGGAGATCGAGCGCGCGCACCGCGTCGACCCGATGGCGCGCCCCGACGAGCTCGAGCGCGACCACCTGGGTGCGCGCACGTCTTTCGCCCAGACGCCCGCGCGGTGTCCACACGTCGTCGTGCCGGCCGAGCGCCGTCCGTTTCGGCTCGATCGCGAGCCCAAGCGCGGCCGCGGCGGCGGCATGGCCTTGATCGAGCGGCTCGTCACGCACGCCGAGGAGGCGCTCGGCTTCATCATAGTAGGGAGCGATCTCCGCGGCCCCGTAGGGGAATCCAGCGCGCCGAAGGACAGCATCCGGAAAGCGGTGGGCCCAGCCTCCCCAGAGGTGCGTGCGCCCGCCGACGGCGTGGACCCGGTACCAATCGAACGGGCGGCCCACCCGCGTATGCGCCCACGCCCGCCGATCCGGCTCACGCGGTCGACGGCCTGATTCGATGCGCGGACCCGCCTCGAGGAGGAGTACGCGAAGTCCCCGCGCGATGAGGCGCTCCGCGGCCAGCGAGCCGCTGGGCCCCGCGCCGATGACCACCACGTCGTGTGCGGCTGCCATCGGGGACGGGCGCGTCACGTGATCGGGCGCGTGCGCGCCACGACCTCGCAATGGCGGACCGCCTGGCGCAGCGGAACCACATCGCAATGGCCGACGCCTGCGGGGACCCGGACCACCTCGCAATGGCGCACGATCTCGCAGTGGCGTACGCGCCGCGTGTGGACGGGTGCGGCTTCGAACTTGACGTTCACGAGCTTCAAGGCGGCGGTGGTTCGCATCGGCGACTCCTGGGTGCCGGAAAGGACCGGCAGCAAGCGGTTCCAACGAGGGTGGCGCGAGGGCCCTCCTCGACGCCCCGACGACGAGCACGAAGCAGACCAGCGGCCCCGACCGCACCACGCAACGGGCCAGCCTGCGACGGTCGCCCGCGCACCTGTCGAATAGTCTCCAACTTGCCGACAATGCTCCAAGGTTGTTCAGCCTCGAACACCGCGCGGTCGGCCGCGCGTAGGTGTTGGGCGGGGTCGCCCATTGCGGACCGAACCTTGCGTAACGACTGTCGGATGGTTTCGGCCGCGGTCGAGCTGGTCCGGGTCTTGGGTCGGGAGTTGCGATGAGTCCGTTCATTCATCTCGTGATGCTGCTCGCCGCGCACGGTGGCGAGGACCATGGCGCACCGGCGGGGCCGACGCCCGTCGGGCTCGTCGGCCACGTGCGCGGAGCGAGCGCGATGAGCGACACCTTCGAGCTCGTGTTGCGCTGGAGCGCGGAGCCGTCGAACGGGGCGATACCGGTCGAGGTCTTCCTGGCCGACCGGGATACGAACGCGCCGATCGTCGGCGCCACGATCGCGCTACATTGGGCGAAGAGCGCAGGCGGGAACGAGCTCCGAACGGACGCGAAGGCGACCTCGGCGCCTGGGATCTACCGCGCGGACATGGCAGGTCCGCCCGGAATCTACGCGCTGACCGCGGTCATTGCTGCGGGCGATCGCGGTGATCTGCTGACCGCGTCCGATCTCAGCTTCGGCATCACTCCGGCCGACGCGCGTGGGGCGAAGGGGCTGACGGCCAACGAGGAGCACGGCGCGCCCTGGCTGTGGGTCGCGCTCGCGATCGGCGCGCTCGTCATCGTCGGCTCGACTGGGTTTCTCGCGGGTCGGGCGGCGGGTCGGCGTCGGGGCCAGGCGGCCGGGCTGGCGCTATCCCTCGTGGTGATGGCGCGGCTCGCGACGCCGCCGGCCTCCGCCCATGGCGGCGAGGACCACGGGGAACCCGAGGTGCCCGGGACCACCGCGGCGAGCGACGTCCATGGCATCGCCAAGGACCTGCAGTTCCTGCTGGCGATTCGGACGGCCCGCGCCGAGACCGCGACGTTGACCGAGCGGATCCGCGTGCAGGGAACCGTGATTGCGCCGCCGGAGGCGCTCGCCGAGGTTCGGCCGCTGCGCGCTGGGCGGCTCGAGGCGGCCCCGCTCGAATCGGCCGGCGGCGGCTTTCCGACCCTCGGGCAGACCGTCCAGGCAGGACAAGTCCTGGCGGTCGTGGTGGAGCTGCCGGGAGCCTCGGAGCGGGCGACACTCTCGGCCGATCGGGCGCGCGCCAGGGGCGGGGCGGAGCAGGCGCAGGCGCGCGTCGCCGCTTTACGCGCCGCGCTCGGGCGTAAGTTGCGGCTCGGCGGACTGACCGCGGCGCAGGAACTCGACGGACTGCGCGCCGAGATCCGCGCGCTCGACGCCGAGGTCCGAGCCTCGAATGCGGCCGGTGATGCGCTCGCGCTCAGCGGGGAGAGCGTGCGGCTCGAGCTCGTCGCGCCGATCGACGGGGTCATCGCGGCGATCGCGCCCGGGCTCGCGGTCGGTGGCTTCGTCGCGGCCGATACGACGCTCTTCACGATCGTCCAGCCGACGCGCTTCGAGGTCGCCGCGCACGTCTTCGAGGCGGACGCGCCGGAGGTCGCCGTCGACAGCGCGGCGGTGGTCACGGGACCCGGGCTACCGGCCCGAGGGATCGCGGCAATGGCGCGGGGCATGGCACCCCGTGTGGACCCAGCGACGCATGCCGTCGAGGTCCGCTATCGGCCCGACGCGGAGGACGCGGCGCGGCTCCGACTCTATCAGTTCGTGACCGTCGACGTGCCGGTTGGGGCTCGGACGGCGGGTGTGTCCGAGCTCGTCGTCGTGCCGGACTCCGCGGTCGTCGAGGTCGACGGGCGTCCGACGATCTTCGTCAAGACCGCACCCGAGACGTTCGTCGCGAGGCCGGTCGCGATCGCGCGTCGCGAGGGCGGTCGGGTCGGCCTCCGCAGCCAGCTCGCGGCCGGTGAGCGCGTGGTGGTCGCGGGGGCGTCGGTCGTCGGGCTCGCGCCGGCGCCCGCGTCGGCGACTGCGGGCGATCCCTGATGCTCGACGCGATCATCAAGCTGGCGCTGCGCCAGCGCATCCTCGTCTTGGCGCTCGCCGTCATGCTGCTCGGGGCCGGCTCCTACACCGCGATGCAGTTGCCGGTCGACGTCTTCCCCGATCTGAACCGACCGACGGTGACGGTCATGACCGAGGCCGGCGGCCTGTCGCCGGAAGAGGTCGAGGTGCTGGTCACTCGCCCCATCGAGACCGCGATGAACGGTGCGCCGGGCGTCGATCGCGTGCGGTCGAGCAGCGCGGTCGGTCTCTCGATCGTCTGGATCGAATTCGGTTGGTCGACCTCGCTGCTCGAGAACCGGCAACGTGTGAACGAGCGGCTCGGCACGCTCAGCGGTCAGCTGCCGACCGGGATGGTCCCGACGATGGGACCGATCACTTCGATCATGGGCGAGATCATGCTCGTCGGCGTCGTGAGCGACGCCGGGAAGACCGCGCCGGTCGATCTGCGGACGCTCGCCGACTTCACGATCGGGCGGCAACTCCAGGCGGTCCCCGGGGTCGCGCAGGTGATCGCCATCGGCGGCGGCCGCAAGGTCTTGCGCATCGCACCGCGGCCCGCGCGCATGGCGGCGCTGGGCATCACGCTGGAGCAGCTGACGGCGGCGGCGCACGGGGCCCAGACGAACACGACGGGGGGCTTCGTCGAGCGCCAGGGTGAGGAGCTGCTCATCCGGAACCTCGCGCGGACCTCGGAGCTCGACCTGCTCGCCGACACGGTGGTCGCCGTCGCGCCAGGCGGCGTCACGATCCGGCTCCGCGATGTCGCGGACCTCGGGTTCGAGGCGGGCGTGAAGCGCGGCGACGCGGGCGTCAACGGCCAGCCCGCCGTCATCTTGGCGATCCAGAAACAGCCCGGCAGCAGCACCGCCGAGGTCACCGCGGCGATCGACGCGACGCTGGCCGATCTGGGCGCGCATCTGGCGAGCGACGTGCACTTGGTGCCGCTCTTTCGGCAGGCCGAGTTCATCCACGCATCGACCGAGAACGTCGCCGAGGCGCTGCGCGACGGCGCGCTGCTCGTCGTCATCGTCCTCATCCTGTTCCTGCAGAACCTCAGGACGACCTTCATCACGCTGACCGCCATCCCACTGTCGCTCGCCGTCACGGCGCTGGTCTTCTCGGCGCTCGGGATCTCGGTCAATACGATGACGCTGGGCGGGGTGGCTGTGGCGATCGGCGAGCTGGTCGACGACGCGATCGTCGATGTCGAGAACGTCTTCCGGCGACTGCGCGAGAACCGCGCGAAGGCCACGCCCGAACCGGTTCTCGAGGTCGTCTGGCGCGCGTCGCGCGAGGTGCGCGGCTCGATCGTCTTCGCGACCATGTTGGTCGTCTTGGTGTTCGTGCCGCTCTTCGCGTTGGGCGGGATCGAGGGACGCCTCTTTGCGCCGCTCGGGGTCGCGTACATCGTGTCGATCCTCGCATCGCTCGCGGTGTCGATCACGGTGACGCCGGCGCTGGCGAGCCTGCTTCTTCCACGCAGCAAGGCCACGGCCCACACGCGCGACGGCCTCCTGGTCCGGGGACTCAAGCGCCTGCAACGCGGGGTTCTGGTGCGCACGCTGGCTGAGCCATGGCTGGTGCTCGGCACGGCCGGCGTCCTGGTCCTGACGGCCGTCGGCATCGTGTCGACGCTCGGCACCGAGTTCCTGCCGGCGTTCAACGAGGGCACGGCGACGATCAACCTGATGGCCCGCCCTGGAATCGGGCTCGGCGATTCCGATGTCCTCGCGCGCGCCGCCGAGAAGCTGATCCTGCAGGTCCCCGAGGTGAAGTCGGTCGGTCGGCGCACTGGGCGCGCCGAGCAGGACGAGCACGCCGAGGGCGTGCACTACACCGAGATCGACGTCGACTTCCACGCGCCGAGTGAGGTGGGCGCGGAGGGGGGTGCGCCGCAACGTCCGCGCGAGGTCGTCCTGGCCGAGATCCGGGATCAGCTCGCGCGCCTACCCGGGGTCGTCGCGAACATCGGCCAGCCGATCTCGCATCGCCTCGATCACCTCCTTTCGGGCGTGCGCGCCGAGATCGCCATCAAGATCCGCGGACCGGGTCTCGCCGAGCTGCGCCGCCTCGCGGTCGAGATCGAGGGCGTGGCGCGCGCCGTGCCTGGGCTCGTCGACGTGCAGGCCGAGCGCCTGGTGCTAGTGCCGCAGCTGCGCCTGCACGTGAAGAACGCGGTGGCGGCGCGCTACGGATTCGCCCCCGGCGCGTTGGCGGAGACGCTGGAGACGTTGCTCGACGGCGAGGTGACGGGGCAAATCCTCGAAGAGGACCGGACCTTCGAGATGCTCGTGCGCCTGGCCGACGCGACGCGCGCCGATCCGCGGGCCCTGGCCGAACTGCCGCTCGATACGCCCTCGGGCGCGGTCATCCCGCTCGGCGCGCTCGTCGACATCCGCGACGACCGCGGCCCCAACCAGATCCTGCACGAGAACGCGCAGCGGCGAATCGCCGTGCTCGCAAACGTCGAGGGTCGTGATCTCGGTAGCGCCGTCGTCGAGCTCGAGGCCGCGGTCGCCAAGGTCGCGTTGCCACCGGGCTACACCATCAAGTTCGAGGGGCAGTTCCAGAGCCAGGGCGAGGCCACGCGTCTCATCGGCTGGCTGGCGATCCTGTCGCTCTGCAGCATGGTGCTCGTCCTCTGGATTCACTTCCGGTCGCTGCGATTGGTCGCCCAGGTGCTCCTCAATATCCCGCTCGCACTCATCGGCAGCGCGACCGCGCTGTGGCTCGCGGATCTACCGCTGTCCGTCGCGACGCTCGTCGGTTTCATCACCCTCTGCGGGATCGCCTCGCGCAACTCGATCCTGCTCATCGATCACTACCTCCTCCTCGCACGCGAGGGCGCCCCATGGTCGCGCGCCACGATCGTTCACGGGTCGCTCGACCGGCTGGTGCCGGTGCTCATGACGGCGCTGACCGCCGCGCTCGGCCTCATCCCGCTCGTCGTGTCGGCGGGTGCGCCAGGCAAGGAAATCCTCCATCCCGTGGCCGTCGTCATTCTCGGCGGCCTCGTCAGCTCGACGTTCCTCGACCTCCTCGTGACCCCGGCGGCCTTCTGGCTCTTTGGGCGCAACGTGGCGACCCGAGCGGCCGTCACGCCTGGACCGACCCCGTTTCGACCCCATACCGAGGCGGCGCCCTCGGTGACCTCTGCGATGACCACCCAGGAGACCTGACATGCAAACTCGGACCGTGATGCTCATGATCGCCGGCACCCTCGGGGTGACCGGCTGTGGCAAGAAAGGCGCGCCCCCCGCGCCCGTGACCGCAAGCAGCGAAGCCCATTCCCACCCGCCGGGGACGCCGCCCCACGACGACGGGCCGGATGTCGCGCGGGGAAGCGACCCTCATCGCGATCACGACGCGCATGCCCACGAAGCCGGTCGGCACGGCGGCATCGTGAAGTCGGCCGGCAGTTATCACCTCGAAGTCGCGGTCTCCAAGGCCGGCTTCATGGTCTTCCCGCTCGACGCGAAGGAGGCCGACCTGCCGCTGGCCGGGATCACCGGCAAGGTCCTCGTCGCGACCAAGGACGGCAAGCCGCCGGTCGAGGCCGCGCTCGAGCCGATGGGAAGCCACCTATTCGCCGCAGTGGCCCCCGCGGGGCCATGGACCGCGGTCGTCACGCTGACCGTCCACGGCAACAGCGTCTCCGCGCGCTTCGAAGGCGCCGGGGTGACCGCCAAGGGTGGCGGCGACGCAGGCGAGCACGATCACGCGCACGGTGCTGCCGAGGCCGTGAAGTGGACCTGTCCGATGCACCCCGAGATCGTCAAGGATGCGCCGGGTGCCTGTCCCATCTGCGGCATGGCGCTGACCAAGACGGCCCCCGACAAGATGGCGATGGCTGGTCACGCGCACGGGTCCATGGCCATGCCCGAGATGGCCCTCTCGGACAAGGTCGACGCCCACGTCGAGCAGGTCGGGCCCGTCGCAGCGGGGCAGCCTGGGACGCTCACGTTCGCGTTTCATCGCAAGGAGCCGCACGGCGCGATCACGGACTTCGAGGTCGCGCACGAAAAGAAGCTCCACGTCTTCGTCGTGAGCGAGGACCTGTCGTTCTTCGCCCACGTCCACCCGGAGCTGGTCGACGCCGCGAAGGGCGCTTGGCGTTTGGTCCAGACGTTCCCGGCGCCTGGCAGGTACCGGGTGTACGCGGACTTCAAGTCGATCTCGGCGGGCCCGGTCGTGACGATGAGCGTGTTCGACGTGGTCGGTGCGCAGCCGGAAACCAAGCCGCTCGTCGTCGACACGGCCGCGACGGCGACCAAGTCCTTCGGTGACCTCAGCGTCACGCTGACGACGTCGCCGAGCCCGGTCGCGGCCGGCGACGTCACGCTGAGCTACCTCATCAAGGATGCGGCCGGTCAGGACGTCACCGATCTCGAGCCGTACCTCGGCGCGTTCGGCCATCTCTTCATCTTGAACGAGGACCGGGTCACGATGGCCCACGCGCATCCCGAGGACGCCGCCGCGAGCGCCGACCTGCGCGGCGGGCCGACCGTCGCGTTTCATGCGAAGCTGTCCAAGGCCGGCCGGTACAAGCTCTGGGCGGAGTTCAAACGGTCCGGGGCGGTCGTGACGACCGACTGGGTGGTCCAGGTTCCATAGCGTTGGGGGCGTGGCTTGGCGCCGTTCATAGTCGATCGGGCGTCCGTTGGGCCGCGCCGCGCAACTCTGCTACACTCGCGTCACCATGGAAGCGCTCCCCCCCGCTCTCGTCGTTGCCGCGCACGGCTCGAAGATCCCGGCCTGGATCCGCGCCGTCGACACGCTCGTCAAGGATGTCGCCCAGACCCCGGGCGTGCGCGACGTCTTCGGCATCGTCTGCGCCGGCTACCTCGAGGACGGCCAGCCGACCCTGGCCGACGCGGTCGACGCGGCGCTGCGCTCGGGCGCGCCCGAGATCATCGTGGTGCCGCTCTTCCTGACCGCGTCCACCCACCTGAGCGAGGACGTCCCGGGGCTCCTCGGCCTACCCAACGTGCTCCCGCACGTGCGTCGGCGGCTCGTCGCCGAGGGACAGCGCGTCCTGCCGCATGGCCTCCCGATTCGCCTCGCGCCGCTCGGGGACGTGGCGGAGGTCCTCTATCGCAACGCCGTCCGACGCTGCGCGCTCGAGGTCAAGGACAAGGCGCACGAGGCGATCGTCATCGTCGGCTACGGCTCGACCATCCACTTCGAGCAGTGGGAGGCGCTGATGCACGACATCCGCCTGCGCCTCCTGCAAGACGGGTGGGGCGGCGTCGCGCACGCCTACTGCGGGCACGTCGTGCAGCTCTCGCCCGAGCCGACCGAGAAGGCGATCCTCCATGCGGCGCAGCAGGCCGGGATCCGGCGCGTGCACGTCATCCCGTTGCTGCTCGGGATCTCCGAGCTCCAGACCGGGCCCATCGCGGTCGGCTGCCGCAACGCCGCCCCGCGCCTCCTTCGGACGCACGTCCAGCTACGCTATGCGGCGGATGCGGTCCTTCCGGACGGGGATCTCGCGGCCCGCATCGGGTAC
>SXIE01000395.1 GCA_005772945.1 Pseudomonadota bacterium
CGCGAAGAGCGCCATGCGCTTGCCCCGCTCGCGAAGAGCGCCATGCGCTTGCCCCGCTCGCGAAGAGCGCCATGCGCTCGCCCGCGCGCGGATCACTCGCGGATGCGCGCGACCGAATGCACCCCGCGCAGCGACTCCAGCTTGCGCACCACGTCGTTGAGCTCGTCGAGGTGCTTGGCGTGGAAACGGAACACGTTCTCGGCGCGCCCGTCCGCGGCCTCGGCGCAGATCGCCGCGTCGATGTTGATCCGTAAATCCGAGAACACCCGCGTCATCTTGTTCAGCAACCCCGGAGTGCCACTCTCGGTGATGACGCGGATCGCCACCGGATATCCAGCCCCCGCGCTGTCACCCCAACGCACATCGACGACGCGATCTTGGTCGACCTCGATGGTGTTGAGGCAACCCTTGCGATGCACGCTGATGACGTGCCCCGGCGTGACGAAGCCGACGATCTGCTCCCCCGGCACCGGTGAGCAGCACTTCGCGATCGAGTGCTTGACCCCGTCCAACCCATCGACGACGACCCCGGCGGGTTTCCGCCGCACGCGGTCGAACAGCTTCCCGATCGCCGACGTCGGCGCGGGCTTCGGCGCCTTGGCCGCGACCTCTTCGGGCAGCACCAGCGGGATGATCGTGTCGGGCGCGACGTGCCCCATCCCGAGCTGAACGATGAGCTCCTCGACCGACTCGAAGTTGAGCGTCTTGGCGGCCTCCAAGAGCTCGTCCGACTTCCGCAATTTCAAGAGTGATCGCGAGTACTTCCGCAGCTCCTTGTCGAGCAGCTGCTCGCCGAGCTCGAGGCTGCGGACGCGCTGCTCCTTCTTGATGAAGGCCTTGATGCGGTCCTTCGCGCGGTTGGTCGCGACGAACTTCAGCCAGTCCTTGTTCGGCTTCTGGTTCTTGTTGCGGATGACCTCGATGACGTCGCCGTTCTTGAGCTGATACGTGAGCGGCACGATGTAGCCATTCACGATCGCGCCCGCGCACGTCGAGCCGACCTCGGAGTGCACGCTGTACGCGAAGTCGACCGGCGTCGACCCCCGCGGCAGCACCTTCAGCTCGCCCTTGGGCGTGAACGTGTAGACCTCGTCCGCGAACAGCTCGATGCGCACCGACTCCAAGAACTCATTCGGATCCTCGAATTCGCGCTGCCACTCCATGAGGCGCTTCAGCCAATCGAAGCGCTCCTCGTCTTTGACCTCGAGGCGTCCGCTCTCCTTGTATTTCCAGTGTGCCGCGATCCCGCCCTCGGCGATCCGGTGCATCGCATGCGTCCGGATCTGCACCTCGATCGGCTGCCCATCCGGCCCGATCACCGTCGTGTGCAGACTCTGGTAGCGGTTCGGTTTCGGCAGCGCGATGTAGTCTTTGAAGCGCCCCGGAATCGGGCGCCAGCGGTCGTGAATGAGCCCGAGCACGTGGTAACAATCGCCGGGTTTGTCGACCAACACCCGGAAAGCCACCGCGTCGAACACCTTCTCGATCGGGATGTCCTGTCGCTGCATCTTGCGGTGGATCGACCAGAAGTGCTTCGGTCGCCCGGTCACTTCGGCGACGAGCCCCTCGCGCTCGACGATGCCCTGGATCTCCTCGATCGCGCGCTGAACATAGTCGCGGCGCTCATCCTGCCGCGTGTTCATCGCCGACTTCAGCTCCTGGAACTTCTCCGGCAGGAGATAGCGGAACGACAGGTCCTCCAGATCGCACTTCATCGCCCCGAGCCCGAGGCGATTGGCCAGCGGCGCAAAGATGTCCATCGTCTCTTGCGCGATGATCGCCTGCTTCTCGGGCGGCAAATGCTCGAGCGTCCGCATGTTGTGCGTGCGATCGGCGAGCTTCACCAAGATCACGCGGATGTCCTGCGACATCGCGACCAGCATCTTCCGGAAGTTCTCGGCCTGCTTCTCTTCCTTGGACCGAAACCGGATCTTCGACAGCTTGGTGACCCCGTCCACCAGGTGCGCGATATCCGTCCCGAAACACGTCACCAGATCCGCCTGCGTCGCCGACGTGTCCTCGACCGTCTCGTGGAGCAGCGCCGCGCAGATCGTCCCCTCGTCGAGCTTCATGTCGGCCACGATGTGCGCGACCGACACCGGGTGACCCACGTACGGGTCGCCATTCTTGCGCCGCTGCGGCCGATGGTGTTGCTCCGCGAACACGAACGCGCGCTGAATCAGGTTGAGGTCCGCGTGCGGGTGATATCGCCGGACCTTCTCGATCAACTCGCGGATCGTCGACTCTTGCTCGAAGGCTTCGGGGGGCCGGGGCAGCGTTTGAAGCATTGCAACCATAAGGGTTCGGATGTTAAGCGCGGCGCGTCCCGGGAGCAAACCGTGTTCGAACCGCGCTCGCCCCAACTCCGCCGCCTCCTTGGCGACAACGTCGCCGCCCAGACGCACCATGCGACGCGCGCCGTCGCGCTCGGCCCGGGCGCGCTGGCGGCCATTCCGGCGCTCTTCGCGCGCCACTTCCCGGGGCGCGACGCCCTGGTCGTCGCCGACGACCACACCCTCCTGGCCGCCGGCGAAGCGGTCGAGGCGCTGCTCGCCCAGAGCGACATCCCGACCCGCCGCGTGGTCCTCGAGCCCCGTCCCGGCGACGACCACCTCGTCTGCGAGGACGGCGTCATCGCGGCATTCAAGACCATCCTCGAGTCCAACCCGAACGCGATCGGCGTCGCGGTCGGCGCCGGCACCGTCAACGACGTCGTCAAATACGCCTCGCACCTTCTCGGGCGCGAGTACGCCTGCGTGCCGACCGCCGCCTCGATGAACGGCTATACCTCGACCATCGCGGCCATCCTCCAAGGCGGCGTCAAGCGCACGCTCCCGTGCGGCCAGCCGGTCTTCATCGTCGCCGACGCCGCCGTGCTCGCGGCCGCCCCCAGCGTCTTGAACCAAGCCGGCTTCGGCGATCTCCTCTCCAAGCCCGTCTCGCACGGCGACTGGCTCCTCTCGCATCTGGTGCGCGGCGTCCCCTACACGACCGCGCCGAACGATGTCCTCGACGAGCTCTTCACGACCCTTCTAAAGGAGGCGCCGGCGGTCGGTCGCGCCGACACCGAGGGTCTCGCGATCCTGATGGAGGCCATCCTCATCTCGGGTTTCTCGATGGCCATCGCGGGCAGCTCCGCCCCGGCCTCGGGCGGCGAGCATCTCGTCTCGCACTACTGGGACATGGAGCAGCTCGACCACGGCGCGCCGCTCCTCGGGCTCCACGGCACGCAGGTCGGGATCGCGACGCGCCTCTCCGCGATGCTGTTCGAGAAGCTGCTCGCGCTCGATCCGACGACGATCGACCCGGCGGCACTCGCCGCACGCTGGCCCGATGCAAGGGGGTTCGACGCCCTCGCGAGCGCGCACCCGACCCTCAGCGCCAGCATCGTCGGCGAGATCCGGCCCCAGCTCGCGCGCAAGCAGAAAGTCGGCGCCGAGCTCGAGGCCGAGCTTCGCCTCGTGCGCGACCGTTGGACGGAGATCCGCGCGCGGATCGCCGACGTGATGCTTGGTGTACAAACTATCGAGACGGCGCTGCGTGAAGCCGGTTGTGCGATGCGTGCCAGCGATATCGGCTGTGATCGCGCGCGCCTCGTCCACACTTTGCGGGTCTGCCGTCACATCCGCGATCGCTACGTGGCGCTCGATCTCATGGATGATCTCGGACTCCTCGATGCCTGGGCCCAAGAGGTCGCGGAGCGCGCCGATGGCGACTGAGGCACCCGTTCCCGGGCTCCCGGCCGCCGCCCTTCAAGCCGTCGCGAGCATGACGGGCTTCGGCGCCAGCACCTTCGAGGTCGGCACCAGCACCTGGCGTATCGAGGCCCGCTCGGTCAACCACAAGGGCCTCGCGGTCCGATTCCATGCGCCTCCCGAGGCCGCCCTCGCCGAGACCAGCGTCGCGACCGTCGTGCGCCAGCGGCTCCAGCGTGGCTCGGTCGACATCTACGTATCGCAAGAATCCGAGGGCAGCGACGCGACCGAGATCGCGATCGACCAGACCGGCCTCGAGCACTTGATGCGCGCGCTCCAGGCCATCGCACGCACCCTTGACGCGCCGCCGCCGACCCTCGAATTGGCCATGCGCACCGGGTCCTTCGTCGCGGTGAAACGCAAGACGATCGACCCAACCGAGCTCCAGACGAACCTGCTCACCGGCCTCGAGCAGGCCCTCGACGCGCTCGTCGCGATGCGCCTCCGCGAAGGCGAGGCGCTCGCCGTCGATCTCCGCCAGCGCCTGGGTCGCATGATCTTCCTCTTCGATCGCGTCGGCACGTTGGCGCCGACGGTCCTGCGCGACCTCGAAGAACGCCTGCGCGCGCGCGTCGCCGAGGCCTCGCAGCGCCTCGGCGTCGAGGCCGATCAGGGCCGCATCATCGCTGAGATCGTCGTCTTCGCCGACAAGGCCGACATCACCGAAGAGCTCGTGCGCGCGCGCTCTCACATCGCGCAATTCGTCGCGATGCTCGGACCGACCGAGGAATCCGAGCGCGGCCGCCGCCTCGACTTCCTGACCCAGGAGCTGCTCCGCGAGATCAACACGATGGGCTCCAAAGGCCGTGACGCCGCCATCGCGACGGACGTCGTCGACCTCAAGGTCGAGCTCGAGAAGGTCCGCGAGCAGGTGCAGAACATTGCCTGACACCGACCAGACGCGGCCGAACGGCAGCCCGAAGGGCCTGCTCATCGTCTTCTGTGGCCCGTCCGGGACCGGCAAGTCGACCTTGCTTCGCGAGCTCTTCCGCCGCGATCCGCGCCTCGCGTTCTCCGTCTCGCACACGACGCGCCCACCCCGCGCGAGCGAGGTCGAGGGCGCCGCTTACTACTTCGTCGACGACGCGCGCTTCCTCGCGATGGTCGACGCGAACGCCTTCGCCGAGCACGCCCACGTCCACGCGCACCGCTACGGCACCTCGCGCCACGAGATCGCGCGCCTTCACGCCGCGGGCCGCGACATCGTCTTCGACATCGACGTGCAGGGCTCTGATAACCTCCGCCGCGCTTACCCCGACGCGGTCGCCATCTTCCTCCTGCCACCCTCATTGGCGGTCCTCGAAGCGCGCCTGCGCGGTCGCGGCACCGAAACCGAAGAGGTCGTCCGCCTCCGCCTCGCGAACGCCCGCCGCGAGATCGCGGCCGCCCCGCGCTTCGAGTACCTCGTGACGAACGCGGATCTCAGCGCCGCCGTCGACACCCTCCACGCCATCATCGTGGCCGAGCGGGCGCGCAGCTCGCGCACGGCCGACCGTCCCGAGCGCCTCCTCGCCGGCGAAGAGATCGTATGAGTACCAACCTTTCCGCCCCCGCCTCGCCGCCGCGCGTTCGCATCGCCCCGAGCCCGACCGGCGACCCGCACGTCGGCACCGCCTACGTCGCGCTCTTCAACCGCGCGTTCGCCAAGAAGTTCGGCGGCACGTTCATCCTGCGCATCGAGGACACCGATCAGACGCGCTCGAATCGCGCGAGCGAGCTGGCCATCTTCCGCTCCTTGCGCTGGCTCGGCCTCGACTGGGACGAGGGCCCCGACATCGGCGGCCCCTACGGGCCCTACCGCCAATCCGAGCGCCTGAGCATCTACCGCGAGCACGCGCTCCAGCTCCTCCAGAATGGCTCGGCCTATTACTGCTTCGCGACCGCCGAAGAGCTCGACGAGATGCGCAAGACGCAGAAAGAGCGCGGCGCCAAGCAGCCCTACGACCGCCGTTACCGCGACCTTCCGCCGGCCGAGGTCGAGCGCCTCTTGGCGAACGGACGCCCTCACGTCATCCGCCTCAAGATGCCGCTCACCGGCGAGACCCTCGTCGAGGACGGCCTGCGCGGCACCATTCGCTTCCAGAACGACGAGCTCGACGACCAGATCCTGCTCAAGTCCGACGGCTTCCCGACGTACCACCTGGCCAACGTCGTCGATGATCGCCTGATGCGCATCACCCACGTCATCCGCGCCGAGGAGTGGATCCCGTCCACCCCCAAACACGTCCAGCTCTACCGCGCGTTCGGCTGGGACGCGCCGGCCTTCATCCATCTGCCGCTGCTGCGCAACGCCGACAAGACGAAGATCTCCAAGCGCAAAAACCCCGTCTCGCTCGAGTACTACGAGTCGGTCGGGATCCTCCCCGAGGCGCTCGTGAACTTCCTCGCGCGCATGGGGTGGTCGCTCCCGTCCGGACCCGACGGCGAGCGCGAGAAGTTCGTCTTCGCCGACATGGTCGAGCACTTCGACTTCAGCCGCATGTCCCTCACCGGGCCCATCTTCGACCTCGACAAGCTCGATTGGCTCAACGGCCTCTACCTGCGCGAGCTCACCGTACCGGCACTCGTCGAGCGCCTCCGCGGCTGGCTCCTCTCGGATGCGTTCCTGACGCAGGCCGCGACGCTGGTCCACGAGCGCATGGCGCGCCTCTCCGATTTTATCCCGAAGACCGCCTGGCTCTTCGGCGAACCCGCCCCGCAGACGGTCGAAACCCTTGTTCCCAAAGGCAAGGATCGCGCGCAGACCTTCGACGCCGCGACGGCCATCGCCGAGCTCGTCGACCGCCAGCTCGTCTGGCAGGCCGCCCCGCTCGAAGAGGCCTTCCGCGCGCTGTGCGAGCAGCTCGCCTGGAAGCCCAAGGACCTCTTCGGGATCGTGCGCCTGGCCGCCACCGGCGCCACCGCCGCCCCGCCGCTCTTCGACTCGCTGGTCGCCATCGGCAAGGCCCGCACCCAGAGCCGCATCCGCGTCGCGCTCCAGCTCCTCAAGGCGTGACCGGCACCAGCCCCTCGCCGATCACGGTCACATTCTCGCGCGCCTCGATCGTGTGACGGCGCGCGAGTTCGCGCGGCATGAGTAGGTACTCGAGGCGCCAGCCGATCTGATCGCGCTCAGGCTGATCGCGCTCAGGCGCGCCGGATCCGGTCGCCCCCGTCGCCCCCACCGGCATGACCAGATCCAGGGTGCGCGTCAGGGTCGCGTCCTCGCCGACCCGCGTATCCACCGTCTCGTACCGCTCCGAGCCCGTCTTCGGATTGCCATCGCGTTGCCCGAAGCGCCGCTCGTAGACGATGCGCGCCGTCTGCGTCGGCGCCGCCGCGGGCCACACCGTCAGCTCCAACCGCCGAAACAGATCGCCCGTCGGAAATCCATGCCCCACCGCGCCGGGCGTCAGCGTCGCACTGACGCGCACCCCCGCACCCGCCCGCACCGCGCTCACGGCCACTTTCACCGCGCTCGCCAGAACCGCCGGATCGCGCCGCGCCCCGAACGTGTGGTCCCGGTGCTTCCCACCACCCTCGTCGCCGGCGTTGTCGCGCCACGGCATGTGGCAATCGATGCAACTCGCCTTGGTCACACCCTGCTCGTAGCGCGCGCGCCATTCGCTGAACGTCGACTGCTGCAGCTCCTTCGTCTCGATCCGATGCCCGCGCGGCCCCCCGCCCGAGATGAACCCGAACTCGTGACACTCCGCGCAAAAACGACTCTCGGCAAGCCGCGGCTCGACCCGCACGGGATGCGGCACGACCGCCTGCAAGGGCACGCTCCGCCCCGTTCCGAGCACCGTCCCCGCGCGCACGTGGCACACGGCGCACGAGATCCCCTCGCTCGCCGCGACCCCGGTCGGCACCACTCCGCGGTGCAGCGGCGAATGACAATTGCGGCAAAATGCAAGCGACTCGTGCGCATACGCCGCCTGGAAGACGGCATTACTCCAGGACTCCCGATGCAGCGACGCACGCCACTCCGCCGCGATCTCGACGTGGCAGACTGCGCACGCGTCCGCATCGCTCCCGCCCGTCCCGACCGGCACCGGTCCCACCTCCAGCGGCCGCGAGCCACCCTCGAAGAGCGCCTCACGTGGCGCCTTCGCCAGCGCCGCCACGGCCGCCGCCACAGCGACCGCGACCGCCACAGTGGCCACGCCGGCCACCGAGCCCGCCAGCCAGCGCAGGCTCACGTCGCGCCAGGCAGCACAGTCTCGTAATAGAACTGCGGGCCGCGCCCGAAGGTGATGGCCCCGAACAGATTCACCACGATGGCGATCGCGATCACGACCTTCACGCGCCGCGTCAGCGGCCGCCCCTCGATCGCCAAGAGCGCGATCAGATACGGCAAGAAATCGATCGCGAAGCGATACCCGAACTGCACCCACCCGGTGTTCTGATAGAAGAGCCCGGGCACCGCAGCCGCCAACACCGCCAACCACAAGGCCCGCCGCACCACGGGACGCTCGCGCGGCCACAGCAGCATGAGCAGAAACGGGCTCGTCGTGAGGAGCCCCAACCCGTGATTCGACACCATCACAAACGGCGGTTCGAGCGAGAATCGCGGCATCGCCATCAGCGCCGACAGCATATTGCGATTCAGATACACCCAGCCGAACATGCCGTGATCACGCACCCGATCCCCGGCACTTCCCGACAAATACGCGTGCCCGAACTCGCCGTACTCACCAAAACGCGCGTGGTTGTAGAGCGCCAGCCCGGCCAGGATGATCACCAGCGGAACCGCGAATAGCGTGCCCTTGGCGAGAATCGGCCGCCACCGCGTCTTCAAGGCGCCGAACGCGATCCGCCCGCCCGGAAAGAACAGCTGCCATGCGAAGAACACGACGCAAAACAGGATCGGCGTGCGCGTTCCGAACGCGAGTCCCAGGAATACGCCGGCCCAAACCGGGTGCGCCAAATCGAGCGCCGCCAGCATGAAGCCGACATTCAGCGCGACACCAAAGATGAGCGCCGTGAACCACACCTCGCCCCGCACGGCCGTGAAGAACACCACCGTCCCGAGCGCGAACGCATACGTCAGCCACAGGTTGTCGCGCGTCGTGCGCTTCGAATGGCCCCGCAAGACGAGCAACTGCAGAAACCAGAAGACGAGCACGGCGTTCAGCCCGCCGACCAGCACCGTCACCAAGACATCGTTGGTGTCATATCCGAAGACGGCCGCCAGCGGCACGAACACGAGCGCCGGCACCGGCGGAAACGAGATGTAATAGAGTCGCTCGTCACATAGCCCGTGCTTGCTCTCGCCGCAGGTCCGCGCCAAATCCGTCGTGGTATTGATGAGCAGCTCGCGGTTGTCGTCGGTCCAGAAGAGATGCCGCTGCTCGCCGCTGCTGCTCTCCCAAGGAAAGCGCCCGCGCACCACCTCGCCATCGGCGAGCGTCAGCTTGCGAATACTCGACCAATCGTTCCAGCCGCCGGCTGTCTCGAGCCGCTTGAGCGCCTCGCGATATCCGGGCGGATCCGTGGGCTTCTTCATCCCCGATCGCTCGCGCGGCGTCTCGGTGTCGAGGCGCCCATGCAGAAAGGACTCGGCCAAATCGACAAAGTGGAACTGCGGCGACGGCGTCAGCACCCGGTCCCACGCCACCAGCGCGTAGAGGCTCGCGACCACCAAGAAGACGGTCAAGGTCGGCCGCCACCCGAACGCGCGAATGCTCCCGACCGCCATGCGCGGGGGCGGATCCGGAGGCAAAGGCGGCGGTGTCAGCGAAGCGGTCATGGGCGGGCGCGGCGGTCCGTTCAGTCGAGGACGACGTTGATACCGGCCGATTCCAGCCCTGTCACGATCTCTTTGATGTGCTCGTGACCGCGCGTCTCGAGCGTCACTTCGATCTGCGTGACGCCAAGCGGCCCCCGCGAGAACGCCCGCTCGTGCTCGATGTGCAGCACGTTGCCGCCCGCCTGCGCGATGAGCGCCGTCACCTTGGCGAGCGCCCCCGGCGCGTCGATGACCTGCGCCGAGAATCGCACCATGCGTCCGTCTCTCACGAGCCCGCGCTCGATGATGCGCGAGAGCATCGTCACATCGATGTTGCCACCGGTCAGCACGAGCGCGACCTTCTTGCCCTCGATCGGCAGATGCCCGTTCAAAATGGCCGCCAGAGCCGATGCGCCGGCCCCCTCGACCACCGTCTTCTCGACCTCGAGCAGCGTCAAAATCGCGCTCGCGATCTCCTCGTCGTCGACCGTCACGACGTCGTCGAGATAGCGCTGCGCAATGGCAAACGGGATCGCGCCGACGCGCGCGACCGCAATCCCCTCGGCGAGCGTGCGCTGACTGGGCACCTCGGTCACCACCCCCGCCGCCAGACTGGCCTTCATCGACGCCATCGCCGCGGCCTCGACGCCATAGACCTTGATGCGCGGATTCGTCTCCTTGAGAACGAGCGCAATCCCCGCCGCAAGCCCGCCGCCGCCGACCGGCACGACGACGGCATCGAGATACGGATTCTGCTCGAGGAGCTCGAGGCCCACAGTCCCCTGCCCCGCGACGACCCAGCGGTCATCGAACGGATGCACGAAGACCAGCCCCTCCTCGGCCGCGATGCGCAGCGACTCGCGATTCGCCTCGGCGGCGCTCTGCCCGTGGAGGATGACGCGCGCGCCGTGCTTGCGCGTCGATGTGACTTTCACCAGCGGCGTATAGACGGGCATGACAATCGTCGCGCGAATCCCGAGTCGTCGTGCGTGATACGCGACGCCCTGCGCGTGATTGCCAGCCGAGAACGCGATGACCCCGCGGCCAGCTTCTTCGGCGCTGAGCCGCGCCAGGCGATTGCAGGCGCCGCGCTCCTTGTAAGAGCCCGTCATCTGAAGGTTCTCGAGCTTCAGAAACACCTTCGCCCGCGTCAGCTGCGACAGGGTCTGAGAGTGCGCACACGGAGTCTCGGTGATGTACGAGTGAATGACGCGCCGCGCATCCTCGACATCCTCGAACGACACCGGCAACACATCGCGAGTCGACATCGCTCCGCTGGACATGATTTCCTCGTAGTGCTCTGAGGGCCGCATGGAATCTATGCCGCGAGCAGTTTGGCGTCAATCGCTCGATATGCCACTGGCAGATTTTCGCAAAAGCGAGTTGCACATTTCGATCAGCGAAACTATATTGCGAGCCCGACCGGGATTGCCGGTCATATTGCTTTTCGGACGACCGTCCGGGCTCGGCCCAGGCTTCGATGGACCGCGCTAAGAACCGCATGAACAAAGGGCCGCACGGGCCCCGCGGCGGGGTTCTGGCGCGCCAACGACTGTCAAATTCTTCAGTCCCCCCGTCCGACTGTCACTCAGTGCGGAGCGATATCCGCGGAGAGAACTCAACGATGGCAAAGAACCTAACGAGCGAGACACGCATTCGCGTGCAAGACGATGTCGTGAATGTCGCCATGGGGCGCGCGACCGCGTCGGTCCCGGCGGCCCAGCTCGAAGCCGTGATTCGCGTGCTCGAGGCCGCGCGTTTCATGGTGAACGCCGCCCCAGGTCGCGCGCCGGCTGATGCCCGCGCGGTGGCTCCGGTCGCGGCTCCGGTGGCCGTGGCCGCTCCGGCCAAGGGCAAGCGCGGACGTCCTCGCCAGGCGGACGACGGTGGCAAGCGCCGCAGCCGCAAGCGGGTCGGCGACGCGCTCGAGACGTGGTTCCACGATCATCCGGGCTGGCACCCGACCGAGCAGCTGCTGGACGTGGTGCGCACGAATCGGATGACCGATGCGAGTCCGAAGCGCGCGCTGATGATCGCGCTTGGCAAACAGAAGGGCGGTTTGTTCGAGACGGACGGGCGCGGACATTGGCGCCTGCTCGGTGACGATTCGGCGGGACCGCCGCCGTCGCCGACGCCGAAGGTGCGCAAGAAGCCCGGACGCAAGCCCGGCTCGGGCAAGGCGGCGGCTACCGGGAAGGCGCGCGGCAAGCGGGCTGGCGGCGCGCGTCGGCGCGGTCGTCCGTCGAAGTCGGCTGACTCGGAGGGCGCGCCAGAAAGCTCCCCGCCGGTGAGCTCCGGGCGACTCGTGCGCGTCAAACGCGGGCAAAGTCGCGCTGAGGTACTTCTGACCCCGACCGAGATCGAGCAGCGCAAGCAGGCCGCGCACAACATCGACAAATTTCGGCATCGCTGGGATTCGTCGAGTCGCACGGAACGCGACCGCGCCCGCAAGAATCTGTTCGGCGACTGACAGTCGCAGCCGTGGAATTCGTCGCGGGCGAGCGCTCTGCGCCCTTCGCGAGCGAATCGAAAAGCTTGGTACACCAACCATCGGTGTACCAAGCTTTTTTCGTTCACGCGCAAGCACGGTCGCTCAGGGCGGCGGCGACTCGGCGGCACCCAG
The DNA here is from genome assembly GCA_005772945.1 of Pseudomonadota bacterium. The sequence continues at coordinate 12,089 of SXIE01000395.1, forward strand.
CGCGACCGGAAACGCCGCCGCATCCACTTCCCAGCCCGTGTCGAGCGCCATCACGAGCACGGCCTGGCGCCCATCGGGCGAGGGAAACACGTCAACCTCGAACGCCAGGTAGGGCCGGTCGAACGCGTGGCGCGCGAGCTCGACACCGTCGCGGGTGAGGCGCCAGCCGATCGCCTTGCCGACCTCGAAGGTCACGACGAATTCGCGCGGCCCATCGCGGAACCGGATGCGGCTCGGGTCCAGCACGGCTTTCGCCATCGTCTGCAGCACGTAGCCGCGGCGCGCCGCGTACGCGGCCACATCACCGCCGACGTGCTCGCCGAAACCCCGGAACGCGCCGCCCTCGACGCGCCGGTGCATGGGCTCATCGGGGCGCTGGCGCCCTCCGCGGAAGCGCGTGTAGGCGACCCAGCGGGAGTCCGTCGACCATCCATAGAACGTGATCGTCGACATGCGCCGTGGCCGCTCGGCGTGAGCCGCGTCGGGCCGCCCCATGGCCCCTAGCGCGAGGAGAAGCGCCACAGCGCCGCACACCCACCTTCGAGACAACCCGCACGAATGTGGCCCGGCCACGGCGCCCCGCCTGCTCAGGCGGAGCCCGACTTGTCCTTCTTGCCGCCACCCACGAACATCCAACCCACGAACGCCGCGACCGCCGCGAGGACGCCCCACTTGAGGACGCTCATGGCGATCGAGAACACGAACTTGAGCACCAGGAACACCGCGACGGCCGCGACGACGAAGAACACGATCTTCATCGGTGATTGCTTCGAGGGCGACTGGGGCATGTTAAGGATACTCCTCTGCGTTGACAGGCGCCGGCCGCGCGACTAGTTGCCCGGGCGGCAGCTCGCGCGCCGCGAATTCCATTCTTGGGCAGCCTGGCGTCGCCAGGCCTTCTGCGAATTGCTGGGGGAAGAATGGTGGAATCAACGACAGAGTCAAGCTCGCGTCGCATCTGCTCCGCCCCCGTCGCGCTGCTCCTCGCGATCGGGCTCACGCTCGCCGCCACCTCCGCAGCCCACGCCGAGCCGCGCGAGGACGGCGCCCCCGCTGAGGCCCTCGGCGCCGGCGACGCCGTGCGCGGCTCGATCTGGGGTCCCGGCTCGCTCTACTTCAATCCGGCCGGCCTCTTCCGCGTCCCGAGCGTCTTGTTCGAGGCCGGCTATTCATACCTCGAGAGCACCAAGGGCCACGGCCTCGCGGCCGCAGCGATCGACTCCAAGAGCAACGAATTCGCGGCCATCGGCGTCGCCTACAGCTACATCACCGGTACCCCGGGCGGGCGCGATCGCGACGGCCACCAGTTCCGCGGCGGCCTCGGGACCGGCTACCGCAGCAACGACTTCGCCCTCTACGCCGGCATCGGCGCGCGCTATCTCGAGCTGCAATATGGCGCCGACGACGCCAAGAGCGACGAACACGACGACGTGGATTCGTGGACCCTGGACCTCGGCCTCATGATCGACTTTGCTAACCGCATCCGCTTCGGCGTGGTCGGGCAGAACCTCGTCGACGGCAAGCGCCTCGACGTCTCGCGCGGGCTCGGCATCGGCCTCTCCTTCGTCTTCGACACGCTCGATGTCGGCGCCGACATGACCTTCGATCTTTCCGATCGCTTCGGCCGCACGATCAAGTCCTACGCCTTCGGCGCCAGCTACGGGTTCGCCGGTGCGTTCTTTGCGCGCGCCGGCTTCGTCGGGGATCTGGTCGCCAAGCAGGAGCGGGCCACGGTCGGCTTCGGTTGGTCCATGTCCCAGCTCGCCGTGGACATCGCCTGGTCGAGTGCGTTCACCGAGCCGACCGACATGATCTTTTCGCTGTCTTTGCGCTACTCGCCACCGCTCTGATTCTCGCCGGACCACGCGCTTTGGGCCCAACCATCTCGGGACTTGACTCGCCCGGTGGGCTCGATTAAGTCCGGCCTCCTTTGGCGCGCGGGACCCGCTCTCGGCGCGCAGTGCACACACGGAGCTCGCATGGCACTCACCGATTTCGTCTTCACGTCCGAGTCCGTCGGCGAAGGTCACCCGGACAAG
>SXIE01000396.1 GCA_005772945.1 Pseudomonadota bacterium
CGAGCTGGCGTCGGGCCTGTCGGTGCCGGTTGGATTCAAGAACGGCACGGGCGGCTCGACGGACATCGCGGTCGATGCGGTGCGCGCGGCGAGCTGCCCGCACAGCTTTCTATCGGTCACCAAGCAGGGGCTGGCGGCGATCGTCCAGACGCTCGGCAACGAGGCGTGCCACGTCATCTTGCGCGGCGGTAAGCGCACCGGGCCGAACTATGGGGCCGAGCCCATACGCGAGGTCGCGGCGATGCTGGGCGCCCACGGGTTGCCGGCGCGCGTGATGGTCGACTGCAGCCACGGCAATTCGGACAAGGACCACCGGCGGCAACCGGTCGTCGCGAAGGTCATCGGCGACCAGATCGCCGACGGCTCGACGTCGGTCTTCGGCGTGATGCTCGAGAGCCACCTGGTCGGCGGGCGTCAGGACCCCAAGCCGGGCGTCGCGCTGACCTACGGCCAAAGCATCACCGACGCGTGCCTCAGCTGGGACGAGACGGTGCCGGTGCTCGAGGGGCTCGCGGCGGCCGTGCGCGCGCGGCGCGGACGTGTGGGCGGGCGCGGTGCCGCGGGTCACAGCCACGACCTCCATAAGGGTGGCACGTGAGCACGGCGCCGACAGGGCCCGCGAGGCCAGAGGGCGAGCCGCGCGTGTCGGTCGTGGTGCGCAGCTACCGCCGCATTCGCTATCTGACCGAGCTGGTCGGCGTCCTGACCACCCAGGCGCACGACGCGTTCGAGGTCGTGGTCGTCGAGCAGACCCCCGAGCGCACCCCGGCCGAGACGCTGGCGCTGGATGAGCTGGCGCGCGATCCGCGCGTGCGCATCCTGGATTTTCCGCCGCTGGGCGGGCCGCGGGCGCGCAACGAGGGCGTCCGGGCGGCGCGCGGCGAACTGGTCGTCTTCGTCGACGACGACGACCTGCCGCTCGGGGACACGTGGCTCGCGGAGATCGAGGCGCACTTCGCGGACCCGCACGTGGTCGGCGTCTCGTGTCGGCAGGTGCGTACGACCGGCGAGCGGCCGCCGTATGTGTCGCGGGCGTTGGCGCGGCGTTTTGTCATGCGCTACTCGCCGCTCATGACGCCCTACACGTTCGCGCGGTTCGACGAGGACGTGGCGCCGGTCGGGTGGCTGCACGGGACGAACAGCGCGGTGCGGCGCGAGGTCGCGATGGCGGCGGGCCTCTGGGACGAGGACGTCCGGAACCAGGACGAGCACAGCTTTGCATTCAAGCTCGCGCGCTGGCTCGCGGCCGAGGGGCGCAGCGCGGACCACCTGGCGTTTCGCAAGACGCCGGTCGTCATGCGGCGCATGGACGCGCCGGGCGGGATGGACAAGCGCAAGGCGAGTCTCGAGCGCGAGATCGAAAACCAGGCGGCGTTCCAGCACCGCGTCATCGGCCGCTACCACCCCGAGCTCTATCGGCGGCTCCGGCCGATCTACGTCGCGCAGGCCTTCGCGCGCGTCTTGACCTGGGTCTGGAACGGCGCGCGCGACGTGCCGGTTGGCCGGCGGGTCGCCGATACGGTAGACCTCGCACGACGTTTCCACCGCGAAGACGGACGGCACCGAACATGATGTGGAGTCAGCAGCTCAAAGAACGCCGGAAGCACGCAGAACACCTGGTCGAAAAGGGCCTCGGGCGCGTGCGATTCGTGCTGGGTCGCGGCACGCTCGCGCGGCTCGAGCGGGTCGCGCCCGAGCTCGCCGGTGGGCTTCGGGAGGCGCTGCGAAGCCGCTATGCGCCGGACGAACGCGCCGTCGTGCGCAGGATCGAGGCGTTGCGCGGGCGGCTCATGGGCGACGTGACGCCGCTCGCGCTCGTCGACTTCGGCGCCGGCAAGCCCGACGCCGCGCTCAGCGCCGAGCAGATGGCGACCGGCACGCAGCGGACGCGCACGGTCGCGGAGATGACGGGCGCAAGCAAGTCGCCGTTCTGGGCCGGCGTGCTCTTCCGCTTGGTGCGGACCTTCCGCCCCGCGAAGGCGCTCGAGCTCGGGACCTGCCTCGGGCTCTCGGCCGCCTACCAGGCGTCGGCGCAGACGTTCAATGGCGGCGGCGGCCAGGTCGTGACGCTGGAGGGCGCACCGGCGCTCGCGAGCATCGCCCGGACACACCTTGCCGAGCTCGGGATCGCGAACGTCGAGATCGTGCTCGGCCGCTTCGCCGACACGCTGCCCGAGGTGCTGGCGCGCGGACCGTACGGCTACGTCTTCATCGACGGCCACCACGACGAAGCGGCGACCCTCGCGTACTTCGATCAGGTGCGCCCGTTCATGACCCCCGACGGCATCATCGTCTTCGACGACATCGACTACTCGGCGGGGATGGGGCGCGCTTGGAAAGCGCTCGCCGTGCACCCCGCGGTCGCGGTCGCGGTCGACCTCGGGCGCCTCGGGGTCGTCCGACTTGGAGTTCGCGAAGGCCGCGAAGCGGCTGCCCACCCTCGCGAAGGTCGCGATCCTCGCGAAGGTCGCGATCCTCGCGAAGGCCGCGAAGCGGCTGCCCACGCGGGCGCGGGCGAGGTCTTCCGGATGCGGGTGCGGTGAGTGCGCTGACCCGCATCGGTTTCCTGCGGCACGACTTCCTGCCGCCATCGGAGACGTTCATCTACACCTCGATGCGGGCGCTCGATCGCTACCAGGCGTGCCCGTTTGCGATCCGCCGCCGCTCGGAAGCGAAGTTTCCGGCCGACGACGTGGTGACGCTCGAGGGGCATCCGTTCGGGCGGCTCGAGTCGTGGCTCTATTCGACCGCTGCCTGGTCGCCGCGCTTTGCGCGCTGGGCGCGAAGTGTGAAACTGATTCACGCACACATGGGCTTCACCGGCGCGTACGCGCTCGGGGCCGCGCGCAGGAACGGGCTGCCGCTGGTCACGAGCTACTACGGGGCCGACGTGACGCTGCGCCGCTCGCGACTCCGCTTCAAGCCCGAGTACTGGCGCTACGGCCTCTTCGCGCATGCATTGTGGCGCCACGGCGATCGTTTTCTCGTGCTATCGGCCCACATGCGCGACGACCTCGTGGCGCAGGGATGCCCGGCCGACAAGGTCCGCGTCGTACCGCTGGGCGTCGACTTCGCGCGCTTCGCCGGACCGCGTGAGCGGCGCGCGACCTCCCGCCCGACGGTGTTGATGGTGGGCCGCGAGGTCGACAAGAAGGGCTTCGACGACGGCCTCGCCGCCTGCGCTGCGGCACGGGATGCCGGGGTCGATCTGCGCGTGTCCTTCCTCGGGATGGGCAAGGCGGGCGCCGCGCCGCTCAAGGCGCTCGCCGCGCGCCTCGGGCTGGAGGTCGATTGGCTCGACCCCGCGACCCCGGTGCCGGGGGTCATGGCGGCGGCGGATATTCTCCTGGTCCCGAGTCGCACGGCGGCGAACGGCGACCAGGAGGGCACGCCGACGGTCATCTGCGAAGGCTCCGCCGCGGCACTCCCGATCGTATCGACGCGCCACGCCGGGATCCCGGAGCAGGTGGCCGACGGCGAGACGGGGCTCCTCGCGCCCGAGCGCGACGTCGCCGGCCTCGCGGCGCACCTCGTCAGCCTCGCGCGCGACGCGGATCTGCGGCATACCCTCGGGCTCGCCGGGCGCGAGAAGATGCAGCGCGAGTACTCGCTCGCGGCGCTGCGCAATAACCTCCAATCCGTCTATGACGAGCTGCTCCGATGACCCCACTTCAAGACATCCCGGTCGTCATTCTGTGCGGCGGCAAGGGCACGCGCTTCCGCGAGCAGACCGAGTATCGCCCCACGCCGATGATCGAAATCGGCGGGCGCCCGATCCTCTGGCACATCATGCGCTTCTATGCCGGCCACGGCTTCCGACGCTTCGTGCTCTGCCTGGGCTACAAGGCCGACGTCATCAAGCGCTACTTCCTCGACTACGCCGCGATCGAAACCGACTTCACCGTCCGCCTCGATCGCCCTGGCGCGAGCGAATACCACCGCGGCGTGCCCGCCGACTGGACGGTGACGTGCGTCGACACCGGGCTCGACGCGATGACCGGCGCGCGTCTCAAGCGCGTCGCGCCGTTCCTCCAAGGACCCGAGTTCCTCCTGACGTACGGCGACGGGCTGGCGGACGTCGATGTTCCAGCCACGCTCGCGTTTCACCGGAGCCACGGCCGCGTCGCGACAGTGACGGGCGTCCGCCCGCAGAGCCGCTTCGGCGAGCTCGTCGTGGTCGGCGACCGCGTCGAGCGCTTCAGCGAGAAGCCGAGCGTCGAGCAGGGCTACATCAACGGCGGCTTCTTCGTCTTCGCGCGCAAGATGCTCGATTACGTGACGGCCGATGACGCGTGCATCCTCGAGCGCGCGCCGCTCGAGCACGTCGCCGCCGACGGCGAGCTGATGGTCTATCCGCATCACGGCTACTGGCAGTGCATGGACACGCTGCGCGACCTCATGCGCCTCGAAGACGCTTGGAATGCGGGTGACGCGCCCTGGGTACCGTCGCCGTCGCCGTCGACGTCCGCGACCCCATCATCGAAGGTGAGCCTGTGAGCTTTTGGACCGACCGACCCGTCTTCGTGACCGGCGCCACCGGGCTCCTCGGCAGCCACCTCGTCGCCGATCTCGTGCACCAAGGTGCAAGCGTTGTGTGCCTCGTGCGCGACGCGGTCGCCAAGAGTCACTTCCATCGGCTCGGTCTCGATCGCAAGGTCGACATCGTCCACGGCGCGCTCGAGGACTATGCGACGATCGAGCGCACGCTGGCCGAATACGAGGTCGACACGGTGTTCCACCTCGCGGCGCAGACCATCGTCGGGATCGCGAGCCGGAACCCGATGTCGACCTGGGAATCGAACGTCCGCGGCACCTACCACGTGCTCGAGGCGTGTCGCCGCAACATGGCGAAAATCCGCCGCGTCATCGTCGCGAGCTCGGACAAGGCCTACGGCGTCCAGCCGATCTTGCCCTACGCGGAGGACGCCCCGCTCCAAGGTCGCTTCCCGTACGATTGCTCCAAGAGCTGCACCGATCTCATCACGACGAGCTACCATCGCTCGTTCGGTCTGCCCGTCGGGATCACGCGCTGCGGCAACCTCTTCGGCCCCGGCGACCTCAACTGGAATCGGCTCGTGCCGGGCACCATCCGCGCGGCGATCCGCGGCGAGCGGCCGGTCATTCGCAGCGATGGCAGCTTCGTGCGCGACTACTTCTTCGTCGAGGACGCCGTCCATTCGTACCTCACGCTGGCCGAGCAGCTCGACCGCCCGGGGATGGCCGGGGAAGCCTTCAACTTCTCGGACGAGAAACCGCTCGACGTGATCGCGATGGCGGGGCTGGTGCTGCGTGCGGCGGGGCGCGAGGACCTCACGCTCGACATCCGCAATGAGGCCAGCAACGAGATCCCGGAGCAGTACCTGGCGGCCGACAAGGCGCGCAAACTGCTCCCGGGATGGCGCCCGCGCTTCGGGATCGAAGAGGGACTCGCGCGCACCGTCGCCTGGTACCGCGAGCTGCTCACGGCGTGACCCCGGGCATGCACATCCTGGTTGTGGGCGGACGCGGGTTCATCGGGGGCTACGTCGCGACCGAGCTGGCGCGCCGCGGACACCGCGTGGTCGTCTCCGGGAGCGACGACACGGCGACCATCGCGACGACGGGATTCGACACGCTGGTCTGGTGCGGCGGCCGCCGCGGCGCGGACCCCGAGGCCTTGCACGCGGCTCACGTCGCGGCGCCGCTCGCCACGCTCGGGCAGTCCCGCGCGCGGACGATCGTCTATCTCAGCTCGGGCGAATGCTACGGCAACGGCGAGCCGCCCTTTCGCGAGGTGTCGCCGCTGCTTGGCACCTCCCCGTATGCGCGTGCGAAGATCGAGGCCGAGGACGCGCTGCGTCAGTGGGCCGCCGAGCGGCCTGGAGAGCGCTCCGCAACCGCGCTCAGGCTCGGCGTCGTCTACGGTCCGGGACAGTCCGGCGCGATGCTCGTCCCGTCCCTGCTGGCGGCGATTGGCCGGCGACAACCATTTCCCGCGACCTGGGGTGGGCAGACGCGCGATCTCGTCGCGGCCGAGGACGTCGCGCGCGCGGTCGCAGCATGTCTCGGCACGCACGCCCGAGCGGAGACCGACCCCTGCGCCTGGCGCGCCTACAACATCGCAAGTGGCCACGAGACCCGTGTCGCCGACGTCATCGGCGCGGTCTTGGCGGCCGCCGCGACGGCCACGGGCGAGCCGATCGCCGCGCTCGCCGGCTTGGTCCAGCTCGGCGCCCTCCCCTACCGCGAGAACGAGCAGATGCGCTACGTGCTCGCCGTGGAGCGCGCCGCGGCCGACCTCGGCTGGCGCGCCGAGGTGCCGCTCGCAGCCGGACTGGCTGCGACCGTCCGGGCTGCGCTCGCGACACGCTGACCGGTCGCGTCAGCGCGCGGCCGGCACGCGGAGGATCGCCAGAATCGTGTGCCCCGGCGCACGCGTGGTGCCCGCCGCCAGCCGGAGCGCGAGGTCCGCCGAGCGCTGGAGGATGCGGCGAAGGGGGGGCCCCGAATGATCGACGGGCGCGGGGCGGCGCCAGACCCGAACGCTCTTGGCCGGGACAGCGACGAGCTCGAGACCGAGATGGTCGGCGATGTTTCTGAACGTCGTCGGCGTAAAGTGGTTGATATGGTGAGGCGGGAGATCAAAGGCGTCGCCCATCTCCCGATTCAGCGCGAAGTCGTTGTTGGGTGTGCTCAGAAGCAAGAGCCCGCCGGGCCTCACGAGGGCGACGCACGATCGGATGAACCCGGCCGGATCGACGACGTGCTCGAGCACCTGGAAGCTGCACACGACGTCGAAGCTCTCGGGCTCGGCGGCCGCCGCATCCTCGACGAGCTGCTGGCGAACGTCGAAGGCGGTGACCTTGTTCGCGATCGCGGCGCTGTTGAGCTCGAGACCCACGCCGGTGTGTCCGCCGGCCTCGAGCGAGCGCAGGAAGTAGCCGCGGCCACAGCCGACCTCCAGCACGCGCTTGCCTTGGCCGATGGCGGCGCGCGCGCGTGCGTACTCCCAGCGGTCCGTCTTGTAGTAGTCGGGCCAGGACGCGCTCAGGAGCTGATAGAGCGCTTCGGGCCCGGCGATGGTGGCGGGCCGCCAAAAGCGCATGCCGGTCGCCGAGCACTCGTAGAGATCGATCTCTTGGATCGCCCCGAAGAAGGGCTGCACGTCCGCGCCGCATTTCGCCTGGTACATCGCGCGCAGCGTGGCGGTCGACAGCCCCTGCACCCACCGGGCGGAGGCTCCGAAGGGGCTGGTGATCGCGGCCCGTTCGCTCGGGGGAGGCTTCTGGATCATGGAAGAAATCCCGAGTCTTGCGGACGCATCCGGCGGACGCATCCGAGCGATGGGTGGGAGGCACTCACGTGGCGCCGTCGATATCATCTCCGCGCATCGGCGAGCAAGCGCGCCCTTCGCGGCGGCCAACGCCGTCCCACGACGAGCGCTTCGTGCCCCACCGCGTAGCGCCCGCGGCCCCAGCCGCTTCAGGCCTGCTTGCCGCGTCCGCGTCGGCGGAAGATCCGCTCGACGAACGCGCGCTCGCGATACCATGCGTAGGTCGCTCCGCCGCCAAGGGCCAGCATGAGGCCGACCGCCGCGATCAGACCGGGCGCCAGCTGCAGCGGCTCGACCGCCAGCCGCAGCCCCGCGAGCAGACCGGCGAGCACGAGCGGAAACGGAAGTCCTGCACAGAGCCGGCGCGTGAAGAGCCAAAGGCCGACCTCGAGCCGCCGCGCCGCGACGATGATCGAGAAGTACGACACCGTCGGAAAGACGATGAGCCAGCCGGCAGCGACCCCCTCGGGACCGAAATGGGCACCGACGATGAAGCTGATCGGCAGCAGCACCGCCAGGGTCACGGTGTAGAAGAAGACGAAGCGCGCGTCGCCGAGCGCGTTGAGCAGGGCAAAGACGATCGGCAAGACACTCTTCAAGAGGCCCGCGATCGCGAACAGGCGGATGAGCCCGACGGCCGGAAGCCATTCGGTGTACTCGAGCGCGACGAGCACCTGGTCGACATGCACGACGACGAACGCGAGCAGCAGACCGACGACGAGCGTCGCGCCGCGGGCGATGCCGTAGATGTACTTCTGCAGCTCGGGTTTGTCGTCTTGGAGCTGCGCGAAGGTCGGGAACGCGACCTGCACGACGACCGTTCCGATGGTCTTCACCAGGTCGTCCACCGTACGAAACGCAAACGCGTAGAGACCCGTCACCTCCTTGCCGAGCATCTTGCCGACGACGAGGTAGTCGGCTTCGAAATAGAAGCGCGAGAGGAAGCGCGAGCCCGTCGTGTAGAGGCCGAACGACAGCATCGGGCGAATCGCGGCGAGGTCCCAGACGAAGCGCGGCAGATACGGGCGCGACGCCTGGTATAAGCTCATCTCGATGAGCTTGGCGCTGAGCTCGCCGAGGATGATGCTCCAGATCCCGAGCCCGGAGGCCGCCAGGGCGATCATGAGTCCTGCCGACAGCGCGCCGGCCAGGTTCTCGGCGAGCGTCACCCGCCCCATGCGCAGGTCTTTCATGAGCAAGCTCTTGGGGACCAGATACAGCGCGGACAGGAGGACCCCCAACGCCTGCACCTGGATGAGCGGCGCGAGAATCGGCTCGTCGTAGAACACGGCGAGCGCGAACGACAACACGAAGACCACGGCGTAGAGCGCGAGCGACGCGAGAGCCGTCAGCCAGAATAGGGCGGCGAGCTGGTGTTGGGTCGGCTGCTTGGTGCGGATGAGGGCCGCGCCGAGCCCGAGCTCCGTCAAGCTCTGCAGGATGGCAAGAACGGTGAGCGCGAGCTGCGCGACGCCGAGGTCCTTCTTCGTGATGACGCCGAGCACGAAGAAGAGTGCGCCGAGGCGGAGCAGCTTGGCCGCAATCGAGCCGAGGCCCACGACCAGAAACGATCGAGACACGCGTCGGGCCAGGGTGCCCGCCTCGGCCGGGTCGGGCCCGCCGACTTGATGAGGGGCGCTCACGCGGCGACGCATAGTGCGTTTCGTGGCCGCCGACAACAAGCTTGGCCTTGTCTTCGGCTGGGTTGCTGACTATAGCGGTGCGGTTCGCGATGGGCAGGAGATGCCCGCGGAATGCGGCTTCGGAGGCCGATGATGGCGAGAATCGTCGAGACCTCGAGGGTGCGTGTGGCGGCGCGGACGGTCCATGTGGACCGGCTGTCGGAACTCGATCTGTGGTCGACCCACGGGACCGAGGTGTGGACCAGCCCGAGCTTCAGTGCGACCTCGGGCTTCTATCCGGTGTATCGCTGGCGTGATCACTACAGCTACGCGCCGCTGCCGCTCATTCTCGCGAAGCGCGGTCTGGCGCTCGATCCCGAGGTCGTGAAAGAGGCGTCGGCGGGGAACTACCGCTACCACTCTGGCGCGCGCACGATCGACCAGGAGATCGTGCGCGTCGGCGGCCCGGCGAGCGTCGACCCGGTCCCGACGTTGCGCGATGCTGCAAGCTACGCACAGGCGATTGCCGAGGCTATGTGCGCGGACGTTGCGGCCGCTGAGGCGCAAAACCCGGGCATGAAGCACGTGGTCTTGGTCGGCGGGCGCGACAGCTTGAACCTGCTTCTCGTGCCGTGGCGCGCGCCGGTCTTGGCGGTGAGCGCGGAGCCGAACCATCCGCTGGTGGCGGAGTTCGTGAAGGCCAACGGCCTGCCGCACGAAGTCCGCCTGCTCGAGGATCCGCCTGACGAGGACGTGCTCGAGCGCGAGATCCTGGCCAATTGCTGCCGGGCGACGCTCGCGCAGATGCGTTGGGGCGCGCATCTGCGGGCCATCGCGCGTGAACTCTCGGGGCAGCTCGTCTACTGGGCAGGGCAGCTCGGCGACACGTTCATGACGCCCTTCTGGCGCACCTACAGCCAGCGCCGCGGGTTCCGCGCGGAGCTGCGGGGATGGCTCGCGACGGCGAGTCGCGTCCTACCGCGGCGCATGGATATCGCGCTCTGGCGCGGGGTCGAGGCACGCTTCCGGCGCGACCTGTGGTTTCGCGGCGGCATGTTTCAAGCGGTGCATCTGTCGATCATTCGCGAGGTGTCGGACTGCCTCGCGCTCTCCGGTTACCACGGCCCGGCGATGCAGCGGGTCTTGGCCCAGGTCGACCTCGGGGCCGCGGTGCGCGAGGACATCCGACCCCGCGTCGGCGCGCTGTTGTTCGGGAGGCCCGTGGCGTATCCAGCCGAGAACCCGAGTCCTTCGGCGCCGAGCTTCCGTGGCGGATTGGTCCATCCGGACAGGTTCGTGGCGCTCTTGCGACGCGAGGGCTTCGACGTCGCTTGACGCGGTCGCTCGCGTCGCACGCAGCCCGAGATTGACGGCCCGCGGCGTGGATGGTAGCCGCGCACGAGATGCTCGCGGAAGAAGCCCAGTGGATCGGCGCATGGCTCGCGGCGCAGCCGGCCCCACGCATTTCGCCGCTGCTCAACCTCGGCTCGAGCACGCGCGCGTTTCGCGAGGCGACGCAGCCGTGGATTCAGGCCACCATCTGCGCCCCGGCCGCCGCGCGGGGCGTCGCCGTCGTCCACAGCGACATCAAGGCGGCCGACGGCGTCGACCTGGTCGCCGACATCCTGAGCGACGCGGGACTGGCTACGCTGAAGGCCGCCGAGCCGCGCGCCCTCTTGTGCAGCAACGTGCTCGAGCACGTGCCGGACCCGGCCGGATTCGCGCGCCGCTACCTCGACGTCCTGCCCGTCGGCGGCTACGCCATCGTGACGACGCCGTTCGCGTATCCGTATCACCGCGATCCGATCGATACGATGTTCCGTCCGACGCTCGACGCGCTCGCGGCGCTTCACCCGGGGACGCGCGTGGTCGCGCAAGGGACGGTGCTCGGGGGCACGTTTCGCGCGGGCGCCGGCCGCATCGCCTCGGAGGCCCTCCGGCTACCCGCGCTCCTCGCGCGCTTCCGGACCCTGAGGGCCTCGCGGCTCCATTTCCTGCGCAACCGCTACAGCGCCAACTGCATCGTCCTCGAGAAGGTCTGAAGCCATGCGAACGCTCTTCGACGCGGCCAGGAGCCGCAGCCTGGCGCTATGGCATCGCGGCTCGCGACGCGAGTGCCCGGTGTGCCGCTCGCTGCTCCGCGGTTTCTCGACCTTCGGACGCCCGCCGCGCCGCGACGCGCGTTGTCCGGTCTGCGGGGCCGCCGAGCGCCATCGCTTCGTGTGGCTCTACCTGGAGCGCAAGACGGACCTCTTTTCGGGCCGGCGCGGCCGCCGGGTCCTTCACGTGGCGCCCGAGCCGTGCCTGGAAGCACGCCTTCGCGAGAGGCTCGGCGCGGACTACGTGACCGCCGACCTCTTCAACCCGGCCATGCTGCGCATGGACATCACCGCCATCGATCAGCCCGATGGCAGCTTCGACGTCATCTACTGCAGCCACGTCCTCGAGCACGTCAGCGACGACAAGCAGGCCATGCGCGAGCTGGCGCGCGTCCTCGCGCCGGGCGGCTGGGCCATCCTCCTCGTGCCGATCATCGCCGACCATTCGCACGAGGACCCGACCGTGACCGATCCGCGCGAACGCGAGCGCCGCTACGGTCGCAACAACCACGTGCGCGCCTACGGCCCCGACTACGCCGATCGCCTGCGCGAATGCGGGTTCGAGGTCGCCGTGACGGCCCCCGCGGACCTGGTCGCTGGCGACGACGTGGTGCGCTTCGGGCTCACGCCGGCGGCCGGCTTCATTCATTACTGCACGAAGGCCGGACAATGACGACGATGCTCGTTGCCCTTTCCATCTGCGCGCTGATGGCATGCAAGGCCACGCCGAGCAGCGCTGACACTGACAGCGGCGCGACCGCGGGCCTCGCGAAAGGCGGGCTGTCGGCCGCCGATCCCGAGGCGCCGCCCAGCACTACTCCGACGGACGTGCCGCGCGCAGATCCGATTGCGGGCTGGCTCGCGTATGCGGGCCCCGGCAAGGCCTACACGGTGAAGCTCCCCGGGTCACCGGAGGAAGCGACCTCCGACCTCCCCATCGGGGACATCGGCGTCGGCACGCTGACGACCGCGGTGGCCGTGAGCGAGGACGGAAAGCACATCTACGCCACCGCGGTCGCCGAAGTTCGCGTGTCCAGTGGCGCCGTGTTCGACCAGGGGCTGGCCATCAAGACGGCGATCGACCGGACGCTCGCCAACGGGAGCCAGGACGCCGCGAAGGACATCGTCGTTGGCGGCATCGCGGGCCGCGAGGTGACCTTCCGCAAGACCTGGGGCGTGCCCGTCACGGGCACCATGCGCGCGTTTGCCGCGGACCATCCGCCCCGACTCTGGATGGTCACTGGCGCTGCGGCGATCGGCGAGTCCAAGGCGGACATCCAGCCGTTCATCGATTCGTTCGTGCCGGTTGCAGGGCCTGCCTCGGCCGAATAACCCGGGAGCGACGGCTCGATCGCGGAGGTGCGTGCCTTCGTTGCCAGACGCGCGCGCGGCGGGTAGCGTGCCGCCATGCACGTCACCCTGGTTCTGTGCGCCGTCCTGCTTGGCGGCTGTGGCCTCTTCGGCGATGACGACCCGCCCCGCAAGGATCCGGACGCCGCGGACGCAACCGACGGCGACGCCGACACCGCCGCGGCGGGCGAAGGCGTCCTGAGCGGCGCCTGGCCCCAGGCCTCGGTCGGTCGGCCGGGAGGCGTGCGGCCGTCCGAGCTGGCGCAAGGCTGGCGCATCGCCGACAACGCGGCGCCCGGCACCGGCACCGGCTTCATCGCGGCACCCTGCGCCGAGCCGTGCGACGGGACCTGCGGCATCGCCTACGAGCTCGCCGAGGACCGCCGCGTGGTCGAGCTGCAGGTCGCCACCGGTCCCGAGGACGAGGTGTTCCTCAACGTCGTCGAAGGCCCCGACGCCCAGCACATCGACGACCCGCGGGGCCACCGTTCACGGCTTCTGCGCGTGGTCGCGCGTGACGGCGAGCTGCTCGGGCGCGACGAGCTCCAACCGGACCTCGCGGAGGCGGCGCGGCGCGTCGGGCTCGACGTCCCGTCCGGCGGGGAGGCCGCGGGCCAGGGCGAGGTGGCGTTCCTCGCGCGCGACCTCCTCCATGTCGTGCATCCGGACGGCTCGGCGCTCGTCGCGGTCGGGCACCTGTTCCTCCACCAAGGTGGTGCCTGGGCGGTCCGCGACGTGGCGCTCGGGCTCGACCCGCTGACCGGTCGCGTGCGTTTCGCGCTGCACCTGCCGGCCGAGATCTTCACCATCAATCGCCCGTTCGAGCCGACCTATCAGGCGTTCGCGGCCCGGCTCCTGTCCGACGGGCGCCTGCTCGTCCTGCGCGACGGCTTCGTCGAGACCGCGGGACGCGTCTTCATGGCCGCGTTGCCGCGCGATGGCGAGGTCGCCGAAATGGCGCCGCTGGCGCTCGAAGAGGAGGGCTTTGGCTTTTCGGTCCGCCACCTCGACATCGACGCGCGCGATCGCCTCTTTGCCGTTGGCCACGAGCTGCCGCGCTATCCGCTTTGCGGCGACAACGACGCACCGCGCCCACGGCTGCGGCTCCGGGTCTTTGCGCCGCCGACAAGCACGGGGACGGACGCCAAGCTCCTGCACGACGAAGGCGGCCTCGCCCGGAGCTTCGAGGAGGTCACGGCGCTCAGCGTGGCGCCGACGACGACCGGCGACCGCACGCACGTGATCGTGGCCGGCCGCGCCTGGAACGACCCCGCCTGCGCCGATCTCATCTTTCATTACATGTAGTCGCCGACCGAATTCAGCGCCGACGAGGACGACCTCGCGGCGTGCCCCGAGCGCCTGCGCGCCGCTTGCGAGGCGGGGTTCTGCGCCTGCGCCGGCTGCCAGGGGATGCAGCAGCTCTGCCCCGGCTCGCTCTTCGGACCGCCGCCCCCCGCGCTCGTCTACGTCGCGACGTTTTCCTCGGGCACCAACGTCGTGGCCCTCGCGCCGCTGTCGTCGCGCGCCTTCGCCGTACCCGCCGCGGGTCCGATCGTCACCAACGGCGCCGATCGCGCGCTGGTGGCGGGCACGGCGCTCTCGCTCTTGGATCTCTCGGACGGCGCGAAGGACCCCGTCATCTGGACCTTGCCGAGCTGGGACGTCACCGGCGGTTGGACCGAGTCGCCGATCGCGAGCATCTACGGAGGTTGGCAGACGCCGCTCTTTTCGGCCGACGGGACGCGTTTCGTCGCCGGCCTCATGACCTCGCATCTGCTCGGGGTCCTACAGGACGCTCGCGTGATCGAGCGCCGCTTGACCCAGCGCGGCGGCATCGTCACCGGCCTCGTCGCGCCCAGCGCCGGCCTCGTCGCGCGCACCGTCGCACGCGAACGTACGGCTCCCACGCGGCTCGCCGGTCACGGCGAGAGCGACCGCATCTTTCCGCTCGCGAGCGGCGCCTTGCTGCATGTCTTCTCGTGGCGGGGGCCAGCGCCGACGATCGAAGATACGCCCGCCGGCGATCGCCGGATCGAGCTGCACCTCGCGCTTCCCCAAGACGCGCTCGCCTATTTTCAGGGCAAGGATCTGCTGCCGTCCGGCGGCGATCCGATCCCGGTCCTCGCACGCTGTACCGGGATGAGTCGCGAGGCGCTCGACGCGTGCGCGTTTCCCTTGCCGCCGCGCGTCGCCGAGGCCGAGGTGTCGACCGAGGAGCCGCGTGAGCGTGAGTGCCTCGAGCGCGATCGCGACGGCACGCTCATCGAGGGCTGCGACGTGGGGACGCTGCGCGAGCAATGGGAGGACTCGCAGTCCGAGCTCCTCGCGAGCGCGTCCACCGGGCAGATCACCGCGCGCTGCGAGACACCGAGCGTAAGACGCGAGACGCGCGAGGAAAAAGCGGTCGCGCTCTTTGTCGGCTGTCCGGTGTTTCGCGAGCGCTTTCATCCGTTCACGGCGTCCGCGCTGCTGGCGCTCATCCATCGGCCGCACGTCGCGGGCAGCTGCGAGGCGGTGCTGGGCCCCGGGCCGTTTCGTGCGGCGTTCTCGCGCGTGCCCTTCGAGATCACGGTGAGCGACGAGCAGGGTCAACCGAGTCTCGAGGGCGAGGTGGGCGTGGTCCTGGTCCTCGGAATCACGACAGGCG
This sequence comes from Pseudomonadota bacterium, assembly GCA_005772945.1. Next base: position 15,031 of record SXIE01000396.1, read on the forward strand.
GCGTGCCCGCCGGCGCGATGGCGACCTACACGATCGTCGCCGGGGCGGGCGTGCTCGATGGCAACGGCAACTCCGTGACCGTGCCGGCCGGCCAATCGGTCGACCTCGAGCCCAGCGCCGAGGGCGTCATCGTGATTCGGGTAACCCTGGTCGACGCCGAGGGACACATCCTGGGCGAGCAGGAGATCGCGATCGCAGTCGAGGGTTCCGCGGGCTGCAACGGCAACGCCGACGCGACCGTATTCAGCCCGTGCCATCCACGCCTGCCCTACCCGCCGCCCCAGGCGCCAGGCGCCTTCGAGGCACGCACCTCGACCGCCGAAGCGGGCATCGGCGTGCTGCTCCACGACCGGTCGTTGCGCCTGACCGAGGTCGACTTCAGCGAAGGCGACGAGGGCCTGCCGCTCGCGTTGGCGCGCACCTACCGTAGCGCGAAGCGCGAGGACGACGGCGGCCTCATGGGCGGCTGGCACTTCGCCTTCGACGCGCGCCTCTCGCCGGTCACCGCGCGCGACGCCGCGGGCTCGTCCGACCCGACGTGGCTCTTGGACGAGGACGCGGGCGCGGGCCGCTTCTACGACATCGCGATCGCCGACGGCAGCGGCCGCATCGACACCTGGCGTCATCCGGGCACGAGCGAGGTCGTCGACTATGCGGCCGGGCCGGCCTGGTGGGTCTGGAATGCCGAGCAGCAGCGCGCCGAGCGCAAGGACTTCAAGGCGCGCGTGACCACGTATCGCTCGCCGGTCGACAGCTTCGCGACCTTGCGCAGCTACACGCTCATCTTGGCGGAAGGCCAGAGCGCCTTCGAGGCCCATCCATACTGGCACCCCGATCGCGGGCTGCGTCCCAACGAGCGCCGTTTCTACGAGCTCGCCGAGCCCGAGGGGCTGCGCCGCATCTTCGATTGCAAGGGGCGGCTCGTCCTCGTCATCGACCCGCAGCTGCGCGAGCTCGAGCTGGTGTACGCCGGGTCGGTGCATCCGCTGACGCGCGCGCGACGGCTCTCGGCCGTGATCGATAGCGCCAATCGGCGCTGGGAGATCGGCTGGAAGACGGTCGGCCTGCACCCGCGCATCGCGACGATCACCGACCCGTTCGCCCGCACGATCACCTTCGACTACGTCGCCACCGCCGACGGCGACGCGCAGCTCACGCAGGTCACGCGCTTTGGCGACGACCCCGCGCTCACAAAACGCACGCGCTACCGCTACGACGGCCAAGGGCGTCTGACGGCCGTCGTGCGCGAGGACGACGCGGGCCGCGAAGTACCGCGGCTCGCCATCGAATGGGAGGGCGACCGCGTGGCCAAGCAGGTCGTCGGTTCGCTACCTGACGCGGCCGAAGTGACCACGTTTTCTGGTACCGGCGGCAGCGTCACCGTCACCGACGGACGCGGCGTCGCGCGGACGTACGTGCTCGCGGCGGTGCCCGACGGACCCCTGCTCGTCGCGAGCGAGGCCCACACGCGCATGATCCTCGATGACTCCGGAGCGCTCGCACGCCGCGAGGTCGAGGCGCTCGCGGCGACGCGCTGGAGCCACGATTCGAGCGGGCTCGTCAAGACCGTGACCTCACCGCTGGGCCGCGTGCTCGCGTTCGAATACGGACCCGGCGGCCTCTTGACGAAACGCACCGAGACCGGTCCCGACGGGCTCGCGCGCGTCGAAGCGTGGCAATGGGAGAACCCCAACTCGACGCTGCCCCCAGGCTTTGCGTGCCAGGCCCTTTTTTCGCAGACCGCGGTGACCGGCGCGAAGACGATCCACAGCCTGCCGCCATTCGATCCCGCAGCGCCCGGACGCGCATGCCAGGCGGCCGCGACGACCCTGCCCGATGGGGTGCTGCTCAGCGGCGGGCGCGCCGGGCGCGAGCTCGAGTTCGAGTACGTCGCGGCAGGGCCGCATCGCGGCGCGCTCAGCAAGCGGACCATGGTCGAGGACGGATCGCCGCTCGACACGACGACCTGGACCTATCCGCCCGCGAGTAGCGGCGCAGCGGTTTTCGCCGGCAAGGTGCCGGAGCCCTTCGTGGGGCTGCCGAGCGCGATCGGCCAGGAGGTCGCCAAGCCCTCGCAATGCGACTTCGAGACCCTCACGAAGGCGCGGACCACGCTCGAGCGCGACGCCCGCGGTAACGTCGTTCGCACCGAGATGTCGCGTCGCGGCGTGCCCTACGTCGTCGCCAAGGAATACGACCTGGCCGATCGCGTGGTGCGCACGGTCGTCGATCCGAGCGGCCTCGCGCACGAGACCACGGCGCGCTACGACCGCGAGGACCGCGTCGTCGAGGAGCGCCAGACGATCGCCGATGAGGATCCGCTGGGCCTCCTCGCGACGGCCGCGACGCCGGCCAGCGCACGCACGGTCACGCGCCGAAGCGATTACGACGCGGCCGGGAGGCGCGTGGCGCTCGCGCTCGATGGCGGCGATGCCCGCACGGTCGAGCTCGAGCGTTGGGATGAAGCCGGCGGTCTGGTGGCGGTGCTCGGACCGGGTGCCGGGGCGGACGACGCGGAGATCGCCGCGGTGTTGCAGAGCCTCGAGGCCGGCGAGTCCGTCCCGGCCCTCATCGCCGCGCGCGATCCGCGAAACACCGGGGCCGCCAACTACACGAGCACCGCGCCCAGCGGCGGTCCGCTGACACCGGCGCTCGATCCGAAGTGGGTTCTGCGCGCCACGCGCCTCGACGCCGACGGGCTGCCGGCGCGCCTCGAGACCACCGGCGGGCACGGCGGCGAAGCGGGCTGTGTCGGCTGCGACGCCGCCTATACCCGCGTCGAGACGAGCTATCGCGATCTGGAAGGACGCCTGCGCCTCTTCGATCCGGGACGCACCGACCGTGGCGACGGCGCGACGCGCGTCCTGGTCGAACACCGCTATGACGGCCTCGGGCGCGTCATCGCCAAGGACCTCTTCGACCCCGACAGCGTCTGCGGCGCGGCAAAAGCGTTTCGCAGCGAGACGATCAGCGCTTTCACCGCCGACGACAAGCCGGGCCGCGTGGAGATCCGTGGCGACAGCGGGCACGGCGAATTCTGCGCGAGCGACACGCTGCTCCAGCGCGTCGAGCAGACGTTCGCCGCGACCGGTGTGCTGCTCGAGCGCAAGGAGCAGCGCTTCGCGGTCCTGGCCGCATTGATGCCGACGCCCGGTGGCGCGAGCGTCACGCGCTATGAATGGGACCATGCCGAGCGCCTCACGGCGACGCTCAGCAGCGGCGACGACGCCGGCACCGGGCGCCGTGAACTCACGCGTTACGCGCTCGCCGACGCCGCGTGCTGGCACGGGACCGGCGCCGCGGGCGGCCTTGCCTACGACATCGAGGTCACGCAATCGACCGACGAGCTCGGCCTCGCGGCGTACAACACCGAAATCCACCACGGCAGTGGCGACGACCTCACGGTCGTCCGCAGCTATGACTATGACGCCGTCGGGCGGATGGTCGCCGAGCGCGACGGCTTCTTCCAAGTCCGACGCGAGCTCGCCTACGACAGCCTCGGCCGGCAGCGCGCGGAACGAGACGTGCGCGGCGCCGTCCACGAATCGCAGTACGACGGGCTCGGCCAGCTGACGGCGACGCGCGTCCATTTGGCCGACGAAACGCGCGCGACGCGGCTGACCCTGCGCGCGGGGCTCGTCGTCGGCGAGGTCAGCGACACGACCAAAACCGGCAGCCAGCCGATCCCGCTCGGCCAGCGTGCCTGGCGCTACGACGCCATGGCGCGCCCTGTGGTCGCCTTTCCACGCGGCGCGAGCGTCCCCGACGAGGCGGTCGTCACCGCCTACAACGAGGCCGGCCAGGTGCTGGTGCAGCGGACCGCGAGCGGCGTCGTCTTGCGGCACGCGGTCGACGCGCTCGGCAACATCACCAGTGCGCAGGCGACGTTCCCGGCCACTCTCGCGGCGGGCTGCCAGATCCCCGCCGGCCACACCTTCGCGCGCACGGGCTCGCGCACCTTCCGCTACGACGGCCTCGGGCGCGTGACCGAGGCGTCGACCTTCGACACGAGCGGCGCGCGCCTGACCCACCTCAGCCGCGACTGGGACAGCCTCTCGGGCGTCTTGCGCGATCTGCAAGACCTCGACGCCGAGGGCGTCACGCAGCACGTCGACACGTTCGCCACCTACGACGACCGCGGCCGCCCGGTGCGTGTCGAATCGGATCGCGGCCGCACGAACCCGAACGCGGTCACCACCCGCTTCGACCACCTCGATCGCATCATCGAGACCAAGGCCGCAACCGACACGGTCGGCGATCCCGGACTCTGGGAGTTCGCGCACCCCGAGCGCATCACCTGGGGCTGGACCGGCGCTCACCTCACGTCGCGCGCGGTCGTCGTCGCGTCGACCTTCAACCCCGCGATCGGCTCGACCTGGACCACGACCATCGACCACGACGAGCTCGGCCAGCGCTATCGCCTACGCCACGCCGGTCCGATGGGCGCGTTCTACGAGCACCGACGCTGGTATTGGCACGGCGATCCGGTCCTCGAAAAATCCGTCATGCTGCAAGGCGGCGTCGAGCAGGGCGACCTCGGGCCCGCGCTCGCCGCCCTCGCCGTGCGCGGCAAGAGCGATCTCCTGAGCCGACCGCCGGCCGCGCTCTTCACCGCGCCCGAGAGCTTCTCCGCGTGGGACGACAACGCCTGGGAGTCGCGCTACGAGGCCCGCGAATACGACGACGCCGGTGCGGTCGTGCGCAGCGTCGCCCATCGCTACGCGCCGTCGTCGGGCACGCTGTCGCTGTCGGGCCAATGGACCACGATGCTCGGCGGGCGCATCGCGAGCGAGTCCTCGCTGACCTTCGACCCCGACCAACAGAAAGCGATCGAGGTGAAGCACGCCGCCTTCGAATGGTCGCAGGACCGCATCGCGCGCGCATCCCACCGCTTGGCGCGCAAGGTCGCGACCACGTTCGGCCCGCCGGCCATCAGCGGCGACCTCATCGCCGGGGCGCCCGCCGAGCGCACCGACCGCCTCGGATTCGCCTACGGCGGCGAGAGCCAGGCGGCGCACGACGGCTGCGATCTCGGCGCCAGCGGAAACGACTGCGCAGCCTCACCGCGGCACCGCTTTGTCTACGACCCGTGGGGCCAGCTCGAGTACGTCGCGGCCGACGAGCCGGACGCATGTCGCGCACCCGGACCTGGCGGTGACGACATCTGGCCGGTCGCCGATGGCTTGCGCGTGGTGACCGACGCGCTCGGGCGCCGCGTGCTCGAGAAGTGGCATCTGCCGACGGGGTGCGTCGGCTCCTCGAAGCTGCCCGCCGAACGCGACCGCACCTTCATCTATCACCGCGACACGCTCGTCGAAGAGCGCATCGCGGAAGGCGTCGGCGAAGGCGTCGGCGAGGGCGTCGTGCGTCGCGTGCCCGGCCCCGACGGCGTCGCCTGGCTGGCGGTGCGTTTTGGCGGCGAGCACCGCGGCCACTTCATCGTCCTGGGCGACGCCGACGGCGGCATCGCCGGGCTCTGCGACGTCTCGCAGGGCGTCCTGACGCAAGCGGCGGCGCCCGCGCCGTGGTTCCGACCGCATCAGATGGTGGCGCTGGATCCCGGGTTCCGCATCGCCTTCCGATTGGTGAGCGCGCGCGGCCTCGAGCACCAGCCGCTCGCCAAGTTGGCGTACGTGCCGGAGTCGGGCTTCGCCCTCGATCTGCGCGGCAACCCGCTCGCCGATCGGTGGTACGCGACCAATCACCTGCGCGAAGGCTTCTTCGAGTCGGTCGTGCACAAGATCCTGCTGGGCCTCGATGCGATCGCGCTGGCGACGGCGTTCATCCCGATTATTGGCGACATCGCGGGTCTGGTCGCCGACCTGGCCCACGTTGGCTGGGATCTGCTGCAGGAGGGCCCGAGCTGGGGCCTCGCCGGGCGTGCGATGATGGCGTTGGGGTTCGCGGCGGTCGGGCTGGTGGCCAACCTCGGCGGGCCGCCGGCCTGGGGCGCCAAGGCGGCGATCCGCAGCCGCGCGATCGCGCGTGCCGTGCATGGACTCGACGCCGCCGTCGCGGTCGGTCGCGCGGCCAATGCGCTGAGCGACGCGGGGCGCGCGGCCGACGCGGTCGACGCGACCCTGGATGCCGCCCGCGCCTTGCCCTCACCGCACCTGGGCGACCCTGGGACCCTGCCGCTGCGCATCGATGCGGCCGGCCAGATGGTCAAGGACGCCGCGTTCACCGCCTTTGGCCGCAAGGTCAGCCAGGCGGTCGCTGATCAATTCCAAGGCCAACTGGCGGGCATGTTCGCGTTCGTGCAGCACCTCATCGCGCGCGCGCCGACCCCACCCGAGCTGAGACGCGCGCTGCCGCAAGAGCTCTGGGGTTTCAGCAAAGGCGACGCCTGCGGCCCGACATCGATCGCGATGATCCTGGCCGACTTCGGCATCAGCTTGAGACCGGACATGCGCCGCCTCATCAGCCTGGCCACGGGCCACTTCGGCGTGGGCACCAACGAAGCGCGGCTCGTGCAGGCCTTGCACACGATGGGCTTCACGCGTTCCGCGTTCGTCCGAACCGCCAACGGCCTCGACGCCGCGCGCGCCGCCGGCCACGCCTCCCGCAACGGCCACCATGTCATCGCGGCGATCAACATCTACGACGCCCGCGGTGCGGTCGTCGGCGGCCACTGGATCGTCCTCGACAAGCTCGTACCCCCGAGCGCGACCGCCGCGAGTCACTTCCTCGTGCGCGACGCGGCCGGCACCCGATACACCCTCGCCGCGTCCGAGCTCGTCCGCATCGCGCGCGGACCGATCATCAAGGTCGCGCGCTGACCTCGGGCTCGACCTCGACACGCGCGTCGTGCTCGATCGCACCGGGCACTAGCGCTCGCGCAGCGACCATCGCGGTTGCGACATTGACACTGCCACGAGCTCGACCCCTAATCGGCTCTTCACCGTCAAAGCCGGATGAGGAGCTGTCATGCCGTCACCCGCTGTTGCCGCAGAGCCCCGATCGGACTCCCCGACGAGCGCCCCACACGGCGCGTCCGACGGAAGCGGGTCCTCCGCTGGCACGTCGGTGCAGCGGGCCCTCCTAGCGGGCAAGCCTTATGAGGTCCAGATGTCGATGTTGCGCCCCGTCCAGGCGGCGCACGACGGCCAGGACCATAGTGCCGCCGCGCCCGCGCGCGCTGCCACGTCGGGCACCGGCGTGTCCCTCGAGCGCCTCGATACGATCCAAGCGGCCTTCGGCTCGGGTGACGGGGCGGGGCTCGAGTCTCACGCCCCCGTTCAGCGCACCGGCGAGGCTGCGCCGGCGGACCACGCGGCCGGCGCTGGCGCCGCCGAACAAACACCTGGCGCGGCGACCGCACCGCAAGCGCCCGTCCGCCCGCCACTCAACACCGACAACGTGCCGGACGGCATCGCCAAGCGCACGGTCGAGGCGATGGCGCAGAGCGCGAACGACGTCGAGTACAACACGGCGCGCGCGCTGTGCTCGGGCAACGTCACGATCATGATGTTCAGCGAGCTGACCAAACCTCCGAACCAAGCCGAGCTCATCGCCGCGAACTTCCCCGGCGTCCAAGGAACGGTCTACGAGAACCCCTCGTCGGTGAACGTCGTGGGCACTGCGGCCGCGAACTACTTCATCGTTTCCGACAACGCGAACGCTTGCCACATCAACTGCACGCGCATCATCTGCATCAAGGATCAAACGAGCGACGTCGACGGGCTCAAGACGACCCTCATCCACGAATCGAGCCATGCGATCAACGCGGTCCAAGACCTGCGCAATGCGATGACCTACAACCACACCTTCGCGACGTACCTGTCGGAGTTTCGCGCCTATTGGGTCGCCGACTTCGGCTCGATCGCGGACCTCGAGCAGCGCGCCGATACGATCCGGCAGCACATCATCCGCAACTACGCCGGGATTCAGACGGCCCTCGCGTTCGAGATGGGCCGTGGGAACATGTGGCTGCACGATCGCATCTGGGAGACGCGGCGACCCGAGGGCAACACGACGAACACGACGAATGCCTAGCCGCTGGGCCGTGTCGCGAGGACGATTCGCGACGCGCCCAGAGACGCCAGCGCGGATCCGCCGGCAAGAGACCCCGTCGGCGAAGGTGGGCAATGGAACGCAATCCAGCCGGCCGTTGGCAACGCCAACCCGCCGCTGACACGAAGCGTCGAAACGTCCAAGGCGACCTTATCCAGAGACGCTGGTTAGGGGCTGTGCGGAAATTGTCGATCCGACTGCCGGTCTCGCTTGACGGCCGAGGGTGCGGCGTGATCCACGCTGGTAATGATCGACGAAGACGCGTTGCGAGTCCGGTTTGAGCTTGTATCCCCGTCGCTGGATGAGCG
>SXIE01000397.1 GCA_005772945.1 Pseudomonadota bacterium
GCGCGACGGCGGCGCGGGGCCGGGGGCGCAGGTTTCGGACCGACGCGCGCAGGGTGCGGGGGACGCGCGGGCGCTTGCTGCCGAGGCGGGCGTGTGGGTGCTCGAGCTGGGTCACGCTGCGGGCGGGGCCGGCGGCGTGGTCGCGACGCTCCGATACCGTCTGGGGGCGGGGCTCGTCTTTCCGCTCGCGGTGGGTGAGCCGGTGGCGGTGCGCTTCAGTCAGAGCGCGCGCGGTACGGGGCTCGTCATCTGGGACGAGCGCGGCGCGCCGACGCTCGCGGTGGCGCTGGCCGTGGGCGCCGGCAGCGGGCGCGACCTCGGAGCGGACGTCGTCGCGGGGCTCGATCCCGAGCCGGATTTCGACCTGTCGCACGTGGCCTACAGCGAGGTGAAGCTGGCGGCGTCGGGGTGCACGGAGGCGACCGAGCACTTCGATCTGAAGGTCCGTATCGGGGACGCGGCGGCGTGGATTCCGCCGGGCGCGGTGCGGCGCGTCACGCTCGGCGGGGGCGAGTTCGACTTCGTGTCGCTCGACACGAGCCGCCCCGACCCGCGCTTCCCGCCGCCCAGCGCCGAGTGCCCGAGCCCGGCGCACGTAAGCTGGGTCCTCCTGCGCGCGGCGCCCGGTCCTTGACCGTGGTCGCGCCGCCGGGCAGTGTCCCGCGCGGGTCGCCGCGAAGCGCCCGGGAGCGTGTGTGCTACGCCTGACCAAGAAGACCGAGTACGCGCTTTTGGCGCTGCGCATGATGGGGCGCGCGGCGGCGGGCGATCTGCTCACGGCCAAGGCCATCGCGGCGCAGTACCATGCGCCCGAGATGCTGCTGGCCAAGGTGCTGCAGCGGCTCAAGCAGCGCGGGATCGTCTTGGCGGCCAAGGGCAGCGGCGGTGGGTATCGACTCGCGCGCGCGCTCGGCGAGATCGCGTTGACGGACGTGTTGGCGCTCTTCGACGAGCCGGTGAGCCTGGTCGCGTGTCAGGTGCACGACGACAGCCACTGCGACCAGCTCGCGCACTGCGATATCAAGGGTCCGCTGGCCGTGCTGAACGAGGCGATCATGGCGCCGATTCGGCACATGACGGTCGAGGACCTGTTCGTGACGCCGCCGCCGGTGGCGCGCCGCGCGGGACCGTTTCTCATCTCGCATTAGCGACGCGCGCCGCGGGCCGGGCGTCGTGCGCGCAAACCATCGTCGTTTTCGGGCGGGGCGTGTGTTACGCGACCTCCGTCGACCGGAGGATCTCGCATGCGTTTCGCCGTCTTTGCTATCGCCCTCATGCCCTTGTTCGGTTGCGGCCAGAACGCGCCGCCGGCCGTGATACCGCCTGCGCCCGTCGCGACGCCAGTCGCCCCGCCGGTCGCTGACGGCGCACCGAGAACGGCGGGCGCGAACGCGACGCCCACCCCGCCGACCGCGGCCGCCCCCGTGGCGAGCGCTCCGGCGGCTCCGAACCACGCAGCGATGGGGGGCGCCGCCAAACCCGGTGGAGCGGCGCTCGCGGGCAAGCTGCTCGAGCGCCTCGAGGCCGCGACGTACAGCTACCTCCGGATCCAGCCCGCCGACGTGTGGGCCGCCATTCCCGTGACGCAGGTCGCCGTCGGGGCCGACGTCAGCATCGCGGATCCCATGCCCATGAGCGACTTCGAGAGCAAGGCGCTCGGCCGTAGGTTCGCGCGCATCTACTTCGGCACGCTCGGGACGCCGAGCGCCGAGGCGCCCGTCGCGGGCAAGCTCGTCGAGCGCATCGACGGCGGCGAATACAGCTACCTGCGGATCCAGCCGGCCGAGGCGTGGGCGGCCGTGCCGCAGGTCGAGGTCGCGGTGGGCAGCGACGTCGCGATCGCGCGGCCGGAGCTGATGTTCGGCTTCGAGAGCAAGACGCTCGGGCGGAGGTTCGACCGGATCTACTTCGGGACGATGCAAGGCGCAGGCGAAGGGCAGGGCCAAGGCCAGGGCCATGGCGCGGCGGCGGGGATGGGGGCGGCGGAGGGCCCGAACGTCGCGGCGCCGATCACGAAGGCCGAGGGGCCCGCCGGACGGACGGTCGCGGAGGTCTTCGCCCAGAAGAGCGCGCTCAAGGACCAGCCTGTCGCGGTGCGCGGCAGGGTCGTCAAGTCCACGTCCGGGGTCATGGGCAAGAACTGGCTCCACCTGCGCGACGGCTCCGGCAGCGACGCCGGCCAGGACAACGACCTCACCGTGACGACCAGCGACACCGCGGCGGTGGGCGAGATCGTGGTGGTCAAGGGGGCCGTGCACCTCGACAAGGACTTCGGGGCCGGCTACGCGTACGGCGTCATCGTCGAGGACGCGGCCGTCTCGAGATAGGCGCGAACGGTGGGGCTCTTGGCGCGAGGTGCCGATGCTTGCTCGGGTCCGATTGCGGCATGGTTCGGGGCTGATCGCTTGCGTGGCGATGCTGGCGTGCGCGGACGAGAGCGGGACGGGAGGCGGCCCGGACGCGGATGGCGGCGCTACCCAGGGGGAGACGGCGTCCGAGATCGAGACCGAGTCCGAGACCGAGACCGAGGGCGAGTCCGAGACCGAGACCGAGATCGAGTCCGAGTCCGAGATCGAGTCCGAGTCCGAGACCGAGACCGAGACCGAGACCGAGACCGAGTCCGAGACCGAGTCCGAGTCCGAGTCCGAGACCGCGTCCGACACCGAGTCCGAAACCGACACCGAGACCGACACCGACGTCGAAGCCCCCTGCCCCAACGGCGTCACGTGCGTGACCACCTTCCCGTTCCACTTCGACGGCGACACGGGCGCGGCCGCGTCTGACCTCCTCGACCACTACAGCTGCGCGCCCGAAAAGAACGAAGGCGGCCCCGAGTTCCTGTTCCGCGTCGCCGCCCCGGCCGACGGCTTTTTGAGCGCCGCCGTCTACGACGACGCGGGCGTCGACATCGACGTGCACATCCTCTCGGCGCGCGACGCCTCCGCCTGCCTCGATCGCGGCGACCGCCACGCGCGCGCCGACGTCGCGGCCGGGTTCGTCTGGGTCGTCGCCGACACCTACGTCAACGCGAGCGGGCCGCAGGCGGGCGCGTTCGGGCTCGACATCGGCTTCATCGAGCCCTCGCGCGGCGCTTGCGCGATGGCCGTCGGCGAGATGGCGCGCGTCGGCGACGGCGGCGACCGCCTCGCGATGCCCGCGACCGGCCCCATCGTCCTCGAGGCCCACCTCGTGACCGCCGAGGAGCCGGCCCCCTTCCCCGCCACCTCGACCGACGAGCTCGCGGCGCACTATGCCCTGTCGCAGGCCGCAACCGGGTACGTCATGCACCGATCCCAGGTGTGGGCCCCGCTCGAGGGCGGCTCCTTCTACGGCGCGGGGATCGGCGCGCCGAGCCTGTTTCCGCTGCTGCACGAGGCCTGGTACGTCAACATGTATTGGACGTCCGCGGCCCGCCCCGCGCGCGGCACGCGCATGATCCTGCGCGACCCGAGCGGCACGCGCGCGGTGGTCGTCGCGGCCGGTTACGAGACCGGCCCCGGCAACCTCGACCACATCGGCGGGACCCCCGAAGAGACCCACTTCTACATGCGCACCGGGCACCTCGGCGTGATGACGATCGGGATCGCGACGGATCAGGCAATCCCTTTCGGGCCGCGCATCTGCGACCCCTGAGGCGCGTCACGTCGACCTCGTGACCACCTCACCGGGGAAGAAACACCGGCTCGTGGTTCGGCCAACTGCACCCGTCGGGGCGAATCCAGACGACCCCGCGAAGGAGCGCGACCGCAAGGATCTGCGCGCGCGTGAGGTGCGCAACCACCACGCCACCCTCGCGGTAAGCTTCGATCCCGATGCGCCCGATGGCGCGCTCCGTCGCGCGACGCGTCGCCCAGCGCACGCCGATCCGGATCGATGCCGTGCCGTTCTCCGCAAAGCCGCAGTAAGGGCTGTTCCGTCCCACGCGCCCGAAGCCGAGCCAACGTGGCGGATGCCTCGCGTCGCCCGGTCCGAAACCGACCTCGAAGACACGCGCGCGTGCGCGACGCGGCAGCGCATGCCACGCCGCTTCGAGCGACTCGGCGGAGTCGTTCGGGGTGGCGGCGCTCGCCGGGCCCACGAGCAGCGGCGACGACAGGAATGTCACGACGAGACCGGAAACGAGCAGGCGGAGCATGGCGACCTCGGGGATGAAGGGCGGTTCATCCCGTCCGACGTCACCTCGCGGCCGATCGGTCTCGCGCGGTCACACGCGCGGACGCAACATCGTTAGCATGCTGCCGCCGCGCTCAGGCCGAGACCCCATGCGTCACGCCCGCGAGCGCGGGCCCCGGCACAGTCGCCGGGCGCGCCCTGAGCCGCGCCTCGAGCGCCTCCGCGAGGATCCCGTCGGCCGCGGCGTTCGCCTCGACGAGCGCCTGCTCGAGCGCGCGCTGCGCCTTGCGCGCCTGGTCCTGTCCGAGCCACGCATCGGCCTCGACCTCGAAC
>SXIE01000398.1 GCA_005772945.1 Pseudomonadota bacterium
CTGTTGCTGATCGAGACCTGATCGGCCGCCTGGCTCTGGGTCGCGACATCGAAGATGTGCTCGACCGTTTGGCCCTGCTCGGCCAGGCGCTGCTCGAGCCAGGACATCGCGAACTGAAGGGGCGCACCCTGGCTCCGCAGGCGCGTCGCGAGCTCGGCGACAAAGGCGTCCCCGAGCGCAGGGGCCTCCTCGACCATGTCGGCGATGACCAGGACGAGACGCGCGGGATCGGTCGCGGTCACGTCGATCATCTCGCCGGCCCAGTACTGGGCCCGCGGGCGCTCGCGGCGCCCTCGGGTCACCGAGACGACGACGCGTCGCAGGTTCGCGAGCAGCGCCAGGCGCAGCATGATCGGGACGGCCCAGAGATCGCCGAGACGCAGCGGCTTCTCCGCCTGGTACGCGACGATGAAGGCCTCGAGCCCCTCGATATCGACGCGTCCGTGCGAGTGCGAGATGAGCTCGAGCGCAAGCTCGTAGGCGCGCGGCGTGCCGGGGATCGGCGCGTTGACGAGCCGCGGGAGCTCGCGACTGTAGCTGCGCGGGAGATGCACGCGGGCGGTGCGGATCTGGTCGTCGATGAGGTGGTAGTTGTCGATGAACCACTCGGCCGCGGGGGTGATCTGGCGGCCGCGCCCGACGGCCTCCGTGAGAAGCGCGTAGGCGTCCACGAAGACGCTCGCGTTCTCGCCGAGGCGCGTGAGCAGGCGATCGGCGCCGCGTGCCTCGCTGCGCGTGCCTCGGCGTCGACCGCTCTCCGGCGCAAGCTCGTGCCAGCCCGCCATTGTAGCGGCATGGCGCTCGAGCTGGCCGACGCTGAAGAGCTCCGCGCGCAGCGGTTGCTCGTCGGGGGCACGAATCGGCGCTCGCAGACCGTGGGCAGGGCGGCGGCGGCGCGAGATGGTCCGCGGGGGCGGGGCGCTCAGCATCGCGTGACTAGGGGTGCGAACGAACGATCGTGGACTTGGCAAACTTCGACGGCATCTTCTTGATGATGCCGGCGCTCAGCATGTCCGCCATCATGAGGGCCGCAGCCTCGATCTTGTCGAAGGCCGCCACCTCGTCGGCGTAGCGGGCCTCGAGTCGCGCCGTCACCGCGCTGAGCGTCAGGTCGAGGTGCTCGCGCATCATCGTCTTGGTGTGTTCGGGTGGGCATCCCTTCGGGTCGGCCGCGCTCAAGAACGCCGCGATCTCATCGGCGTTCGCGTACCAGCGCGCCTTGGCGCCCGTGAGCGCCGCGCTCTCCTTGGCCTTGGCCGCGTCGATGATCGCGACGGCGATGAGGATGTGCTCCTTCAAGAGCGCGTGGAGCTTGTCGCCGGCAACGATCCCGAAGTACGGCTTGATGGCGTCGCCGAGATCCTCCTGATTCTGGAGAAGGCGGTTCGCCGTCGCGTCCTTGTCGGGCAATCCCGCCAAGGCGCTGACGACATAGAGCCGGGTCCAGAAGACGTGCTGCTCCCAGAGATTCCGCATGGCGTCCGCGAACGCGGCTCGCGACTCCTTCGTGGGCATCTCCACCATCCGGTGTGGCATGGGCGCGGCCGCGAGCGCCGAAGCGGTCGGTGCGAGGGTCAGGGCGATGCCGATGAGCAGGTGTCGAGTCTTCATGGGGTATCCTTGCAGTGTGGTGAATAGGTGTGGGGACCAGGGAAACGGGCTCGACGTTCAGCTTTCGCCGCGGCCGACCTCGAGCCGGGGGCGAGGTGCGTCAGGTCGGTGGGCGGTGCGTGGCAGGAACATCGTGAAGCACGAGCCTGCGCCCGGCACCGATGTGGCGGTGATGGAGCCGCCGGCCGCGTCGACGATGGCGCGCACGGTGGCCAGGCCCAGGCCAGTGCCGTGCGCCTTGGTCGTGAAGTAGGGCCGGAACACGTGGACCAGCAGCTCCTCCGAGATGCCCGCGCCGTCGTCGCGAATTTCGATCGCGAGCCCGCGCTCCGCGCTCCGCAAACGCACGACGATATGGCCGTTGCCCTCGGCGGCGTCGCGCGCATTCAAGACCAGGTTGAACACGACGCGCTCGAGGTTCGTGCGCGTGATCGGCGCCCAGCTCGGGCCCGGCTCCAGCTCGAGGCGGAACTCGACGATACCCTTGCAGAGAAGTGCAAGCATGGGCTCGAGCTGCGCGAGCACCTGCGCGACCTCGCAGTGCTCCCCGCTGGGAGGCGCCATGCTGAAGCGGCGTAGCTGTTGGACCAGCGCCACGCCACTGCTCGTCCAGCGCGCGAGGCCCGCGAGGAGCCGCTCGCGCTCGACGTCGCCGGCGTCTGCCAGCTCGCTGGCGGCGAGCGAGACTCCTTGCATGATGTTGGCGAAGTCGTGGGCGATGCCCGCGGCGATCTGTCCGATGAGGGCGTGGCGGTGTTGGTCGGTCTCATCGGCGATGCGGTCGCGCAGCTCGCGCTCGGCCGCGCGCCGCGCGGTGTGCTCGAACAGCATGCCCACCAGGTCGGCGACCGACGAGGCAAACGCGCTCTCGGCATCCGACCAGGTCCGCCCCGGGCCGACGTGCTCGAGGCAGACCACGCCGACCACCTCGCCGTCGCGGAACACGGTCGCGCTCAACATCGAGGTGATCCCGAGCGGACCCAGGTAGGCGCCGGTCAGCTCGCGCGTCGCCGGGGCGTGTTGGGCGTCGTCGGCGACGATGACTTTGCGGGCCTCCAGCGCCGCGCGATACGCGGGGACGGTATCCAACGCGATGGTCTCGCCCACCCGGCAGGCGGCCTCCGAGCGGACGAAGAGGTCCGGGCACACGAGCTGGCTCCGCCCTTGGGCCATCAGCCAGACGCCGACCCGCTCGACGGCGAGCGCGCCGCTGCAGATGCGCGCCGCGCGGGCGAGGGCGGCATCCCGCTCACGCTCGCCATCGAACTCGAGATGCGCCAGCGCGAGTCGCGCCGCCTCGAAACTCACCCGCCTCGGTGCCATCCGGCTTGCTCCCTTCTTCAGTTGATCGCCGCCCGCCGCACGCGGTGGTGGCCGCGTACGCGGGCGGAGCCGGGCTCATTTCGTACCGAAGACCTCGACGTTCACGCGCCGATCGGGCTGCAGGCAGGCGATGAGCTTCGGGGTCACGATGACGCCGACGCACTGGCCGGGTGTGGTGACGGGCTCCGAATCGGGCGCCCCCACCGCGTCGATCTTGCCGGCCGGGACCTTGCCGGTCTCCACCAGATAGGCCTTCACAGCCTCCGCGCGCCGCGTCGACAGGTCCCGATTGTGCTCGTCCTCGCCGATGCGATCGGCGTGTCCTCGCACCGTGATGTGCTCGTAGCTGACGCCGACCAGGTTCGCCGCGAGCGTATCGAGCGCCGTCTTCCCGGCCGGCCGCACCGTGGCCTGGTCGAAGTCGAAGAGCGAGTCGGCCGAGAACGTGACCGCGACCGGCTCGATGACCTTCGGGATGACGCACGGGGCAGCCGCCTCGAACTTCGGACACTCCGCGGGGTCGGTCCGCATGACATGCACGATCGCTGGGGCCTTCGTGCCGAAGCGGCCGACCAGCCCGAACGAGATCATGTCGACGTCGCCGGTGTTGCCGACGCCATCGACCACGCGGAAGCGCTCCCACTCCCCGCGCATCCCGAAGGACTCGGTGACGTTGACCTGGACCCCGAGCCCGAATTTGACGTTCGCCATCCACTCGTCGCGACTTGGATTGGCGACGTTGACCGCCCCGGTGCCGGTGAAGGTGTCCTGGGCCTGGTGGACGTTCACGCCGACCCGCGCAAAGAGCGAGAGCTCCTTGATGAGCGGCAGCAGGCCGACGACGTCGAGATTGCCACCGCGCAGCTTGATAGTGCCGCGCAGGGTTCCGGTCGGCGTGGTCGTCGCGTCGAACGCGAACTCCCCCAGCGAGAAGAAGCCGAGCTCGAGCGCCAGGTAGTTGTTGAACTGGTAGCCGCCGTAGATCTTGTAGCCGACGTCCTGGTCGTCATCGTGGATCGAGTTCGTCGTGAAGCCCGCCTCGAGCAGCCCGCGCGTGATGCGCACGTCGTCGATGCTCGACAGCGACGCCCCGACATTGAGACCGACGTACCAACCGGATTCTGCTGACGCCATGGGACTGGCGAGAAGCGTGAGTGCCAGGAGGCCGATCGCCCCCGAGGCTCTTGTTGCGAGTTTCATGGACTTCTCCTCGAGTGAGTTGCGCGGCCTCATGGTGCGGGCACATTGATGATGGTGTTCACCAGGGTGACCGACGCCCCGAGCGAAAAGACGCGCCCGTTCAACGTGGTGATGGCCACGTTGCCAGCGGTCGAGAACGATGCGCCTGATTGCGAGATGATGGTTCCGTACATCGTCCCGCCGCCCGCCGCATCGATCGTCGCGTGGCTCCCGACCTGCCAGAAGACGTTCTTGGCGAGGGCCCCGTTGGCCATGACGATGCTCTGCGGGAACGCCGCGCCGGGACCGCCCACCGTGAGCGTCGTCCCCGGCTGCGTGCACGAGCAGTTATCGTGGTGATGGGTACGTGTGCAACGCGGCCTCCTGCGTCGGGTCGTCGATCCACTATGCCGACACGTGCTTCAGC
>SXIE01000399.1 GCA_005772945.1 Pseudomonadota bacterium
CCGAGTCCGAGTCCGAGTCCGAGTCCGAGAACGAGTCCGAGTCCGAGAACGAGTCCGAGTCCGAGAACGAGTCCGAGTCCGAATTCGAACTCGAGACCGAGCCCGACGACACCGGCCCCGAGCCCCTTCCCGAGCTCATCCTCAACGAGGTCGACTGTCGCGGTACGCCCGCCGACTGGGCCGAGGTCGTCAACGTCGGCGCGACCCCGATCGCGCTCGCCGCGCTCGCCCTGACCGACGACGTCGCGCGCCTCGACCACCGCCTCCCGCTCGCGACCGACGTTGCGGATCTCCTTCTCGCCGGCGAGCGCCGCACGATCGCCATCACCGCGTTTGGCATCAACTGCGGCGCCGAGGCCGTCACACTTCTACGCGACGACGCGGTCATCGACAGCGCGCCACCCACCGCCAATCCGACGCTCACAACCTGGGGACGCCTGCCCGACACGACCGGCGTCTGGCAGCCGACGCAACCCACGCCGGGCGCGATCAACGGCCCGGTCATCCCGATTCCGCCCCCCGATCCCGGCGCCATGCTCTTCGATCCCGCGCGCCCCGTGCCGACCATCGACGTCACTCTCAGCGAGCTCGCCACCAACGCCCTCAGCGCCGCGCCCTACGACTACGTGCCGGCGACCTTCGCCATGAGCGAGCCCGACGCCTCGCCCGACCTCCCGCCGACCCTCTCCGGACCGCTCCAGATCGCCACGCGCATCAAGGGTCGCATCGGCAGCTTTGCGCCCATCGACGCCAAACCGGCCCTCAAGCTCTCATTCAGCCGCTTCGCGCCCGACCAGACGTTCCGCGGCGTGTCCCGCTTCGACCTCAACAACTTCCAGCAGGACGGCACGCGCATCCACGAGCTCCTCGCCTATCGCATCTTCCGCGCGATGGGCGTGCCGGCCCCGCGCACGGGCTACGCCTGGGTGCGCATCAACGGCACCGATCGCGGGCTCTACCTGGTCGTCGAGGCGCGCGAGGGGACCTGGCTCGATCGCAATCTCCCCGACAACGTCGCCATCTTCGAGGGCGCGTACGGTCAGGATCTCGAGCCCGGCATGGGCTACGTCCTCGAGCTCGACCGCGGCCCCGAGAGCGCGCGCCTCACGCTCGAGAGCCTCATCGAGACCATCGCCGCCACCCCCGATGGGCCGGGTTTCATGGCCGCGCTCGCGCCCCAGATCGACTGGGACGAGGTCCTCGCGGCCATGGCCACCGAGGTCTTCATCGGCCACTGGGATGGCTACGCGCCAACGCGCAACAACTACTTCCTCGCGGTCGACGCCGCCGGCGTGTGGCGCCTCCTCCCCTGGGGCACCGATCAGACCTTCGGCAGCAACGACGGCTGGTACGATGGGCAGGGTCTCCTGTTGCGCCGCTGCGTGGCCGACCCGGCGTGCCGAACCGCCTGGGAGAACGCGCTGCTCGACGTCGCGCTTCTCGTCTCGGCGCCCGATTTCCCCGACGCGCTCGCGCCCGTCCCCGCCGTCATCCAGCCCTACGTCGATCGCGAGGGCGGGCCGCTCACCAGCGACGCCCTCGACCAGTGCTACGGCTTCCTCGCCGCACGCAAGGCCGACTTCGAGCAGACCTACGATTGCCTGCGCGACTACGTCGCCCACGACCTGGACCAGGACGGACGCGCCTGTCGCGACGACTGCAACGAGGGCGACCCCGATAGCTACGTCGGCGCCCAGGACATCTGCGGCGACGGGATCGACCAAGACTGCAACAACATGGCGGACGACGCTCCCGAGTGCCCCGATTGCACCGAGATGCAAGTGTTCGGCGGGACCTACTTCCTATGCACGCGACCGCGGACGTATGTCGAGGCCCAGGCGATCTGCGCTTCCCAGGGCGCTCACGTCTGGTTCGCCGACAGCACCCCCGAGCAGGTGGCGGTGCTCGATCGGGTGCGCGCGCGCGGATGGACCGACCTCTGGCTCGGCCTGACCGACCAGGCCGACGAAGGTGCTTTCGTCTGGGACGACGGGCGTCCGGTCGAGGACGGCTACGTGCAGTGGAGCCCCAGCGAGCCCAACGATCACGGCTCGAACGAGGACTGCGTTCAGGTGTACCTCGACGCCAACGAGTCCAACTGGAACGACATCCCTTGCGACAACACGATGCCGACGGTGTGCGAGCGACCCTGAGTGTGATGCGGCGTCTCTAGGGCTTGGATCTAGGTCGTCACGCGCTTGCCATGTCAGCGCGCGCCGTCGGTTTCGTCGCCGCCGAATGTGCGCGCAACCCCCGCGATCGGCGCGAGGACGATGCGGTTGCGTCCCCCGCGCTTGGCCTCGTACATCGCGGCGTCCGTGCGCTGCTCGAGCGCGCTGGCGTCCTCGCCCGCGTGCCACTGCGCGACGCCGATCGACACCGTCTGCGGCTGGAGCGCGTCGTTGGTCACGGTGAACGGCGTCGACGCGATCGTCTCGCGCAGGCGGCGCGCCACCGACAGCGTCTCGGCCTCGCCCGCGCCCGGCATGATGAGGACGAACTCCTCGCCGCCACGCCGGACGAGGATGTCCGAGCGCCGAATCGTCGATCGCACGCGGTCCGCAAATTCGCGCAGGACCAGGTCGCCGGCCGCGTGTCCCCAGGTGTCGTTCACGCGCTTGAAGTGGTCGAGATCCATCAGCAAGAGCCCCAGCGGCGTCACGTGCTGCCGCGCCCGCTCGATCTCCTCTGCGAGGCGCGGCATCAAATAGCCCTGGTTGAACGCCATCGTGTGCGGATCGGTCACGGCGATGCGCTTGAGGCGCGCGCGCTCGAGCGGCGGCACGGCGCAGTTCGCGAGAAGCTGGGCGACGACCTCGTCGTCCGCCGAGAAGCGCGCGCGCTCGCGCGACGACACCGACAGCACCCCGACCACGTGCCCGACCGACCACAGCGGCACCGCCAAGAGCGAGGCGACCTCAAAGCCCTGCGCGCCGGGCGAGATGTAGCGCGGGTCGTTCTCGCTGTCGGCCACGACGAGCGCGCGCCCGTGCATGGCGACCCAGCCGATGACGCCCTCGCCCGGACGAATGCGCATCGGCCGGAAGGCGAGCCCCTCCCCGGACCGGGCGCCCGAGAGCAGCTCGGCCCGCGATTCATCGAAGACGCGCACCGACGCGTGATCGCCGGGGAGCAGATCGAGCGCGACATCCGTGATGCAGCCGAGCGCCTCCTCCAACGTGCGATCTTCGCTGAGCGTCCGCGTGAGCGAGACGAGGCGTTCGAAGAAGAAGCGCGCGTCGAGCATGCCGCCATCATAGTCCCGAGTCGCGCGCCGGGCGATCGGCATTTCTCTCTTGCGAACCCCCTCGAGGCGCCGCCCCCCTCGACCACGCCTCTCGTCGAGCGACCTCGCGCGCCGGGCGTGCGAGCCCAGTTTCACGTCCCCGCGCGATGCAGTAGAGTCAACCGCACGTCGCTCGACCGCCCCGCGCGACGACGCTCAGGAGTCCCCGATGCTGCTCACCATGATCTTCTTCGTCCTTGCGAACGACACCGTCCACGCCGGCGATCGCCTCGGCTGGTGCTGGATGGAAGGCGAGTCGGTCAAGTGCCAGCGCGCGCGGCAATCGCCCGATCGCTGCACCCAGCCTCTCGACGCGGCGCCGATCGAGCCGATCACGCTCAAAGTCACCTTCGTGAAATACAGTCGTACCATCGATTCCAAGATCGAATGCTGCGACTGCAACTACTCCGTCGCCCCGTTCCGCTGCGATTCTGACGAATGCAGGGTGCGCTCGATCTCGACGCTGCCCGCGCAGGCTTATCCCGTGACGCTCCAGCTGACCGCCACGGTCGGCGGGCAGACCGTCGCGTCCGAGGTGCGCACGCTCAACAGCGCGGCCGACGGCCCCCAGAGCTCGGCGCCGCTTGCCATTTACGGGCCCTGAACGCCGGGGCGGCCGCTTGCGAAAGGCCTAGCGCAAGCGGATGACGCGCCCTTCGCCGGGCGCAAGTGGCGACCCGCTCGTGACCCGGTCCCAGCCTTGAACGGCCACGTTCACGCCGCTGCCGAACACGATCGGCGCCGCCGGTGGTGCGGCTCCGAGCACGTCGGCGGCGCGCGACACGTCGACCTCGCCGACCGTCGCGGTGCTCGATCCGAGGTTCACGACCGCGAGGTAGGCGCCGGCGTGATCATGGCGGACCATCGCGAACACGCCCGCGTTTCCGACGGTGACGACGCGCAAACCGTCGCTCGCGAGGGCCGAATGTGCGTGACGCAGCGCAATCAGGTCCCGCGTGAGCCTCCAAAGGCTCGCCGGATCTGCACGCGCCGCCGCGACATGGTGCCGGTCGGCATCGTCCGCGAGGGCATTCCAGGGCGTGGGCGCGTCGCTGAATCCGGCGTTCGGACTCGCATCCCAGGCCATCGGGCCGCGCTTGGCGCGATCGCCGTTGACCGGGGAGGGGCCGAGCCCGAGCTCGTCTCCATAATAGAGGTAGGGCGTCCCCGGCAGCGTCAGGAGCAGGAATGTCACCGCGCGCTGGCCGCTCTCGCCGAGCGTGCCCGCGACGCGCGCGAGGTCGTGGTTGCCCACGAACGTCGCCGCGAAACCCCAGGCGGTTCCAGATTGGGCTTGGGCCTGGAGAGCCGCTTGTAGGGCGGATGCGCGGCCGGTCGCCGCCGCGTCCCGCAGGGCATGTTGGAGATCGAAGTCGAAGGCCTGATGGAGCTCGTCGCCGCCGTGTTCGTAGGTCGAGACCGACGCGCGGCCGCTCCAGACCTCTCCGACCAAGTAGACGTCCGGGGTCCCGACCGCGAGGGCCTTCCGAAAGGTCTGCCAGAAGGCGTGGGTCTCGGGTTGATCGGCGAGCTCGCCGCTCGCGCTTTCGACCAAATAGCGCGCTGCGTCGAGTCGAAACCCCGCGACGCCGCGGTCGAGCCAGCCGCGCGCGACATCCGTCATCTCGGCCACCACGGCGGGTTCGCGGTAGTCGAGGTCAGGCATCTCGCCGGAGAAGAGCCCGTAGTAATAGACCCCGCCCGCGCGATGCCAGACGCCGCCGCTGCCCGCGCCAAAGGGCTGCAGCCACCCAGGATTCTCGTCGCGCCAGAGGTACCAAGCGCGGCGCGGATCGTCCGAGTTCGCCGAGGCCGCCGTGAACCACGGGTGACGGCGCGAGGTGTGGTTCAAGACGAGGTCGAGCACGACGCGCATCCCGCGCGCGTGGCATGCGGCGACGAGCGCATCGAAATCGGCGATCGTGCCGTAGGCGGGATCGATCGCGCGATAGTCCGTCGTGTCGTAGCCGTGATACGAGCCGGCCGCGAAGATCGGCATGAGCCAGAGGCCATCCACGCCGAGATCGTCGCCGCCAGGGGCGCCGTCGTTGAGATAGTCGAGGCGCGCGAGGAGCCCGGGTAGGTCGCCGATCCCGTCGCCGTCCGAGTCCTGGAAGCTGCGCACCATGACCTCGTACATGACCGCGCGTCGGTACCATGGTGCGGGCTCGGTCGCCGCGTCCGGGCCGCCCTCGTCGCTCGCGGCGTCGCCCTCGCGCGCATCGGGCGCGGCCGCATCCGCGCTCGAGCCCGGAGCGTTCGAGGTGTGGATGAACGGCTCGCTGCACGCGCCGCCCAGCGCGACGAGCGTGCCTAGGGCGGTGATGGCGCGTCCGAGCATGCCCGCCATGTTCACCGGCGCGCGCGTACGGTCAAGCCGAGAGTCGCGCGGGGGTCGTGATCCATTCGTCAGGCGTCGCCGCGTCGGGCCCGACGAATGGATCACGTCCTAGACGAATCGCCCTAAGCCGCGGGCGGTGCCGACTTCGCCCGCGTGCGGTTGATGGCCTTGATGACCAGGAACAGCACGAACGCCACGATGACGAAGTCGAGGACGGCCCCCATGAAGTCGCCGAGCTTGAGCACGACGTCATCCTTGGCCGCCTCGGCCAGCTGCTCGGGAGTCATCCCCGGGGTCGCCTTCACCGGTCCTTGCGACAAGGTGATGCCCGCGTTGCGCCAGTCGCCGCTCGGCGTGAGCAGGCCGACAAAGGGCATGATGATATTGTCGACGAACTTGGAGACGATCTTCCCGAAGGCCGCGC
>SXIE01000400.1 GCA_005772945.1 Pseudomonadota bacterium
CGCCCGCGCCGCCCGCGCCTATCGAGCCGCTCATCCCGACCCGCTGGTGGACGCTCCCCGCGTGGCTGAGCCCGCCCCGCGAGCCGATGACGGGCCGCATGTTCGTGCTGCTGCTGGCCGCCGTATGGCTCGTCGGCACGCTCGTGCGCATGGCCTGGCTCTTCCGCGCGGGCTGGTCCGCGGAGCCGCTGCAGTGGGACGGCGTCCCGATCCTCGCCACCGAAGACGCCTTCTTTTTCGGCACGGGCGTCGAGGTCGCGCTCCATGGCAACGTCCATTCGCTCGTCCGTTTCGCGGCGGCGGATCAGGAAGCCATCGTGGCGCTCGCCTGGATCGTGACCAAGCTCTCGCCGTTCTCGCTCGCCGAGGTCCTGCTCTACCTGCCCGCGCTCGTGGCGCCGCTCATCGCCGTGCCGACCGCGCTTCTCGGCCGCGACGTCGCCGGTCCGCGCGCCGGGATCCTCGCGGGTCTCCTGGTCGTCGTCGCGCCGACCTTCGTCGCCCGCACCTCGGCCGGATTACTTCGATACGGACCTCTTCGCGGTCGCGATCCCGCTCTTCGCGGTGTGGCTCATCGTGCGCCTTCTCCGCCACGGGGCCGCACGCGATGGCCTCATCGCCGCACTCCTCCTCTCCGCGCTTCCCTTCTTCTACAGCCAGGGCGGGCCCGTCGGCGCCGCCATCGCGCTCGTCACGGTGCTCGTCCTCCTCGCCTTTTATCGCGCCGAGGCCTTCTTCGCCCCGACCATCGCCGTCATCGGTCTCACGCAATTGCCACTCCCGTGGGGGCTGCGCACCGCGCTGCTCGTCCCCATCTGGTTCGCCTTCCTGCGTTTGCCGCTGCCGCGCGTGGCGCTCTGGTGGAGTGCCGTCGCGGCCGCCCTCGTCGGCCTCGCGCTCGCGCCCGAGTGGGCCGCCGCCATCGCACGGATCCGCGATTTCGTCGGGGACTCCACCCCTTCCGTCGACGGGGTCGAGGCCGCCGCAGACCCCGGCGTCGTCCTGGGCGACACGACGCGCCACGTGGGCGAGGCCAAGCATCTCCAGCTCGCCAACCTGGGCCGCGACGTCGTCGGCTCCACACCCGCGCTCATCGCGGCGGTGCTCGGCTGGCTCGCGCTCCAGCTCCGGCACCGCGCCCTCCTGGTGCTTGCGCCGCTCCTCGCCCTCGGGCTCTTTGCGCTCTTTGGCGGACAGCGCTTCGTCATCTACGCCTCGGCCCCCGCCGCGATCGGGGTCGCCGCCGCGATCACCATCCTCGCCGCGCGCCTCCGCCAACCGCCTCTCCGCCTGATCCTTGTGCTGGCGCTCGGCGCCGCCGCGGCGACGCCCGCCGCCATAACCGGCAGCGCCGCCGTCCAGCGCTCCACCCTGGTGCGCGGCGAGGTCGAGTCGCTCGTCGCGCTCTCCAAAGTCGTGAAGCCCGGCGACACCACGATCGCGTGGTGGGACTGGGGCTATGCCATCGGCTACTACGGTCACTCGCGAACGCTCGTCGACGGCGGCGAGCGCGGCGACGATGCGGCGCTCGTGGCCGAGGTGCTCATGAGCCCGTCGCAGCACGGCGCCGCGATGCTCGCGCGCCTCGCCGTCGAGGTCGCGAATCGCCAGGGCGCGACCGGCGGCTCTGTGACCCAGGGCTTGTTCCAAGCGGTGCGCGAGCAGATCGGCGTGCCGCAGATGGAGTACCTGCGCGCCATCGCCAATCCCACCACCCAGCCCCCGCCCGCGACCAGCGCCGTGTACCTCTACCTCCCCGTGCGCATGCTGAAGATCCTCCCGGTCCTCCAGAAGCTCCGGCCCCACGAGCCCGGCAACGCCCCCCCGCGCCCCCTCTACTTCACGGCGTGGAACACGCTCACGCTCACGAACCCGCTGCGCATCGACGTCCGCAACGGACACATCGTCTACGTCGAAGACGCCCTGGTTCGTCGCGCCGGTGCTCAGCGCCCGCTCAAGGCCGTCTACGTCGCGAGCGGCTACGGGGCGAACCACAAGGTCGCAGCCTACCCCTACGCCAATCCGCCCGCGGGCGCGATGACCGGCATCTACCTCGCCGACGAGCACGTGTATGTCGAGGTCGACGACGCCCTCTTCGCCTCGCTCTTCGTGCAGCTCTTCATGCTCGACAACGCCGACTCAGGGCTCTTCGAGCTCGTGTTCGCGAACCCCGTCGCCCGCGTCTACCGACTGCGGATCTGACCGATCGCGGCGAAGAGCACCGTCACGCCGGCGGGCTCGCCTCGCGCGCATTCAAGTCGAATTTGCCACCATGGGGCAGAATGTGCAGCCGCACATTCGTCATGCAGATCGGCGCGCCCATCGGCGCCTCGCAGATCGACGAATGCCCGAGCCGCGACACGTCGACGATCGTCACCGCCCCCGAGCCGACGATGTGCACCACGTTGTCCGGATCGATGAACGCCGCGGTGTCCTCGTCGAGCCCGAGCCCGATCGCGAACGGGTTGTACGCCAGCGCCGTCATGAGCCGCCCGAGGCGGTCGCGCTGCCTGAAGTGCTGGTCGACCACCACGCGATTGGTGAGCCCGAGCCCGGGCGACAGCTGCACCATCCCGGCCGTCGGGGTCGCCCCGACTTGCCCATGCGCGATCATGTGCTCGGGCAGAATCGCCGCGCCCGCCGAGGTGCCCCCGACGATGACCCCGTCGGCGTTCATGCGCCTGACGAGCCGCGCCACCGCCGTGCCTCCGAGAATCGTCGCGATGCGCAGCTGATTGCCACCGGTGAAGAAGACGCCGGTCGCGTGCTCGAGCTGGTCGACCAGCTCCTTGCGCTCGGCGTCGGCCCGCTCGAAGAATGGCAGCGCCTGCGCCCGCTTGGCGCCCAGCTCCTTGAAGAGCGCCTCGTAGCGCGGCCCGGTATCCGACAGCTCCGATGCGGTGGGGATGATGACGATGTGCGCCTTGCGCTGCCCGGCGATCTCGACGAAGCGCCGCAGGATCCGCGGGTCGCCGATCTTCTCCTCGGCGCCGCCGACCGGGACGATCCAACCGCGATTCGCATCAGGCTCGATCTTCGCTGGGCTCATGGTCGCTTTCCTTCGAATGGCCGCTCGAACACCCCCCGCCCCCCCTCGGTCAGGACCCCGTCGCGCACGACAAAGCGTCCCCGCGCCATCACCGACGACGGCATCGCCGTATCGGGATCCAAGATGATCAAATCCGCGTCGGCCCCGACCGCGATCCGCCCCTTGGCGGTCAGCCCGAGCACGCGCGCCGGATTCGACGTGACGCACGGCAGCGCCAGATCCAACGCCACGCCCGACCGCACCAGCGCGCTCAGCGTCAGCGCCATCGTCGCGCACGCGCCCACGCCCATCGCCGTCATCCGTCCATCCGCATCAAAGGATGGAAGGCAGCCCCCACCGTCCGAGCTCACCGTGATGCGGTCGGTCGGCAATCCCGCGTCGAGCCACGCGACGACCGCGCGCTCCGCCGGCATCCCGGGATCGGCGTCGTCGGCCGGAAAGGCGGTCACGTCGCAGTACGGTCGCTGTGGCTCGCCCGCCAGCGCCAGCGCCTCCGCCCAAAGCGACGGATTGCGGTTGAGGTGCGTCGGGTGCCAGAGGCGCGCCGGCAGCTCCGACTCCGCCAGCGCCCGCCGCACGAGCTCGAGCCCCCGCACGCCGTCGCCCATATGAAGGTGGACGACGCCGGACTTGCCGGCGGTCAGCCCCGCCACATACGCGTCCGACGCGATGCGCAAAAGCTCCTCGTAGGTCGGCTGCGAGCTGCGGTGATCCGACAGCGCGAGCTCCCCGACGCCGATGATCGGATCGATGAAGACGATGTCGTCCTTGACGCTGCCGGTCAGCGTCGGCGGCGGCACCGCGTAGTTGCCCGTGTAGCAGTAAGCCGACAGACCCTCGGCGCGCAGGCCTAGTATGGTCGCCACCAAATCGCGCATAGTACGCGTCACGCCGTCGGTCCCGAGCACGCCGACAACCGTCGTGACCCCCGCGCTGACGATCGACGAGAGCAGGAGCCGCGGCACGCGCGTCTGGAATCCGGCCTCGCCGCCGCCGCCTGTCACATGCACGTGCGCGTCGACGAATCCGGGGACGAGCGCGCGCCCCTGGCAGTCGACGATCGCCAGGTGGCCGGACGCGCTCGAGAGTCCCAGCGACTCCGCCAACGACGGGCCGATCGCGACGATCTCGTGCCCCGCGACGAGCACGTCGATGGGGTCGAACGAGAGCGGCGCCGGTCCGTAGACCCGGGCATCGCGAATGAGCGTGAGGGCGGCCATCGAGGGCCGGAGTAACGGAATCCCGCCGCCATGGAAAGCGCGAAGTTCGACAAGGCCGCGCGCAAGAGCCGGTAGCGCGCCCGCGCGGGGACCGCTCGACCTACCCGACCTGGTGCAGAAGTCGACACGGCTCCGGGGCCATGCCACATTCCGCGCGCGGAAGGAACCATGGACCCGTTACACCAATACGTCTACGACAGCATCGCGCACTCGGACCACGAGGTCTTGAGTCCGCTCTCGAAGCCCAAGCTGGACTACGTCGTGGATCTGCTGGGCCTGCGCGCCGACGCGCGCGTGCTCGACCTGGCGGCCGGCAAGGGCGAGCTCTTCATCCGCGTGCTCGAGCGCTACCGTTGCACCGGCGAGGCCGTCGAGCCGTCCCCGCTCTTCCAGGCGGCGATGCGGGCCGAGGCCTCGTCGCGCCTCGAAGACGGGCGCGCGACCCTCATCGAAGCGGACCCCTACGAGGTCGAGGTCGAGCCCGATCGCTACGACCTCGTCATGTGCCTCGGGGCGCATCCCTATGGCAATCTAAGCGAGACGATGACGCGCGCCTGGGCCCTCGTGCGTAGCGGCGGCATGTTCCTGTTCGCGGATTGGCACTGGCTCGCGAGCGAGCCCAGCGCCGACTACATCGACTTTCTCGGGTGTGGGGTCGACACGTACGAGACCCACGAAGGCCTCGCCGCGCTCGGGCTCAAGGAAGCCTTCACGCCGATGTACCTGACGACCGCAAGCCGCGACGAAATCGACCACTACGAGTCGCAGGCCAACTGGTCGATCGAGCGCTGGCTCCGCGCCAACCCCGGCGACGCGCGTGCCCCGGCCGTGCGCGAGCGGAGCCGCAAGTGGCGCGACGCCTACCTCAAGTGGGGGCGGCGCGATCTCGGCTACGGCCTCTATCTGTTCCTCAAGTAGCCCGCGAGAGGTGCCACATGTGGACCGCTACTCTTCGACTCCTCGTCCTGATGTCGGCCCTCTCGTTTGGCACACTCGCGCGCGCCGATGCGGTCCCGGGGCCGCCGAACGACTGCATTGACGGCACGCGCGGCGCGACCTGTCACGGTGGGCCGCACTGCCTTCCGATCCGCTGCGACGATGCGACGCCCTGCCCCGCGGAAAAGGAATGTACCTCGGTCGAGGTCGCGACGCGTGACGTCGTTTGCTCCGGGCGGCGTCTCTCGACCGCCCCACCGCCGACCCCGCGCCTCGCGGTCAGCGGGCTCTGCGACGGTACCCGCGATCGCAGCCGCTGCCAGACGCTGAAGCTCTGCCTCGCCAAGCCTGCTCACGCCGAGCCGGTCACGCCCGTTACGCCGGTCGAGCCGTCGCCCCCGACGGCGCCCGCGACGACCGCGACGACTGTGACGACGGCGGCGGCGCAACCGGCGCCCGCCGCGCCTGCCAAGAGCGGCTGCGACGCGGGCGGCGGGACCTGGTTCGGGCTCGCCTTGTTGGCCCTCATCGCCTGGCGCTGGCGCCGCGCGCGCTTTCTCCGCGTGCTCGGTTTCGTCACGTTGGCGTCTGTCGGCGCCTTGCTCGGACGCGATCTGCCGGCGCGCGCCGACGTCGTCCCCGAGCCACCGCCCGCCTGCGCCGTTGCCGGAACCAAGCCGGCGAGCTGCCACGGCGGCCCGTATTGTCAGTGTGTGCGCGCGAGATTCAATGTGCCGGGGATGTCAATCCGGAGGACCTGCCGAAGTACCTCCGCGCCGACGTGACTGGGGTCTGCGCCGCCGACAAGACCTGCACCCAAGGCACTTGCCGCGAGCTGCAAACATGCGTGCCGAAAGGTAGCGCCACCACGCCGGCCGCGCCTCCGCGCAAGTCGGGCTGCGCTGGCGGTGGCCCCGGCCCGGTGGGCCTCGCCGGGGTGCTCGCCGCCCTGGGGATCCTGGCCGTCTCCAAGCGCCGTTAGGACCGCGACGACCGCGACGCGACGTCCTTGAAGTAGTCGCCGAGGCGGTGCGTGCCAAACGCGGGAGCCACCACGTCGACCGTCGTGGCATGGACGACGAAGCGCATGAACTGCCCCATGCGCGGCGACACCGGCGTGGCCAGAACCGACGCCACGCGAATCAGCCCTGGCGGCACAAAGCGATAGCGCGGCGCGACCCCGGCGGCCTCGCATGCCAGGCGCGCGATCTCGAGGCGCGTCACCACCTCGGGGCCACCGATAGGCCACTCGCGCGCGCCGCCGGACTCGACGGCCTCAGCGCAGGCGGTCGCAAGATCGCGGTCGTCGATCGGGTTCGAGGTCGAGCGGCCGTCACCGACGACGGGCACTTTGCCCTTCTTGGCCATGGCGACGAACATGCCGAGCGCCGAGAAGAACGCCGGCGGCCGCATGATCACGACGTCGAGACCGGAGGCGAGAGCGGCCTGTGCGACGCGCTCGTGGGCGTCGATGTAGGCGGTGCGCTCGGCGCCCGGCACCTGATGGACGGCGACATAGACGAAGCGCTTGGCCCCCGCCTTCTTGGCCTCCGCGAGCAGGTTCAGGTTTGCCGGCGTGTCGATCGCGCGGTAGCCGCGCCAGCCAGCGCCGGGCCGCATCGCGACCGAGGCGCCGAGACACGAAAACACCGCGTCGTGATCGGCGAGCGCGCCGACCAGCGAATTCGCACGCCGCGCGTCGGCCAGCGTGGTGGTTGCGACGATCGGCCCGAGCGACGCGAGCCGCCCCGCATCGCGCCCGAGCGCGGTCACCGCATGCCCGCGGCCCGTGAGAATGCGAGCGACGTGGCGTCCGAGAACGGAGGTGGCACCGGCGACGAGAATCTTCATGAGACCTCAAGGCTCCAGGGCGCGGACCACGGGCAGGTCCACAACGGTGTCGAGCGTCAGCACCGCGCGGGACCAATCCCGCCGGCTGAAGGGGTGCCGCGCGACGATGTGAACGCGAACATGCCCGGCCTGCGCGAGCGCCGCAAGGTCGACCTGAGTGCCATCGAAAACCGCGTATTTGTCGCGCCACGGGACGTTCCCCTCGACGACCGCGACGGCGGGAAAGTCGGGCAGGTCCAGCTGAAACTTCGGAATGACGAGCCGCTTCGGGACGCCACTCGCGCGGCCCACGAATTGCCAGTGGAGCTCGAGCGTGCCCTTGGTTGTCAGCGTCGCCGTGCTCTCGGCCAGCTCGAGCGACTCCGGAAAGGCCGCAAACTCGGCGATGTCGATGACGCCATTGCGATCGATGTCCGCGAAGCCCAGCTCGCCCCAGAGCACGCCGTCGCCCGGCAAGGGTGGGGCGCTCAGGCTGTTGCCCATCAGGTCCTGGGCAAACTGGAAGCGCCCTCCGAGGTCGACGTAGAGATCGGAGGCTCCAAACGAATGTGCCAGTTCGTGTGTCACCAGATAGGCATTCTCGGCCCCCATGATGGCAATCTGCCCCTGGTCGAAATAGATCCCGCCGAATCCCTGGAGATTGACCGTGCTGCTCGCGACGATCACTTTATCGAACCCGCTCGCAAACCCCAAGATGGGGCAGCCGCGATCGGCCAGCCACGCGTCGAGACGCGCCGAGTAGTTCGGCCAGTTGTTGTCGGTGTCGGTCAGGAAATCCGAGGTCAGCATGCCGCCGAGGACGGTCCAGCGGAGCTCCATGGTCGGCGCCCCGAAGCGGCGCACGGCGAGGTCGTCGTAGTAGGCTTGGATGGCCGCAAAGTCGACTCCGCCCGGATTGCCCTCGGGATCGAACGCGACGTCCGCGCGGCGATCGGCGCACGGGTCGGAGGCCCACTCCGGGTGAGAATCGACCAAGACGAGCACCACCTGCTGGTGCCCGAGCGGCACCCCATTGGCCGACCCGAGCTGGGGCGCGTCGACGAGGCAGCGCCCGTCGATGCAGGCTCCGCCGATGCAGTCGACGTCCTCGCAGCAGGCGGCGCCCGGGTAGAAGACGTCGCTGCAGCAGCGCCCGCCCACGTAGAAGTCGTAGTTTGCCGTGCAGGTGTCCGGATCGGGACAGTAGGTCGCCGGAAAGTGCGCGTCACCGCAGACCGGATCGGTGTCGGGAAAGTGCACGACCGCGGTCGGCTCATACCGATTCTCGGCGAACGACAGCGTGACGATGAGGTCGAAGCCGCCGAGCAGCGTCGTGGCTTGCATCGCCGTGATGTCCGCGGTCAGCATGACGGAGGCGCGCGCGGCCAGCGAGAAGTGGTCGACGTCGGCCCAACTGGCATTCTCGAACCGCCAGGTGCCGGGCGCCTTCCAATAGAATGGCAGATTCAGCTCGGCATCGGTCGCGTTCGTGAGGCGCAATTCGAGGCGGTAGGTGCCACCGACGACCGCGTCCTGCGGCCAGATGACGGGGGTCACGACGAATGTGCCAAAATCGACTTCTTGGGTGAGGATAGGGGTCAGCGGGCGGCCGTGGCACAGGTTCTGCGACACGGTTCCGCGGCAGACGAGCGCGTCCGGGATGTCGAAGCACGCGCCGGGGCAGCGGCCGTCGGCCAGGAGGAGCGCGTTGCAGGCCTGGCTCTCGGTGCACGTGGTGGGCGCGGCGTCGACCTCGGACTCGGTCTCGGACGCGACCTCGGAC
>SXIE01000401.1 GCA_005772945.1 Pseudomonadota bacterium
AGACCGAGACCGAGTTCGAGACCGAGACCGAGTTCGAGACCGAGACCGAGTTCGAGACCGAGTTCGAGACCGAGTTCGAGACCGAGTTCGAGTTCGAGACCGAGTTCGAGACCGAGTTCGAGACCGAGTTCGAGACCGAGTTCGAGACCGAGACCGAGTTCGAGACCGAGCCCGAAACCGAGTTCGAGACCGAGACCGAGACCGAAACCACGGTCGAATTCGTACTCGACCTCGCCACCGCCGCGCCCGAGATCGCCGCCATTTACCAGGGCGCCCAGCTCGTCGAGCGGGTCACCGACGACCTCGAGAATCCCTGCTTCGACCTCATCGCGCTCAGCGCGATCCTGAATCGCCCCGATCTCTGGTCGGCCGCCATCGACCCCACCGAGGGTGCGTTCGCGTGGCGCTACGGCTTCCGACTGGTCCTACCCAAGTCGGCCTGCGCAGCGCGCGATCTGCCGCGCTACGTCCTCCTGCGCGAACCGCTCGCCGCCGCTGAATTGCTCGACAAGAACGGCACCTCGGCGAAGGCCATCGCCTACGTCGATAACGGCCTCGCGCCGTGCGCCGATCTCCTCGCGCCGGCGGCGCCCTGCTGCGTCCTCGACCACTACCAGGTCAATTCCCCGCTCGACAGCCCCGCCTATAACGGCAAGCCGACCTACCAGTCCCTGCGCGCGCTCATCGCAGACCCCGCGACGCCCGCCTGCGACCTGGCCACGGCACTCTCGGTCACCACGCTCTTGTCGCACTTCGAGGAAGGGTGGGGCGAGGTCCACGACTGGTACAGGCCCGCGACCATCCGCATTCGCTCGGGCCACTACATCGAGCCCGGCCTCCACGTCGTCTCGCGCGGGACCACGCTGGTGCCCGAAGCCGGCGCCCAGGTCACGGTGTCGGCCGCCTTCGATGTCGCCGACGGCCAGGCCACCGAGCTCGACTCGGACTGGGTCCGCGTCGTCGATCCGCGCGTGGCGCCCGGCGAAGACGTCTACGTCGCCGATTGGAGTAGCCGCGTGGCGACGGGCGGATCGGCCACCATCGACTTCACGCTCGTTGTCGACGGCCGCCCGGTCGAACGCGCCTGGCACGTCGAT
This sequence comes from Pseudomonadota bacterium, assembly GCA_005772945.1. Next base: position 1,098 of record SXIE01000401.1, read on the forward strand.
CCCGGAACCTGGGCCCCGATGTACGGCCAGACCTGGCCCATCTTCCTTCCCGCCAGCGACGCGGCCCGCCCCGCGTTCATGTGGATCGACGGGCTCAACGCATTCCAGAGCACCTACGCCCTGCAGCACCCGCTCAAGACGATCTGGAACTGCTCGCCCGAGACCGACCCGCGTCTCCTCGCGAGCCCGCCGCTGCCCTGCGACGTCAATCGCATCCAGCCGTGCCCGGTGCCGGATCCGGCCCACTACGACATGGCCTCTTGCCCCGTGAACTACGCCAAGATCACGCTCGGCGTCGTCAATCAACAGGCGCTCACCCAGATCTGCCGACCGGCGCTCGGCCCGCACGTCACGCGCTGCCTCATCGTGCGACTCGCACGCGGCGCGCCCGCGGCGCACGAGCTCCTCGTGCAACGCTATGCCACCGGCTTCATGGCCAACAACCTGAATGACACAAATACCGGCGTGCCACTCTACAATGGCAATTTGGTCAATGACGGGATGCTTGTGAAGGGACTGCGTTTCGTCGGCACACCACTCCACGGGCGCGGCGTCCGGGAGGCCTACTGGCGCTATCCCAACGGTTACGTCCTGCGCGTCGAGGGGAGCGAGCTCCAGCGCATGCACCCCGACTTCGACGGCTTCGAGGGCATGCGCCTCGAGAACAACTTCCTCTGGCAGACTCCCTTCGATTTCCTCGGCACCAAGCTGGGCAAGCAGTGGCGGCGGAACATCGTGCGCAACAACTTCTTCGCCGCGACCGGCATGAAGACGCTCGCTGTGTATGGCAGCGAGACGGTGCCCGGCGACGGTCAGGACCCGGCCGTGGACCTCGTCGGCCCGTGGGCGCTCGACGACGAGCCCTACAACCACATCACCTTCAACACCGTCTGGCACGGCACGGGCGTCCAAGCGACCGCCCTCCACGGCTGGCGCATCCGCTACAACGACTTCTATGGTGGGCGTTTTCAGGAGGACATCGTCGAGGTCCTCGGGGAAATGCGCTGGACCCAGATCCACCACAATTGGACGGTCGGCGGCTGCCTCACCCCGCTGCTCGTCGCCAAGGCCTGGGATGCGACCTGGGATGTGACGCGGATCCTGTCCGCGGCCTCCGAGATCTCCGACAATCAGATCCACCGCGCGCCCGGAGCCGACGGGGCGCCCGATTGCAGCCTGGGCTACTCCAAGGGGCTCAGCCTCACCAACGTCTGGCCCCCCGCGGGCGAGACCGACACGTTCCGCGACATCGTCGTGACGAACAACCTATTTGCCCAAAGTGGCGGCGGCGGCGTCCTGGTGCAGGCGTTGGCCGGCAGCCGCGTCGACCATCAGACCATCGTCGGAGCGGCCGACACCGGCCTCCTCGTCGTCAGGAACCCCGCGGATCCCCCCGGTTTCAGCGTGCGCGCCAACGTGGTCGTGGGGACCACCGAGGGTGCCTTCGACTACGCCGAGGGCTCGAACCCGTGGCCGGCGATCGCGGACGTGAGCGGTAATTACTTCGGCACCTGTGCCGCGAGTGTGCCAGCGGCCCACTGCCAGCAGGACGGTTTCGCCGCGGGACCACCCGTCTTCGCGGATCCGGGGGGCGACGACTACCACCTCGTCAACGCCGAGGATGCGTGCCCCGAGCCCCCCGAGCGCGGGTATCGCCACGCCGGCTTCAACTACTTGGACGAGCACTGCGGCGAGCTCGCGGGCGCGCTCCCCGGGGAAGGCACCCGCCTCGCCGGCCGGACGATCGACCACGCGGTGAGCGTCTGGGAACAAGGCGCGACGCGCCTTTCGAGCTTCGAGCGCTGCGCCGACGTGCGCTTCGATCTGGCGCCGCTGGTGCTGGCGGGCCCGGCGGAACTCGCGGTGCACGGCACGACCGCCGCACGCCTCGACGACTACCGGCCACCGGCAGATTGCGGTGCGGACGGCGCTGGGCCGGACGCCGTCTTCGCGCTCCAGCTCGACGTGCCGCTCGTGGTCGAGGTCGACGCGCGGGGCAGCGCGATCGCGGTCGTCTTGTACGTACGCGACGCCTGCACGGGCAAGACCCCCGTCCGCGCGTGCGCCGACGCGCCGGCGGAGGCGTCCGACCGCGCCGCCATCCGAGGACTCGCACTCGAGCCGGGGACGTACTTCCTCTTCGTCGACGGGCGCGACGTGACCGATCGCGGCGAGTTCCGTCTTCACCTCGCCGCCGAGCTGCCGCCAGGAACCGAGCCCTGACGTCGACGGCAAGCGTCTGTTGGCGCGCGCGGCGACCGTCGTCAGGGCGCGATCGAGATGCTGAGATGTCGCACCGACGGCGTCGGCAGCGGTGCCCCGACGTAGTAGGCGGCGTGCAACCGGCCCGCACCGTCCAGCGCGATCGACATCGCTCGACCGACCCCCGGCGTCGGGTCGAGCACGAACGGGTCCCAGTGTCCGACCGTCTTGCGCAGGTAGACCAAGCCGGCGCCGCGCGCGACGAGGACGTGAACCCGACCCTCGGCGTCGACAGCGAGGTCGGAGGCGAGGTCGATATCGGCATTGGCCAGGCTCTCGGTGTGCCAGGCGAGGCCGTCCCAGGCGGCATATTTCAGGCCGCCGGGCACGCCGCCGACGGCATAGGTGATGTGAGGATGACCGCTCGCGTCGAGCGCGATCGCGGAGAACCCGCCGACATCGCCATCGTCGTCGACGGTCTCGCTGTGCCACACGCTGTCGGCGCCGCGCCAGGCATGCTGGAGGGACGTCGCGTTTGCATCGTAGTAGCTGACGTGGATGGTTCCGTCCGCGGCGTCGATCGCGACCGCGGGCTGACGGCCGGTGTGGGCATCGGGGAATCCGGAGGCGACCTTTTCGGCGGGCACGGCCGATGGAAAGCTCCGATGCCAGAGGTCGCTCCAGCTCCCCTCGGAGGCGAGGCGGTCGTCGGCCGGAAACACGACATGCATCTTGCCCGCGGCATCCACCGCGAGGGCTGACTCGTTGGTCGTCGTCGCGCCTGAAACCTCTGCCGCATACGTCGACCCGTAGCACGACCAGCACGCGTCGGCGGCGCGCGTTCGCAGCTGAATCCGGTTCACACTGTCGGCCCCGAAGCCCGTGTAGAGGATCCCTGCGACGCCATCCGGGTTGATCGCGAACGACACGCCGCCCGAGGTGTCACCCGTGAAGGCGACCTTGGTCGTCCAAATCCCTTGGACCTGTTTGGCCGTGAGGACCTTGTCGCGGTCGGGGTGGAGGTACGCGACGACGGGAGCGCCGTCGGGCTCGAGTGCCAAAGCCAACCCGCCGATGCCGCCGTAGGCCGCGTCCACATCCGTCACCGTCGCGCGACAACACTGCGTCCCGCCGGAACAGGGGATCCATCCGGCCGCGCACGTGCTCACGGTCTCGGTCGCGTCGGCGGTCGTGGCGTTGGTTGCGTCGGAGGTCGTGGCCTCGGTTGCGTCGGAGGTCGTGGCCTCGGTTGCGTCGGAGGTCGTGGCCTCGGTTGCGTCGGAGGTCGTGGCCTCGGTCGCGTCGGAGGTCGTGGCCTCGGTCGCGTCGGAGTCGTCGGCGACGTCGGACGGCGACGTGAACGTCGCGCCGTCTGTCGGCCCGGTATCCGACACGGCGGCCGAGTCCGCAGACGTCTCCGAGGCCTCCGCGTTGCCGTCGCTCACCGCGGTGTCCGTGGTTTCGGCGACGTCGGTTTCCGTCGCGTCCTCCGAGCAGCCGGCGCCGAAGGCGACAAGGACAATGCACCCAAGATGACGGCGTGCGAATCGGCGACGGGTGTGCGCGCGCATGAGGTGCTCCAGTGACGTTCGATCGGGCCCTTGTGGAGCATGGTCTACGCGAGCGAGTCGCGTCGAAACCAGAGAAATAACTATCCACTCAAATGACGTGGTTGCCGCGTTTGAGTCAGTGAAACGCGAGCCCGATCGGCATCAGCGCCATGACCGCCTCACGCGCCATGAGCTGCCTCAGGACGTGCGTGACGTGGATGGCCTGCGAGGCGATGGCCGGCGGCAGGAGCTCGTTCGCGAGCGCGGCGAGGTGGCCACCACCGCCGCCTGACAAGCGGCTGAGAGCCACCCCGAGCGCGAGCTGGATCCGAGTCGAGTCGTTCCCGCCGCCGAAGAGATCCATGAGCGTTCGCTCGGCGGGCCAGCGTCGAATCGCATAGCCGCCCTCGGCGAGCTTGGTTTGCTTGGCCGCCTCGCGCACCGCGTCGGCGAGGCCACCGAGCCTATCGACGAGGCCCACCTCGAGCGCTTGTTTGCCGGTCCAGACGCGCCCCTGCGCGACCTTGTCGACCGCGTCGAAGGACATGTTGCGCCCGCGCGCCACGCGGTTCACGAACGTCTCGTAGGTGCGGCGCATGCTCAGGCGGAGCGCCTCGCGCTCGCTGTCCGAGAAGCGCGCGAGCCCCGAGAAGAGCCCGGCGTTCTTGCCGCGCGCGAGCGTGATAGTTTGTACACCAACCTTGTCGAGCAGCCCCTTGTGGACGAGCTTGCCGCCGAAGACGCCGATCGATCCGGTCAGTGTCGTGGCGTCCGCGAAGATCAGCTTGCCGGCCGAGGCCATGTAATAGCCGCCCGAGGCCGCCACGTTGCCCATGCTGATGATGACGGGGCGGCTCTTGCCCAGGCGCTGCAGCTCGCGCCAGAGGATGTCCGACGCGAGCGCGGAGCCGCCTGGGCTGTCGATGCGCACGACGATCGCCTTGACGTTCGCGTCCGTGTCGACCTCGTGCAGCGTGTCGAGGAAGTCCTCGGTCGCGATGACCGACTCCTGATTGAGCGGATTGCCAGGGTCGTGGCCTTCGATGATGGCGCCCTCGGCGACCACGACCGCGATCGTCGGCTTGCCCTCGGCGCTCGGCGCCGCGTCGTCCGCGAGGAGCTTGACGAGATCGAAAAGCGAGTCGAGCTTCGGGGCCGTCGAGGGCTCGGGCCACGCGAGGCTCGCAGTCGCGGCTTCGCCAGCCTTGCCTTGGCTCGGTGGTCCATGCGCGGCGGCCTCGGCGCTCTCGAGCAGATCGGGCCAGTAGGCGAGCGTGTCGACCAGGTTCGCCTTCTTGGCGTGCTCGGCGGTGAGCAGCCCCCGATCGGCGAGGGAGAGGACCTGCTCCTTGGTGAGCCCGCGCCCGCTCTGGATGAGCTCGACCAGGCGCCCCCAGAGGCCGTCGAGCAGCGCGTCGAGGTTCTCGCGGGCCGCATCGGAGATGGTCGAGCGCGTGAACGGCTCCATCGCGCTCTTGTAGATTCCGACCGCCTCGATATCCGCCTCGAGCCCGACGGTCTGGAGCAGATCCTTATAGAAGGACACCTCGGCCCGGAGCCCGGGCATGAGCAACTGCCCTTCCGGTGTCGCGACCAATTCGTCGGCGGCCGAGGCGGCAGCGAGCGTCGCAAGGTCCGGACTCTCGACGTGCGCGATGACGCGCCGACCCGCCTTCCGTGCGGCCTGGAGCGCGCCCGCCAGCTCTTCGGCCTGGGCCATGCCGAGGCCCAAGGTGCCGAACTTGAAGACCAGCGTCTTCACCTCCGGACGTGCCGCCTCCTCGCGAATCACCTCGAGCAGCCGCGGCAGGACGATGCCGTGGTTTGCACCGAAAAACGCCCACGCGTTGGGGCCCTCGCTGACCTCGCCGCCGAGTCGAAAGACGCGCACGGCGGTCGGCTTCGCGGCGCTCGCATCCGCACTGGAAGCGCCCGCGAAGGGCCACTCAGCGCGAGCCGAGCCGGACCCGAAGGACGCAAGGAGGCTCGCGATGGTGATCGCGAGGGCGGTTCTCGAGCCTCGCGCGAGCCGCGACGTTGGGGCGCTTGGGCCTGGCATATCGTTTCCCCTGTTTAGCAACCGCGCACGTGGCCGAGGCGCGCTATGAACTGGACCCCACCGGGGCCCATTCCTCGCCGTCGACGAGACGATGCCTGAAGGGCAGCGCCGCGAACAGGGCCAGCGCCGCGTCGCGCTCGCCGCTCGGCACGCGTCCGGCCAGCGCCAGAGGCGCTCTGGGTGCGGTCCCGCGGGCCATGCGATACGGCAGATAGCCGGTCATCAAATTGACGGGCGCGTCGGGCAGATGCGCGGCGAGCCAGGTCAGCGCCGGGCGGGTGCAGCACGCGAGGTGGGCCGGCATGAGCAGGTGGCGGACCACGAGAAAGGCGCGGGCGGCGGCATCGGGTAGCAGCGTCGTCAGCGTCGGCCAGTACCCGCGAATACCCGCCAGCTTGAGCGCGCACGCGTCATTGCCGAACTTGAGGTCGGCCAGATAGGTCGCGACGATCCCGGTCAGCTGCGTGAGCACCTCCGGGGTCGTCCAGAGGTTCGTGTTCCAGACGACGTGCGTGTCGGCCGGGCAATGGGCGAGCGTGCGAAGGATATAGAGGAGGTTCACGTCGGGCACGCCGCCGACGAAATCGACCGAGGTCGCGCCTTGGCTGCGACGCAGGGCGATGCGCGCGGCGAGCGCTTCGGGAGGCATCGCGAGGCCATGCGCCAGCGGCGCGCGGACCTGCGGATCGTCCGAGCAGAAGGCACAGCGAAAGTTGCAGCCGGTGAGATAGATCGCGTGGGTCGGGACGAAGACGCGCTCCTCGCCCAGGTGCAGGTACTCCTTGTAGACGCGTCCGCCCGCGCCGAGGCCGCAGCGCGCGCCGGCTGGGGGAGCGGCCCCGGTGCGGTCGACCAGGCAACGCTCGGCGCAGACGTCGCACGCGCGGTAGCGCCCCTCGGTCCACGCGATCGCGGCGTCGAGGCGCGCGCGATCGATGTGCGCCGCCGGCAGGACGAGCTGCCGCGGGTTCCGAGCTTGTGTCGCGCCGGTCATCCGCTCTAGCATCCCGGCCCATGTCCACTCTCGCAAGGTCGGGTTCGAGCGGCGGCGGCGCGCGCGCGCGTTGGGGCGTGCTCGCGCTCGCGCTGAGCGGCCTCGGAGGCTGCCCGGCGACGGTGCGAACGCACGCGGGCGTCACCGTCGAGGACGCGCCGCGCGAGGGCCTCTCCGAGGGTGCCACCGGTCGGCTCACGGTCCGGATCGGATCGACCGCCTGCGGAGGCGGGAGCCTCGTGAGCGCCCGCGTCCTGGTCGGCGAGCGCGTCGTGGCCGAGGTCGCGCCCGCGTCCGAGCAAGTCCTCGAGGTGCCCATCGGCCTCGTGCGCGTGGTCGCCGGCGCGCTGTCCGCCGAGGTCGCGGTCGGGGCCGCGGGCGGTCGCGTGGTGCTCGGCTGCGACGACGCGAGCTTCCGGGGCGCGCCGCTCCTGCCGTTGACATTGCTCGCACCCGACGTGCGCTGCACGGCGCTGCCCGCGATGAACGTCAAGGCGGGCGGCCTCCAGCGGACCCTCGCGCCCGGCGAGCGCTGGACCGTCCTCGTGCCGCGCGGCGGCTACGTCGTGCGCTTCGGGCTGGGCGCGGACGGCGACCGCACCGTCGCGCTCACGATCGACGAGAGCGGCCGCGTGCTCGACCTCGCGCCGGGCTGCGCCGTCCTCGAATCGTCGCCCGCGGCGGCAACGTCGCTCGGTTCCGAGCCCTGACGTCGGGTCCGCTTCGAGCCCGATAAACTGGCCGCCTCCTGCCCGCGGGCGTATGACCACGGGTATGGCGACGACCGCAGAAATGCTCGCGGGGGTACCGTTCTTCGCGCTGCTCGACGACGCGGAACGCGCCGTCTTGGCCGAGCGCGTCGACGTGATCGAGGAGCCGGCCGGCACCGTGCTTTTTCACGTCGGCGACCCGGGCGACGAGCTCTACGTGGTCTTGCGCGGTGAGGTCGAGATCTTCATCAAGACCAAGACCGGCGAGCATCTCAGTCTCGAGATCGAGCGCCCCGGCGGCTTCTTCGGTGAGATCTCGCTGCTCGATCCGGGCCCGCGCACCGCCTCCGCGCGTGCGTCCGAGGACGTCACGCTCATCGTCGTCGACCGCGCCGACCTCGACGAGCTCTTCCGCTTGAAGCCGGGCGCCGCGCTGGATCTGCTGACCGCGACCGGACGCCGCCTGCGCCAGAACGCCGAGATCCTACGTAACACCGCGTCACGTAACGTGAATATCGAGGAATAAGATCGCCGCACGCTGGTCGGGCGCGTCGCCGACGCGGTCACCGACTTCACCGGCACCATCCCGTTCCTCATTCTCCACGTGCTGGGCTTCACCGCGTGGATCCTCCTGAACGTCGACGTGTTTCCCGTCGTGGCGTTCGACCCGTTCCCGTTCGGCCTCCTCACGATGATCGTCTCGCTCGAGGCCATCATCCTGTCGGTCTTCGTCCTCCTCACTCAGAACCGCCAGGCCGCGCGCGACCGCATCCGCGGCGACATCGAGTACCAGGTCAACCTCAAGGCCGAGCTCGGCATCGCGCACCTGCACGAGAAGATCGACCGCCTGCATGCCGAGACGCTCGGGCGCATCTCCGCGCTCGACCGCGATGTGCGGACGGCCCTCGGGCAGGCGGGCGGCGCCGTCGGCTCGCGCGCTTCGACCCAGACCGCGCCGCCGAAGTAGCCACGTCGCGATTGCAGGACGTGGGGCGGCGTGCTTGTCTCTTGGCCCATCCAGGAGGCTAGGCTATGCGGACCCGCCAAATCAGCCCCTATTTCGACATCCTCGAGGACGAGGACGGCAAGCAGCGCCTGGTCGTTTATGTGAAGGGGATCGCGCTCTTGCGGCTCGTCCTCACGAACAAGGGGACCGCCTTCTCGCTCGAGGAGCGTGGTGCGCTCGGGCTCGAGGGCCTGCTCCCGCCCGCGGTCAATACGCTCGCGCAACAGGTCGAGCGCGTCTATGCCGGCTACTGCCAACAGGCGACACCGCTGGCCAAATACGGCTATTTGCGCGCGCTGCAGGAGCGGCACGAGATCCTCTTCTTCGCGCTCCTGAAGGCGCATCTCTCCGAGATGATGCCGAT
>SXIE01000402.1 GCA_005772945.1 Pseudomonadota bacterium
CACCTCACACGCCGCCAAGGACCGCGCGCAAGATACCGCGGGGTCCGAAAGAACGTCTTCGACTTACGCCGCACCGCCGCGGTCGAGAACCTGATCACGGCCGACAGGCTCGCTTCCTAGATTCTGTTCGGTGTTCTAGGATATAGGCCATTTTGAACAGCCTGCGGGCAGTCGTTGGTACACAAACCATCGAACTCACACCCGCAGCGAACCCACAGTGAAATGCGTTCACATCATTTTTCAACAGCCTGTTAGGATGCGCGCGTCCGGTTCCGGAGGCTGCGTGTCCAGCGATGGTTACGACCCACTTGGCGCTGAAGTGCGCGAGGCCCTCGTCTGCGTGACGGGCGCCGGCGGTTTCGTCGGCTCCCAGCTCGTGCGCCTCCTCCTCGCGCAGGGCTATCGCGTGCGCGGCACCTGCCGCAACCCCGCCAAAGACAAGCACCTCGGGCTCCTCCCCGGCGCCGCCGAGCGCCTCACCCTGGTCGCCGCCGACCTCCTGACCCCGGGCGCCTTCGACGACGCGTTCGCCGACGTGACGACCGTCATGCACACCGCGAGTCCCTACGTCATCGACGTCAAGGACCCGCAAGCCGAGCTCGTCACGCCCGCGGTCGAAGGCACGCTCAATGTCCTCGGCGCCGCCAAGAACAACCCTCGCATCAAGCGCGTGGTCCTCACCTCGTCGGTCGCGGCCGTCTCCGACAAGCCCGAGAAAGGCAAGGTCCTCACCGAGACCGACTGGAACCACACGAGCACGCTCAGGCGCAACCCGTACCACTTCTCGAAGACCCTCGCCGAGAAGGCCGCCTGGGACTTCATGCGCGCCGAGCGCCCGAACTTCGACCTCGCCGTCATCAACCCCGCGGGCGTCATCGGGCCCTCGTTGTCACCCGCCCTCAACAGCACGAACCAGATCTTCGCGGACCTCTTCAAGGGCCGCTATCCGGCGATCCTCGGCCTGACGTGGTCGTTGGTCGACGTGCGCGACGTGGCGCTGGCGCATGTGCTGGCGATGACGACCCCGCGTGCCAAGGGTCGCTACCTCTGCGCGGCCGCCGCGCTTTCGATGCGCGACCTCGTGCCGCTGGTCGCGCAGCACGCGATCGCCAGCGACGGCGGGAACCGCAAGAAACTGCCGCGGCGCGGCCTGGATGGCGCCTTCGGGAACTTCCTCGTGCGGGCGATCCTATCGCGCTTCCAGCCGCGCGGATCGGGCAGCTACCTGCGCACGCACATCGGGCGCGCCTATCAGTTCGACACGACGCGCGTCCGGCGCGAGCTCGGACTCACGTTCCGTCCGATCGAAGGCAGCATCCGCGACACGCTCGACGACCTCGCGCGCTGGGGTCACGTCCCTTGACCCCGCACGCGAAGGCCCGGCAGGGCCGATCACGTCCCGTCGCCCGTCTCCCCGGGTGGTGGCAAGCGATACCACGCCCAGCGTTCGCCGCGCGACGGATGCCCAGGCAGGGGACCCCGCAGGCCATGCAGGACCGCGTTCTCGGCCAGCCATTTCTCGACGAGCGCGAAGAACTCGGGGTCGCGCACCCGCTCACGGTGCGCTTCGGAGACAACACTATGGGTCACGACATCGAGGGTGTGAAATTGGTCGAGGTGCGTGAGGCGCGTCAACGCGCGCGCGAGCGCGACGCGATCGAGCGAACGGAAATCCGGAATCTCACGGGGGTCATCGTGGCGGCCGAACATGGCGGGTACTCTAGCAGACGCGGGTGGCTCGGCCTAGCGGCGTGCGTGTGCTTGGCGACCGCCTGCGACGGCGGCGGGAGCCTCGGCACGCCGGACGTCAGCGACATCGACCGCATCGATCCTACGTGCAAGACCGGACCGCGCGTGGCCGGCGCCTGCGGCGAGCCAACCGTCCGCCACGATGAGCTGGCGCCCGGCGTCTCCGCGCAGCACATCGAGGACGAGACCCCGATCAGCTACGCCGTCTCGCCGCCGACCGTCGGCGATCACCGCGGCGCCTGGGCGAAGTGGGGCGAGTACAGCTACCTGCCGCCGCAGCGCTGGCTCCACAACGCGGAGCACGGCGGCATCGTCCTCCTCTATGATCCGTGCGTGACCGACGTGGTCGTCAACGCGCTCCGAACCTTCGCGCACGGGGTCCCCGACGACGACGCGGGCCCGTTTCGCTGGGTCATGACGCCGTACCCCGGCCTGGGCTCGCAGGTCGCCGTTCTCGCCTGGGGTTGGGCGTGGATGTCGGAGTGCGTCGACACCGCCGCGATGACGACGTTCATCGAGGCGCACTACCGGCAGGCGACCGAGGATGTGCCGCATCCGGGAAGCTACGACACCGGCTGGATCGGCGACTAGCAGGCTGTTGAGAATGGCCTATCTCCGTCGTCGCGGCGCTCGCTCGCTCCTGCGGCGACCGTGAGGTCGCCTCGTCGCTCGTCTCGCTTGCTCCCAGGATATAGGCCATTTTGAACAGCCTGCGGGCATTCTGTGGTACACAAACTATCGAACTCGAATTCGGTGCTAGGTCCCATGCGGCACGAAAGCCTCGGCGGCGGCCGCGAGCACGCCCTCGGTCTCGGCGAGCGCGTTGGGCCAGTGCGGGGCGATGCGCAGCAGGCCTTCGGGGGTCGAGACCTTCACGCCGTGACGCGCGAAGACCGCGGCGACGTGACCGATCGCGACACCCGGGGGCGGCACCAGGCTGAGGGTGCCCGAGCGCTCGGCGAGGTGGGGCGAGCGCAGGCTCACGGCGCCGAGCGCGACGAGCGCGGGCTCGAGGCGATCGAGATAGGCCTGGACGTGGGCGTGGATGGCGGCGACGCCGAGGTGGTTCAGGAGTCCGAGGGATGCGGCGAGCGCGACGAAGGCGCCGCTCGACAGCGAGCCGGCCTCGAGCGCGCTTGCCTCGGCGCGACTCGGGCGCATGTAGTCCAAGGCGACGCCTGCGCCATTTGCAGTTGGAAACAAGAATCCGATCGGGTCGCGCAACGACAGCCACCCGTGCATTCGCTCGTCGAGAGCGGCGAGGGCGTCGGGCGCGACATAGAGCCAGCCTGCGCCAGGAACGGCCATGAGCCATTTGTGACTGCCGCCGGTCGCGAAGTCGCAGCCCGCCGCGGCCAGCGAAAGTGGCGTCACTCCCGCGGCCTGGATCGCATCGACCGCGACGCGCGCATGGGCGGCGTGAGCCCGCGCGGCGATGGCCGCGAGCGGCATGACGAGCCCGGTCTGGAACTGCACCGCCGACACGGCGACGAGACGCACCTTGCCGTCGGCCAGGAGCGCCTCGAGGCGCGCGAGACCCGGGGGTTCCGCGCCGTCCGGCGGACGCCGCAAGTCCTCGGCGTCGAGCCAGCGAACCTCGAGGCCACGGGCCTCGGCGACCCGCAACCAGGGCACGACGTTGGTCGGGAACTCGCCGCGGAGAAGCACCAGCGCATCGCCCGGACGGACCCGCAGCGACTGCGCGATGATTTGTACACCAACGGTTGTCGAGGGCACGAGCGCGAGGGTCGCGGCGGGCACCGCGAGAAGCCGCGCGAGCTCGTCTTTGGTCCGCGCACGCGCACGCAGACCGACCTCGAAACCCGCGACGCCGTCGATGGCAGTCTCGCGGATCCAAGCCCCGAGGGCGTCGGCGATCGGGGTGGAGATCGGCGAGATGGCGGCGTGCGCGAGGTAAGCCTTCGCGGCCAGCGTCGGAAAGAGCGCGCGCGATCCGAGCTCGGGCGGAACGCCCTCGAACCCAGTCACGACGAGACCGCGCCGCGCCGCGCGTTCATCGCCTCGAGGTGCGTGCGCGCGAGCGTCGCGGCCTCGTCGTCCATGTGCTCGTCGGCGAGGAGGACACACACCTTGCGCGTCTCGGGATGCTCCGGGAACGCAGCGATCAAGCGCTGGAGCGCCTCCAGGCGATCGCTCGCGGTCGACTCGTCGAGGGCCCAGCGCGCCATCGCGTCGGCCATCGAGAGGGTCGCGAGTTGATCGGCGAAGCGCACGGTCTCCTCGATGCGTGCCCGCACGGCCGTCGCTGGAAAGGGCGGCGCGATCTCGACGGCGAGCCCGTGCGGCAACCAGCTGACACGCAGGCGCACGAAGGCGGCGAGCAGGTCGCCGCGCCCGAGGGCACGCGCCGCGACGATGTACGCGAGCGGCGGCGGCGGGAGCTCGGTCGTGATCTGGAGCGTCGTCGGGAGCGCCGCCACGCAGACGACCCGGCCGAGAACGGGCCCGGCCAGCGCAGCGGACGAGCCCTTCTTGAGAGGCGGAAAGAGGCGCCGCGCGAGCTCGACGGCCCTCTGGGGCGAGCGCCGCGCGGTGTTCCACATCGACAACCCGAAGATCGCCACCAGGACCGCACCGCCGAGGCTGACGACCAGGAGCAGCGGATCGGAGGCAGGGGTCATGGCGCCGGAGACGAGGCGGTCAGTGCGATTCGCGAATGACGGCGAGCGCGTCGGCCGGGGTCATGTTCGCGTAGAGCACCTTCATGAGACCGGGGAAGTAGCGGTCTGCGGTGCCGAGGTTCGCGTAGAGGAGGTTGCGCACGAAGATGGGCGTCAGCGCGATGCTCTCGACGTCGGCGCTGGTCTTGAAACGCACCTCGCCGTCCTGGAAATCGAGCTCGAAATTGCCGATCAGGATCCCGAAATTCGCACGCATCAAATACTCGCAGACCGCGAGGCGCTTGGCCTCGGGCACGACGAGCGGATAGATGGTGACGACACTCAGGCGCTCGGTGTCTTCGTAGGAAACGACCCAGCAGCTGAGGACAGACGCCTCGCCGTTGAACGTGAAGTGGACGCGCTGGCCGTCGGGGCCTGGGCGGACCTCGTAGATCCACTGACCCTCGTCGAGGAAGTCGATTGCGGCGTCGAGAAGCCTGCCCATGAGCACATCATGGCCGAGGCGCGGGACGTTGTCGAGCGGAGGACCGGAGGCCTTCGCGAGCGGACCACCTAGGACGCGGCGCGGTCGGACGTGTCGACCAGCAGCTCGCCGGCGAAGCCACGCATACAATGGTCGCTGGCCATGCTCGTGCCATAGGCGCCGGCCGGGAAGAGCGCGACCAGGTCGCCCTCGGCGAGCGGCGGGAGGAGGCGGTCCTTGGCGAAGATGTCGTTGGCTTCGTTGATGTTGCCGGCGACGTGGTAGCGGACGGTCGGCTCGGCGAGCGGGTCGGCCACGGGCACGATGGCCATCGGGATCCCGTAATGCGCGGCGAACACGTTGGTGTTGTGGCCGATATCCAGGCCGACCCAGGTCGCGAGGCGGCGCGGCTCGACGGTCGTCACCTCGGCCACGAGGACGCCCGAGGCAGCCATGATGTACGTGCCGGGCTCGCACTTGAGCCGGAGGGGGCGCTCGGAATGGGCGAGGGCAGCCCGGATGAGGTCGGCCCAAGTCGCGAGCGCGAGCGGGCTGTCGTCCGGGCGTTGGGGCCAACAAAGACCCCCGCCGACGTTGAGGGTGGTGACACTCGGGATCGCGTTGGCGAGCGCGACGAGGCGCTCCATCGCGCCGCCGAGGGTCGCGGCCTGTGCGGCTTGAAGGCCCCACCCCGGGTGAATGTGAAGCTCGTTCACAGTGAGGCCGAGGCTCGCGGCGTACGCGGCCGCGGCGAGGACGTCGGCGCCGTCGAAGCCGAACTTCGAGTGGCCGTAGGCGAGCTTGGGCTCCTCGCCCCAGCCGACGGTGACCTCGGGGTTGATGCGCAGACCCACGGCGGCAGCCGGGCTCGCGGACTTGCCCGCCGCGGCCAGCGTGGCGGCCCAGCGCCGAAGGGCCGAGCGCGCGTCGAGGTTCACGTGGACGTCGGCGGCGGCGAAGGCGGCGAGGTCGCGGCCCGAGAGCATGCCGGCGGTGGCGGAGATCTGGTCGGCCTGCCAACCCTGCGCGAGGGCCCAGGCGACCTCACGCGGTGAGCACACATCGATGGCGACGCCCTCGGCTCGGAGACAGGCGAGCACGGGCGGAAAGCGATTGGCCTTCAGCGCATAGTGGATCGCGTACGGAACGCCGACGGTCGCGAGCGCCTCGCGCAGGGCGGCGACGCGGCGGCGGATGGTCGCGGCATCGTAGACATAGAGCGGCGTGCCGTGGCCGCGGGCGAGCGGCGCGAGCGCGACGCCGCCGAGGGTGAGGCCGGCGGGACCGACGTCGAGAGCACCTCCGGCGCGCCAGAACGGGCTCGGGGTAGGACCGGCGGCGGCAGACCAAGCGACAACAGCGGAGGGTTCCATCGCGCGCATCATAAGAGGAGAGCGCGGCGCGCGCCCAGCGCGGAAAGGTCCCCTTGCCGAGTTGCGGGGGCGCGCTATGCTGCGCGCGGAGGATTCCATGCGCTCATCGGCCGTCGTGCGTCTTGTTCGAATCGCTGTGGTCTCGGGTGCCGTCGCGGGCGGCGCGCTGGGGTGCTCGAAGGGCCCGCCGGCGGGACCGGACACCCAGAAAACGGACCCCGCGACCACGGCCCCACCCGCCCCGGATGCGGTTGCGCTGGCCACGACGCCGGCGGCCGACGCGGGCGCGGTCGCCGCGACCACGCCGCCCGAAGGGGATGTTGCCGACGCGGCGACCGATGGCGCGAGCGCGGCGAATCCCGCGTGCGAATCGGCCGAGGTTGCGGCGGCGTTGAAGGAGCTCAAGCCCGATTTCGCGGCGATCACGGCGCGCGGACTCGAGGTCTGCGGCGCGCTCGGCGAGGACAAACGCGGCTGCATCATCGTCGATCTCGAGACGGACAAGCGCACGTTCGCGGCGCTGCCGGCCGACGACACGGACCACATCGCGCCTTGGCCCGAGCACTTCGACGACGGGCTCGTGCGCGACGACAAGCGCCCGGTGCTGAAGCTGTGCGCGTCGGCGTCCGAGGGCTGCAAGGACCTCTTCGTCGGCGCGGTCACGACGGCCCACCTCGCGGACGACAAGGCGCACGCGGTCCTGACGACGGTCGGGAGCGACCCGGCCAAGAGCGCGCGCGTCTTCGACACCAAGACCTTCGAGCCGGGCGCGGTGATCCCGATGCCCGGATCCGAGCTCGTCGACTGCTCGTTCTCGGCCTTCGCCGGGCCGAGCGTGGTCGTGGCGGTCGGGCCGTGCTCGGCCGGCGGGGGCGCGCCCAAGGCGTGGCTCGCCAAGGCCGACAGCGGCGAGAAGATCGCGGACATCGCCCCGAAGGACCGCCCGGGGATCGCGCTGCGCGAGGGCCAGTGGACGGCGTTACCGGAGGTCGGTCCGAACATCGTCGCCTTTCGGGCGGCCGAGGGTCGCCTGGTGGTGCTGCAGGACGTCGTCACGGGCGAGGTCAAGACGACCCTCGCCATCGCGGTGGAGGGTGCGCGCGACGTCAAGGCGCCGGCGTGGATCTTCGCGACCAAGAGCGGGTTCGTGATGACGGAGTCGCTGCCGCTGCCGACGACCCTGACGCGCGTCGAGCTGAGCGGCGACGCAGCGAAGGTCGATACGCGCGCGCCGGTCCTCTGCCCCTGACCCGAGTGGTCGCCCGCTACGCGCCCGCGCCGGTGAGGCCCCAATGGGCCTCCAGCGCGAGGCGATTCATGACGTTGCCCGGACCCTGCCCGGGCGTCATGTCGACCCACTGCCGTAGGTTCATGTTTGGTGCACCAGGGGCGGGCCAGGGCGGCGGCAGCCGACGCCAAGTGCCGTCCGCACGGCGCATGTGCGAGCGGTCGGTCGCGAACTCCGCGAGAAATTGCGCGCGCGGCACGACGCGAAAGAGCGGCCAAAAGCGCGGGCGCACCATCATCGGATCGCGGAACGTCCGCGCGAGCCAGGTCGCCGCAGGCACCGGATGGCCGAGGTGGGAATCGAGGTCCCACACGTCGCACTGCGCCTCGCTCCGCACCGCCGCGACGACGTGATAGTCCCAGGCGATCGGCTGCCCGCGGACCGGCGCCGCGCGCTGCTCCCAGCAGGCCACCTGGCCGTGCGCGTTCGAGATGAAGACGACCTCGATCGATGATTGCGGGTCCGCATCCAGCGAAAGGGACCCGTACGCCAAAAGTTGGAACACGTTCTCTTCGCAGTAGAAGGGCACGTGGCGAAGTGCCTGTTCTTCAAGCATTATTGGCCCGCTTGCGCGGCAACGTGGACACGCCTGGGACACAGCCGATCGACGGGATGGCGTCGACGAGCGACGACAGCGAGAGCGATCTCGGGTCCGTGTAGAGGTCGCGAACGCCGACCGTCCGGTCGCAGTAGTGCTCGATCGCCTCCGAGTCGATCCCGGCGGCTTTGAGCTCGCTGCGGAAGCCGCGGCGGAACGCGTGCCCCGTCTTCTGGCGCCACACCTCGTCGGGCGCTCCGCTCGTGCGCCAAGCGTCCCGTGCGTGCTTGAAGATCACCGGCGCAGCCGTGCCTTGCCACTGCGGAGTGTGGGCGCTGTCGGAGAAGTCGTTCGACTGGATGAGCCGGCCCTCGCGCAGGCCCCAGCCAGCGAGCTCGGCGACGAGTGCTTTGGCGATCGGCACCGTGCGACCGCGCTTCTCGGACACGCTCTTGCCGAGCTCGCCGCGGAGCGTGACCGTGCGCGCGTCCATGTCGACGTCATCCCAGCGGAGGCGCATCACCTGCCCGATCCGCCATCCCAGGCAGCGCATGAGCACGAGCGTCCGCCTCGCCGGCTCATGGACGCATGCCGCGATCGCCGCGTCCATCTGCGCCCAGGTCGGGGCACGCACGGGCTTGGCGACGCGCGCCGGCGTCTCGATCTTGCGCGGCCGCGGGAAGTGGTGGCCGTGCTCCTCGTCGTCATAGGCCCATCGCCAGAACGCGGTGACGATGTTGATCGACTGCGCCCGCGAGCTCGTGGCCCTGCCGTCGGCGATCATCGACGCGTCCCATTCCTCGAGCACACGACGCGACAGCAGATCAGGGTGTAGACGCCGCCCCTTCTCGCGGCCAGACAGCCACCGACGGAAGTTCTCGAGCTGGGACCTGCGATTCATGACGGTGTGAAGGGACTTTGTCCGCGCGATGCGCCGCAGGTAGTCCGCCATCACCTCGCCGATCTCAGGAGCTCCCGCACTGACGGCAGGCTCCCAGCGGTTCCCGAGCGCAACCGCTGCTTCGACGTCGCGGACGAACGCACGCGCGACCGACAGGCTCGGGCATTGCCTCGACTTTGCCCCGTCGGGGTCGCGCCACCGGACGCGGTAGCCATCGCCTCGTTTCTCGATTGTAGCCATGACGTGACCTCGCAGAACCAGCGGTCGACACCAGAGACCTGCCAACGATACCGCGATGCGCGCCCAGTTCCGAGCGCGCTCCATGGACGCGCCATCTTGTCGGGTGTCGCCGCCATGAGCTTGCGCAGCGTCGCGCGGCTCACCTGCAAACGGTCGGCGACCTGCTCGTGAGTGAGCCAGACGACCTCTGGGCGAGAGTCGCTCAGACGGTCTCGACCAGTTTGCGAACGACACAATCCGAATCGGTGCACGGGCGGTTGAATTCGCCCCCGCCCTTCACTTCTTCTTTCTCCCGATAGGCGTCACAACCTTCACACCCCGCGTGAAGGCGGCCAGCCATGCGGTTTTCACGCGTGAAGGTACGCATTCAGCCCCCCTTCACGCCATTCACACCGCTCTCCCGACGACGCCAGACCTTGAGCGCGTCGGGGTTCACAGCGAGACGCTCGCCACGCTCGCCAGCGTCCGGCCGCACGCGGCGCACGTAGCCGGCGGCCTCGAGCGTGTAGACGGCAGCTTCCCGCGCCTTCGCGGTCTTGAACGCCTTGGCGCCATGCGCCGCGAAGACGACGTCGCGGAGCTTCAGCAGCCCGGCCTCCGAGCCGCGTTCGGCGAGCTCCGCGATCTTGGCGAACAGCCGCAGCGCCAGCGCAGCGCCAGCGCCAGCGCCCGCGTCCATCATCCCATGCGCCACCTTGCCGTGCGCGAGGAAGTAGCGCGTGATCGCGAGCGCGTCGTTCGTCGTCGCCGCGTCGATCGTGTTGAGCCCCAACGCTAGGCCGTCTACGGTTTCCGAGAAGAAGCGCCTCGACGGGGTGGCCAAGTGCAGGACCCCAGCAATGCGCGCGAGCGCGCTCCGGAGCTTCGCGGCGAATGATTCGACGTCGACCAGGTCGCCGGCGGGGCGAAGCTCCCCCTCGGTCTCGGCATAAAACGAATCGAAGATGGCCTCGGCGTCGGCGGAGACGCCGATCATCGGCATCGGCATCGCCAGCTCATCGTCGACTTGGACGGGGTACGCCAGCGCGAGGAGCCGCTCGAGCTCGGAGCGGTAACCTTCGGCCACGTTGCTCTCGATCCGCCCCCGAGTCGGCGTCCTCGTTCCGACGAGCGAGCGCGGCACGCAGTACAGAAACCGCCCAAGCGCGCCGCGCTCTTCGCGCTTGCCTTCGCGGTCGCGCAGTCCATTGAGGACCGTCGGTTGCGCCATCGCGACCATGCCCGCCAGCGGGTTGGGGACGGAGAGGTGCGTGCCGTTCTTGCGATCGACTCGGAGGATGTCGCACTTCCAGGCCTTCAGCATCGTGTCCATGTTCTCAGGGCCCTTCCCGTAGCGCCCGAGCGCTTCGAAGACCTCCGCGCCTTCGGCGCTATGGAGCGCAACCGCGTGGTTCTGCGCCAGCAGGATCGCGAACATCTCGGGGGTCACGTCGCCGCAGAATCTGAGGCCACCCTTGGGCCTCGACGCCTCGAGCCGTTGCACCTCTTGTGCTGCTGCGGCGAGGTCGGCCTCGGCGTCCTCGTCGTTTCGCCGCGCCGCCTTCGCAGCGTCCTCGCGCTCCGTCTTCGCCGCCTCGAGCTGCTCGGCGGAAAGGACGCCGTCCTCCGGCGTCGCGACCTTGGGCGTCGGCGCCCTGAGCCGTTGCACCTCTTGTGCTGCGGCGGCGATCGCGGCTTCGTCGTCCGCGCTCGCCGCCCGTTTGAGCCGTCGCTTGGCGGCTTCCAGCTTTGCCGACCGAACCTCGTCCTCCGGCGTCGCGACCTTGGCGCCCCGGCCCGGCTTCGTGCCGCCGCCCGACCGCCTGGTGATCTCGTGCTTGAGCCGTCCTTGAGCCGCTGCGAGCTTCGCCGACCACACCGCCAGCTCGCCGTCAGCCTCAAGCGCCGCACGGGCGACGCACGCTTCGACAGGTCGCATCGCGGCCTTGTAGATGCCTGACTTGTTCGCGCCGGAGCGGTCGATCAGAAGAAGGTAGAGGTTCAGAGGTTCGATCCAGATCGCGACCTTGGCCTTGCCCATGACGCACGTTGAAATGGCGCCGAGCGCCAGCGTCGCGGCGATGTCGAGCGGGACGTGCTCGGCCTCCGCCGCCGCGATCGCCCAGTCCGCCGCCCAGCCCGGCAGCGCGCCGATCGGGAACGGTGGTAGGCCGGCGCGCTCGTCGAGTTCGACGAAGTCGGCGAACGTGATCGCCTCCGGCGGCGGCGAGCCCGGAGGCGGCAGTGTCCTCGCCTCGTGCTGCGGGACATGCTCGATCGGCACGCCGTCGGCGTCCAGGTAGGGCGGCGGCGGCGGCGTCTCGGAGACGTCGGCGGCGGCATTCGGCACCGGCCACTCCGCGTTCTTTTCCCTCTCGAGCCGCAGCCCTTCTATGGCACGATGTCCGAGCTGCTCACGCACTTCGGCGGAGTCTTTCGGCAGAACTGACTTCATCGATCGCATGAGCGAATCTCCTTGCCGGGAGCCACCGGCAGCCGATCGCGAGCGCAAGGTCATGTGCTCGTTGATCGGTGTTTTTCCGTTTCTCGGGATCGTCGTCGCAGTCGAACTGGACGATCGGGTTCAGGTCCGCGATCGCAGCGCGAAGCGCCGGGAGCGATCGTGCTCCGCCCATGCGGCCGCTACCGCCCGTCGCGACGGCGGGCCCGGTCATGAGTTCGGCGAGCGCGTCCAGTTCGCCCTCGACGATGACCGTGTGAGTCGCCTGCGCGGCGGCGCGCAGTGCATGGTGAATGCCGAAGGGCGCCTCGACGCGCGGGACACCCAAGCGATCGCAACGCCTCTCGGGGTCGAAGACGGGCAGGCCCAGCGCCTTCGGTGCGCGCTCCGAGAGGAACGCGAGACGCTTCTCGCCGTCGTCGCCGATGACCTCGACAGCTCGCCCCGTGAGGTACACGGCGCGCCCGCGCGCATCGGTCCAAATGTAGATGATGCGGCCCGCGAACGCCTCGACGAGACGGCCGTCCCAGTGTCGCAGGATCCCGGCGTCAACGCCCGCTTGAACGAGTGCCGGCCCGCCGTGGATGTACAGCAGCGCCTCGAGCCCGGTCACTTGAGCAGGGCACACGCCGACGAGCTCACGCACGACCTCGGGAACCTCATCATCAGGTCCGAGCCCGAGTCGCCGGCGCACGTACGCTGCAGCGACCTCGGCCCGCGCGAGCACGTCGTCCACGGCGCCGCGCAGGAAGTCGACGGGATAGAGCCGCGGCACCTTGTGCGGCGCCACCATTTCGGCGATGTACTCGAGGTGCTCGCGCGCACTCGGCCGATCGTCTCCCGTCGGGCCATCCCGATAAGCGTCGCCCTCGTCGCGCAGGTGCCACGGCGCCAACGTCAGGTAGTGCCACGCCGCCAGGTTCAGGGCGCGCAATCGTGCGGCGAGTGCGTCGTCCGCGAGCCGCTCCGCGCTGCACGCGAGCGCCGGCCGCACGGCCTCTCGTCGGCGCTCATCCGCGTCCCGCAGCGCCGTCACGCGCTCGGCCAGTTTCCAGCCGGGAATGGGGTCGCGGTAGTCGGCCGGATTGATACGCGCCATCTCGCACGCGCGCCGCAGGGCCCCGGCGTTGTCGCCACCCTCGACCAGCCGAACCAGATCGATGACGTCGCCCTTGGCTTCGCACCGAACGCACTTCCACCGCTCGCCGAAGACGCGTGCCGCGGGCTTGTTGTCGGACGTCCGCTTGCCACACGCGGGGCAAGCAAAGTCGACGTGCCCGCCGCGCGCCCGCGGGCTCAGTCCGAGGCACTCGGCCGCGACCTCAACGGACAGCGCGGCGCGCACTGCCGCATGGACTTGCGAAGCCATCAGGCGTCCAACCGGCCGAACGCGTGCCACGGTGTCGGCTCCGCGCGCCAGCCGTCCTTGATTACCCGCATTTGCGCGAGCAACTGGGGCAGCTCGGACGGGAGCGTCGCCTCCGAAAAGCTCGACGCCATGTAGTCGAAGAGCGCGTCGACGGCCGCTTCGGGCGTAGCGCCGACGTGCTCGCCCAAGCGCGCCCGCCAGTCATTGCTTGGAGTGATGACGTCCACCAGCGCGGCTCGATAGCCGCGTGTGTTGGGGCACCATCGGACGTCGACCTCGTGCCGCCCATCGCCGCGCTTCGCTTGCGAGTGGGTCATGGTGACACCGCCTCGGCGCTCGTCCGTTGGCAATCGTCTGCTACGACCTGCGCGAGCTCGCCGAGTTCGCGGGCGACGGCCGGCGGAATCAGTGAAACAATCTCGTTCATCGGCGCCCGACGAGGCCGCCCGACCAATCGCCACGCCGCCTGCGCTCCGACTCGTGCCACCGCTCGCTGATTGCCAGGGCCGCGTCCGTCAATTTTCCCGATTCGAGAATCAGGACGGGCGCCGGGCTCGCGTCGGCTACGAGCTGCGCCCACGTCCACGCGGCCGCATCGGCGGTCGCGCGCATCCGCCGGTCGACGACCTCAAAAGCGAACTGGAGCGTCGCCCCCGCCGGGAGCGCGGCGCGCAGATCGGCGGCCAATTCCCGCGACGGCTCGCGCGGCCCGACAGCGACGGCCGGGACTCCGTTGGCGAGCAACGCAATCGCGTCGAATGCATCGCGCGTCACGTACACGAGCACGTCGGCCGTGCCGCGCTGCGCGAGAAGGTGCCGCGCGTATGGCAAGCCCCACGGCCAGGCCGCGCACGTGACGTCGCCGGCAAATGCCGCGGGCCGGGTTGCGTCCTCGGGGCATGCCCATCGCCCCTCAAGGGCCGCAGCAGGGCGGCCAAACTGGTCCGGCCAGTCGATGATGAACTGCAGCGCGAACGCCTCGATCGTCTCCCCGCCGACAATCCGGGCCACCCCCGTTCGCACGGCGGCCGCGACGAGACGGGGATCCCGGAGTAGCAGTCTCGGAACAAGCCCGCCGTGCGCCCCCAGCGACAGCCCGACGTTGTCGACGACCACCGGCGGGAGCCGGCGCTCGTGTACCGCCATGCGATCGCGGAGCGATCTCTTCGCGGCCTGCGCCCGGATGAACGTCGGCTGCGAAAAATCGATCCGCACCTTCGACGTCGCGCCCAGTCGGCGCAGGCACTGCTCACCTTCTCGGTTTTGGCCGGTGCCCCACGGAGCGACGTCTTGGGCATGCGACCACCCGCCTTCCCGGGCGGTCTGCTCGAGATCGGCGAGCTGCTTTGCCTCGCGCTCCTCGGGCGTCAGCCTCACGGGCGCGGGGGTCTTCGATGCGCTCATGGTGCCACCTCCTCAACGCTTGCGCGCAGCTGCAAGAGTGCGGCACTCCAGCTCGCGTCGGGCTCGCGTCGGGCAAGCTCCTCGACCACGCCAGCGCGCCACCCAACCGCGACCAACGGGCCAGCCTCGAGCAACGCAAACGAGACGGCCGTCTCGCCGGCGGCCTCGAGCGCCTCAGAAGTATCCGTTCAGGCCCCCGAAAAGCTGGATCGTTTCGATCACTTGCAAGCAGGGGGATCGACAGCGTGATCGCGCCGTGCTGTACGGTCGCGCGTGGACGCGGAGAAACGGATCGCAGAGCTCGAAGCGCAGCTGGTCG
>SXIE01000403.1 GCA_005772945.1 Pseudomonadota bacterium
CGCGCCGTCCGGGTTGTGAAGCGGACCGCCGTCGGTGGTCGCGCCGTCCGGGTTGTGAAGCGGACCGCCGTCGGTGGTCGCGCCGTCCGGGTTGTGAAGCGGACCGCCGTCGGTGGTCGCGCCGTCCATCGGAGGCGCGGTGTCCGACGTCGACTCCGTGTCCGGCATTGGCGCGGTGTCGTCTGCGGGCGACACGGTGTCGCCGGGCGTTGACGTCGCGGTGCCGGACGTCGCGCCTTCGACATCGGCCGCGGAAGGCTCCAGCGTCGCGTCCGCCTCGGCCGTTGGGTCCACCGCGGCCACCTCCGCCGTCTGCTGGGTGGATGCATCCTCCGGGATGCAACCCGCCAGCGCGCCAGCGACCGCCACACACCAGAAGCCAGCCCCTCGAATACCGGTGCCCCGAAGAAGTCCGATGTCGCGCATCTCAGCCCCCTGTCCCCACGAGTTATCAGCCGAACGCCCGGGGCGGCGACTGAGCAGGGAACATGCCTGACGCCGCGTCAGTCGGTGCGGCTGCGCTGCGAGAGGTAGGCCCACGCGCGGTCGGCGAACCCGTCGACGACCGAGTGGCCCCAGGAGTTGTCGTCGCGCCCCTTGAGGTAGGTCTGGGCGCGGGCGCCGAGCGCGCTCGCGAGCGTGCAGGTCCAGGCGACCGACACGATGTCGTCGTCGTTGTGGTGCGCGAGGAAGCCCCAGGGGACGCGACCGCTCGGGGGCGCGATGGGCTTGAGCGGGCCGTCGCAGGTCGGGTAGCCGGCTTGGGTGGCGAGCGCCGCGCAGGTGGTGCCGGTGCCGACGAACTGCGCGCCGCTGGCGTCGCGGTGGGCGCAGCGAATGGCGCCGCCGGCGTTCTCGGCGAAGCCGGCGATGCGGTCGCGAAGGGCCATGGCGGCGTGGTACGAGAAGAAGGCGCCGTTGGAGTGGCCGAGCGCGTAGACGTGATCGGAGTCGGCACCCCAGGCGTTGCGCGCGGCTTGGATGATTGCACGTACGAGCAAGAGATCGTTGTTCGTGGTGGCGTCACCGGTCGTCATGTTCCAGCTCGTGCCGTAGAAGCCGTCGCCACCGGCATAGTGGTCGGGGTCGCCGGGCTCGCCTTGGCCGCCGTTGCGCTCGAGCGCTTGGGGAGCGGCGATGACGACGCCGCTCCGATCGGCAAAGCCGCGAAGGCCGGCCTCGTCGAGGAAGTTGCTTGGGTCGCCGCCGGTGCCGTGGAATGCGACGAAGAGAGCCGGATGGGCGGGGGCGTTGGCGGGGCGATAGAGGCCGACAGTGCGCGCGGCGCCGCCGAGCGTCAGCGTGACCTCACGGTAGCCGCCGAGGTCGCCCGGGAACGTGCCGGTGAAGGCGACGTTGTCGGCGGGCGCGGTGCCGCCGGTCGTGTCGATGGGGGTCGTGTCGTCGGGCGGCGTGGTGTCGTCGGGCGGTGTGGTGTCGTCGCTCGTGTCCTGGGCGGTGGCGTCGGGCGGGCGCGTGGGGTCGGAGGTCGGATCGGTCGTGCCGTCGCCGGTGTCCTCGGGCGGGCAGGCCCCGAGGGTGAACGCGGCCGACGAGGCGGTGGCGAGGACGAGTGCGACATGGACGTGCGGACGGATGCGCATGGGAGTTCCTCCGGGATGATGGGATCTTCGTGGCGCGACGCGGTTCTGTCCAACTGGCGCGCTCAGCGGCCTTCCGTGCGCTCGCGCGACAGCCAGGCGAGGTAGCAATCCAGGTCCGTATAGCCGGGCGTGCAGTCGGCGACGCCGCGACCACCGGCGTCGGCGAGGGTCGTGGCCCAGGGCGCGGGGGTCTGGGGGTCGAGCCCGTGCGCGCTCTCCCAGGCGTCCGGCAGGCCGTCGCCGTCGGTGTCGGCAGGGGGCAACGGAGGGTTGGGATCGGTCAGGCGCTGGTCGCCGCGGTCGAGGCCGCTCTCGCCCTGCCAGGCGGCCGGGCGCTGGTCGACCGTGCCGTCGAGGTACGCGATGAGACGGCGGTCCATCGGGTCGCGCGGGAAGGCGCCGACGTTCGCTTTCATATGCGCAACGAGCGCGGCGGCCGCCGTGGCGGTGACGGGCGGAAAGTCGTGGCGCGCGCCGATACTGGCGGTCGCGACAGTGGAGGTGGACTCGTCGACGCCGTTGCGGACGCGATTGCCGGCGTAGAAGATGCGATTGGCGGCGAGGGCGATATCATTCGTGAGCATCGGCGTGTCGACGCCGGTGCGGCGCAGCGAATAGTTGTCGGCCCAGTTGAGGGCGACCTTGAAGTT
Source organism: Pseudomonadota bacterium (assembly GCA_005772945.1). The sequence goes on from SXIE01000403.1 coordinate 2,255, forward strand.
GTCGGCGGCGATGGGGCAGTCGTTACCGGCGTTGTTGCCGACGCAGCGGTTGTACCAGGTGGGCATCGCGACATCGAAGAAGAGGTTCGAGGTGAGCTCGAGGTGGGTCGTGTGGCCGGCGCAGTTCGAGCCGGGGGCGTCGCCGTTCTCCTCGCAGCTGATCTCGGGAAGGCGGCCGAAGACGCCATTCCAGAGGTTGTGGTGGAGGGTCATGCGGTCCTGGGGCATGGCGGTCGTCGAGTAATTGATGAGGACGCCGCCCCATTGGTAGTGGTCGCCAATGGGCTCGGCGATGAGCGTGTTCTGGATCGTGATATCGTGGGAACGGGTGAGCTCGATCGACTCGTCGTTGGCGCCGCCGATCGACATGTGATCGATGATCACATCGTGGCTGCCGCCGAGGCGGAGGCCGTCGGGATTGCCCGCGCGTAGGCGCAGATGGCGCATGACGACGTTGGCACAGTCGAGGGCGTCGGCATCGTAGACGTTGTCGCAGAGGAGACCGCCGAGGAGGGTGATGCCACCGGGGGAGGTCTGGCCGGCGATGGTGACGTCGCCGTGCGGGATCTCGATAGGGTCGTCGTGGGCGTCGATGACGCCGCTCACGCGGAAGACGACGACGCGCGCGCCGGGGGACTGGAGGCAGGCGCGGAGCGTGCCGGGGCCCGACGACGCGAGCGAGGTCACAGCGCAGATCGTGCCGCCGCGGCCGCCGGTCGCGTCGCGGCCGAAGCCCTCGGCGCCTGGGAAGGCGCGGACGATGGGGTCGGAGGGGGTTCCGGTGTCCGTCTCGGCCTCGACCTCGGTCTCGACCTCGGTCTCGATCTCGGACTCGATCTCGGACTCGGTCTCGGACTCGGTCTCGGACTCGGTCTCGGGTCCGAATCCCATCGTGGCCTCGTGCCCACATCCCGCCACCGGCACCGCCGGGAACCATCCGATCAGAAGCGACCACAGGATGCGTTTCATATCCATCTCCGTCCGCGCGGCGACGACAGGCGCGTGTGGACCGTCAGACACGTGACCTGGCTGCGAACGAAATCGCGCCCGGACGGTCGCCCGCGATGGCCGTGACACCTGCTCTGCGCTATCGTCCGCGCCCTCGGACCGCGGAGACCCTCATGCAGCACACCTTCCGACGCTCGTCGTGGTTCGGCCCGTCTCTCGCGGCGCTCCTCGTCACATCCGCCTGCGATAACGACGTCGGCTCCGTCCCCGCCGGAGATACGTCGCACGCCGACGATCTCGCTAGCGACACCACGGTGGCGGACAGCGCGCCGCCGCCCGACACCACGCCCGTCGAGACGCTCCCCGAGACGCCCACGGTCTACGCCTTCTGCGAAGGCACGACCCACTTCGCGTGGGACCCGACCGCAGCTGCCACGAAACTCGCCGCGTTCCCCGACGACGCCGTCACGCGCGACGACGCCACCTCGCTCACCGGCTTGCGCGTTGACCTCGGCGCGGCGCCGGCCTGGCTCGCCACCGAGCCCGAGCCGTTCAAGCCCCTCTGGCGCCAACTCGACCAGCTCGATGGTTTTGGCACCAGCGCCGGCGTCATCCTCCACTTCGACCGACCGGTTGGGCCCGTCCCGAGCGGCGCCGCGGCCTCCGTGAGCGCCGACGATCTGCGCTTCTACGACCTCAGCCAGGACCCGCCCGAGCGCGTCGCCTTCGAGAGCGAGGTCATCGACGACGGCACGACGATCATCCTCTGGCCCATGCGCCCGCTCCGCGAAAAAGCGCTCCACGCCGTCGTCATGACCACCGCGCACCTCGCCGCCGACGGCGCGTGCGTGTCGCCGTCGGCGCCGCTCCGGGCGCTCCTCGCGAATGACGCGACGGCCGCGCCCGAGGTGCGCCGACTGGCGTCGCGCGTCCAGTCGCTGCTCGCGAAGACGGGCCTGGCTTCCGACGCGGTCTCGGCGCTCAGCGTCTTCACGACGCAGGCGATCACCGAGATCACGCTCTCGAATCGGGCCGACATCGCCGCGCGCAGCTTCGACTGGAAGACCGCGCCGACCTGCGCGCCGGAGTCGTCCCAGCGAAAGTGCCATGGCACTTTCATGGCATTCGACTATCGCAACGAGGGCTACCTGGGCGACCCGAAGGCGCCGACGCCCTACGAGCTCCCACTGCGGGTCTGGCTCCCCTCGACTGCCCCGCTCGCGACCGCGGCACCCGTCCTCGTCTTCGGCCACGGCCTAGGCGGCAAGGCCGACGACGCCGCGTCGATCGCGCGCATCGTGGGACCCCTCGGTTTCGCAACCGTGGCCCTCCCGGCGCCGCGCCACGGCGATCACCCGACCGCCCGCCACGAGCCGAACGCCGACTTCCTCGATCTCCTCGGCATCGACGTCGCGGCGTTCACCATCCACGGCTTCACCTTCCGCGAGAACGTCCGCCAAGCCGTCTTCGACAAGCTCCAAGCGATTGCACTCTTGCGCACGCATGCAGATGTCGATGGTGACGGCCAGGCCGATCTGGATCTCGACCGCACGGTCTATTGGGGCATCAGCCTCGGTGGCATCATGGGGACGGACCTGGCGGCGCTCTCGCGCGACGTGCGCCTCGCGGTCCTGTCGGTGCCGGGTGCGCGCGTCCTCTCGATCATCACCGATGCGCCCAACTTCTCGACCTTCAAGGACATCCTGGCCGGGATCGGCGGCGGCGACGGGGCGGTAGCGTGGATGGCGGTCGTCGGCCAGACGCTGGTGGACGCGGGCGATCCGGTGAACTGGGCGCCGCACATCCTGCGGGATCGGATCGACGACCGCGACCCTCCACACCTGCTCATGCAGATGGTGATCGATGACAGCACCGTCCCGAATGTCGCGACGCGATCGCTCGCGCGCGCGGTGGCGATCGCACCGCAGGTTCCGCCGATCATTCGACCGATCGAGCCGCTGGCCGCGAGTGGCACGGCCCCGATTCAAACGAACGTGAACGGCACGATCACGGCAGGGCTCTTCGAATTCGACCGGGTATCGTCGAGCCCCGGTGGCTCCCCGCGCGTCGCGACGCACTCGGGGGTCTTCTCGGGCATCGAGGCGGTGGGGCAGGTCGAGCACTTCCTGACGACCTGGCTCGCGACCCCGAGCGCCCCGACGATCATCGATCCCTATGCGACGAACGGGACGCCGCCCCTGCCGTGAGGCGTGGGAGACGTCAACTCAGCTCGCGAACGATCTGCTGCACCCAGGACCAGGCCGCGACGGTGCGCGGAAAGCCGCAGGTGTTCATGCCGAGGAGGACCGCTTGCTCGACCTCGGCCTGCGTGGCGCCGTGCTCGGAGAGCGCCCGGCGGACGTGGCTCTTGACGGCGGACTCGAGACCGGCGCCGAGGCCGATGCCGATCTTGATGAGCGCCAGCGTCTTCGCGTCGAGCGGACCCGCGGCCGCGACGGTGCGCGCAACCTCGTCGTGGGCCGAACCGAGCTCGGGATAGCGCGCCACGAACGCACGGTAGGTGCCGGGCACCTTGGCCTTGTCTTTGTTCGACTCGTCGGTCATTTTCGGATCCTGCTCGCGGATGTGGACGGTGCGGTCGGGCGGGCCGTGGGCCTCCGACGAGCCTCCGGCATAGCAGCAACCGGCGTGGACGAACAGGGTGTCAGGGGGCACGACCCCCGCGGAGGGGACATGCGACGCATCGCGTGGGTGTACGTGCTCGGGCTTGTCGGTTGTGGCGCGGACGCCACGACGGGATCGGACTCGACCTCGGACTCGACCTCGGACTCGACCTCGGACTCGACCTCGGACGCGACCTCGGACTCGACCTCGGACTCGACCTCGGACTCGACCTCGGACTCGACCTCGGACGCGACCTCGGACGCGACCTCGGACGCGACCTCGGACGCGACCTCGACCGACACCAGCGAGACCACCGCTTCGCCAACCCGCCGTCCCTTCCCGGACAGCTCGGCGGCGATCCGCATCCTCGCCGACCAATTCCCGAACTCGCTGACCGAAGCCCAGCGGCGCTTCGCCGTTCAGCACTTCGTCGGAACCCAGAAGCTGACCACCGATCAGATCGAGCCGCTGCGCGCCTTGGCGCCCGACTTCCTGGTGCTCCACTACCACCTGGCGATCTGGCAGTCTGCCCCGAACGTGGCCTTCATCCTCGACGGCGCGACCTGGGGCAACGACTTCGAGTCGGTCACGGCACACGAGTCCTGGTTCTGGCACAACGCCGCGGGCCAACGCGTCGCGGCGATCGACGATGGCAAACTCCTCATGAACCTGGCAAATCCTGAATTTGCCAACTATTGGCAGAGCTCCATGCTCGCGCAGGTCGCAGCCGGCGACTACGACGCTGTCTTCGCAGACTCGGCCTCGCCCGATCTGCTGAACTGGGAAGCGCAGAGCCCGCGCGAGCCGCGCTTCGACGGCACCGGCGTTCGCGACACCCCGATTGCCGAATGGGGTGGCCAGACGTACTGCCAGGTCTGGGAGTCGTGGATCGCCGCCCTGGACGCCGGGATGGCGGCCGAGGGCGTACCGCTCATCCCGAACACGGGCGCCTTCATCACGAGCTGGGATCGAACCGACTTCACGCGCACTCAGGGCGCGTTCATCGAGGGTTTTGCCGGGACCGACTTTCTCCCCGCCGACTGGGAGCACTCGACCGATCAGCTGCTCGTGCTCACGAACGCGGGCAAGATCGTGATCCTGCAAAATTACCTCGAGAGTGCCAGCGATGTCGCGACCCGCCTCTTCTATCTGGCGAACTATCTGCTGGTGCGCGGACCCAAGACATACCTCGACTACTTCGCAGGCGACCCGTTCGAGTGGTACCCGGAGTGGGGGCTCGATCTTGGCGCCGCGACGACGACCGCGGCCAGCGTGGACGAGCTAAGGACCGACGACGGCCTGTTCCGACGGGACTTCGAGCACGGTTTCGTGCTCGTGAACCCGAGCGATGACCCGATCACGACCACGTTCGCGAGCGCCGCGTTGCGCGTGACCCCGACGGGCGGCGGCCCGATCCCCGCTGACGGCACGAGCCCCGGATCGCTCGGCACCACCTCGGTCACGAGCATCACCGTCGCGCCCCATGGGGCGGCGATCTTCACGCGTTGAGGCGAACCTTGCGCCCGAGGACCGCGAAGAGCAGGAACCCGACCGGACCGAGCCAGAGCGTGAGGCCGAGGCACGGCACGAGCCAGCGATGGGCGAGTTCGAGCTCGCGCGCGCGCCGCGACATCCAGCAGCCGATCGCGAGATCGAACGCGAGGTAGTGGATCCATGCCGCCGTGAGGACTCCGCGATCGTCGAACAGGCGCTTCACACCGTCCAGCGTGAAGAAGTCGCCGTCACTGCCGCCTCCGATGAAGGTCGCAATGACGAGCCCCGCGTAAAGCGTCGCGATGGCGATCGACGGCGCCATCGTCTGCCGGACCCATGTGGCTGCGCGCGTTTGCGGCAAGGCGATCAGCAGGACCCAACCTGCGAGCGCGATCGCGTTGCTGGCGTAAAAGACGACGTCGTAGGCCACCAAGTCGGATGCAGCAACTTGCAAGTGACGTCACCAGTCGCCGATGTTCGGCGCGGAAGCCCAGGGCTCGGCGGGCGCGAGCGCTTGGCCGGCCTGGAGCAGCTCGACCGAGTGTCCGTCGGGCGACTTGACGAAGGCCATGCGCCCATCGCGCGGCGGCCGATGGATGGTGATGCCCGCATCGCGAAGGCGCGCGCACGTGGCGTAGATGTCGCCGACTTCGTACGCGAGATGGCCGAAGAAGCGCCCCGTCGGATAGGGCTCGCGCTCATCCCAGTTGTGGGTGAGCTCGATCTCGGCGCCGTCCCCGTCGGCGCCACTGCCCAGAAAGACGAGCGTGAAGCGCCCTTGCGGGCTCTCGCGCCGACGGGTCTCGCGCAGGCCGAGCGCGCCGACGAAGAACGCCAACGCGCGATCGAGTTCGCGAACACGCAGCATCGTATGAAGGTATCGCATCGCGTCCTCGACGGTCAGGGGCCCCATCCCGGATACGGCCGCGCCGACGTGATGACAAGCCCGGGTGTCTCGCCCGGCGGGCCGGTGAAAGCGAACCCGACCTCGAGGCCGTAGAAGGTCTGGGCCGCTTGATGAACGGGGGCGAACAGGGTGTGGATGGCGTCGAGCGCGCGCCCGAGCTGGTACGCCTGGGTGTTCGTCAGGACCGGCGCCCCCGGCGCAACGAGGCTGGAGCGCGCAAGAAACAGCTGCGGCTGACCCGGGTAGTACCAGTAATAGAGGATGCGATCGTGGCTCACGCCCGGCGCGGGCGCTGCAACCGAGGCGGCGCCCGTCTGGGCGTCGACGACGAACGCCGGCTCGAGACCCTCCAGGTCATAGACGTTCGCGGAGATCGCGAGGCCGTTGGCGGCTGGCGCAGCGGGGGCCGGCGTGAGGACGAGTCCCATGCCGACCTCGGCTTGGGCGATACCTCGGTAGGCGCGTTCGTCGAAGGCGGCGAGAGACCAGGCGCTGGCCCAGACCGATTTGATCGTGAGCTCCAGCGAGCGCGCGGGGTCGTCGGGATCGGTCGTGCGTGTGACCGCGAGAGCGGCGCCGACGAAGCCGCGCAGAGCCTCCGCGTTCGTGCTCGATGCGACCTGGAGCGATCCGGACGGAAACGTCGCGAGCGCGCTCGCGAGCGCAGCCACGAAGTCGGCGTCGAGCGGTGCGGCGACCAGCGCGCCCCGGAACGCCTCGAGGCGGGCGCTCCGAACCAACGGATCGCTCACGACCTCGGAGTCTGCGAGGAGGGCGGCGAGCTCTGTGTCGAGCCCGTTCGACGCGAGGTGTCGCTCGTACCAATGGATCGGAACGGCGAGACCGTCGGTCGCCGGCGCGTTGGCGCCAATGCGCAACATCGCGGCGAGGTGGCTCGCAGTGGCCCCGTAGGCGGGAATGGTGACCTCGAACGCATGCGCGAGTGCGCCGGTGGGAAGGAGCGCGCTGAGCGCCACGAGCTGGACGCGGGTCGTATCCTTCGCCGGTATCTGGACGGTGGGCTGCGGATGCTCGGTCCACCAGGCGCTCGCCTCGGCCTCGGTGATGGCGTGGATCTGCCAGTCGAACGCGCCCACCTCGAGCGCGACTCACTGGCCGTCGAGCGCGCGTAGCGCCGCGTCGTCCCAGGCGCCGACGAGCGTCAGGTTCGGCGCTCGGCGGTCCATGGCGCGCGCGTTCAAAGGTCCCGCGGGCGCCTGACGTGCGCTCGTGATGCTGGCGGCGGCGATCCCCATCCGCTCGGGCGCATCGGGCACGGCGTCGAGGACGACCACGTCGCGCGGCCCGACCTCGGCGGGGGTCAGCGTGCTCGCAGCGATGAAGCGCAGGCGGCCGGTGGTCGCGCCGAGGACGAGCGGCTGGTAGCGGGTCGCCTCGACCAGGGCGCTCGTCGTGACGACCGGAATGTCGGGCGCGAGCTCGGCGGCGCGGGCCTCGATGGCACTCGAGGTCGGATGGAACGCGAGCTCGGCGCCGATGTAGGCATGCGTCCGGAGCGCTTGAAATGCGCTCGTGATCATGGCGCTACTGGCCGTGTCGTAGGGCGCCAGCTCGTAGACCCACGCGTTGGCACCTTCATAGAAGGTGAGCGCGCCGAGGAGAAAACGGCGCTGCGGCGCGTAGTATTCGCTGGCGTTGAAGCTGCCGAGATCGGGCACCGGCGGCAGACCGCGACCCGAGAGATACGTGCGGCAGAAATCGTAGTGCACCGGAAAGAGTGTCACATTCGTGAAGTAGAGGTGAGCGTCGTCGGCGCGATCGATGACCGTCTTGAGCGAGCGGGCGCCGGCCAGGGCGGCGTCGAGCGGTGGCGCGGCGAGCGCGGCGAAGTCGCTCGCGCATCCCAGCCACTCGGCAAAGGGTGTGGGGCCGGCCTCGGGCGCGTCGGCGTCGAGCACGCAGCTCCAGCCGTCGCGCGTGTCGGGCCCCGTGCCGGAATCGCTCTCGTCTGCGTCGGCGACGTCGACCTCGCCGACCTCGCCCATCGGATCAGACGCGTCGGGCGCGTCGGACGAATCGGGGGCGTCGTTCGCATCGGGCGCATCGGCCAAATCGGGCACATCCGGCCCCACCGCGTCCACGCCACTCCCGTCGCCCGCGCACGCCGCGATGCACCCGAGCACGCCCCACGCCACACCCCACCTGCGTCCCATTCGCGTCATGCCGCCGACAGTGCGCGGGCCGCCCGCTCAACGCAAGCGCTTGCCCTTTGCGCCCGCGCGCGGCATATGCTCCGCTTCCCGTCGCGGAGCCATCTATGACCGCCCCCCTGCCCTCGCCTCCCGTTCCCCAGCGTCGTCGTTCGCTGTCCGGCATCAAGTCGACCGGCTCGCCGCACCTCGGCAATTACCTCGGGATGATCCGTCCGGCGATCCAGCTGCAGGAGACGCACGACCCGTACTACTTCGTGGCCGACTACCACGCGCTCACCTCCGAGCGCGACCCGGTCGCGATGCGCCGTCAGACCTACGAGATCGCGGCGACCTTCCTTGCGCTCGGGCTCGACCCGGCACGGGCGGCGTTCTTCCGGCAGTCCGATGTGCCCGAGGTCACCGAGCTGAGCTGGCTCCTCTCGTGCGTCGTCACGATGGGCGAGCTCGAGCGCGGACACGCCTACAAGGCTGTGAAGGACGCGGGCGAGGCCGGTCGCGCGCTGCACGGCCTCTTCGCCTACCCGGTCCTGATGGCCGCCGACATTCTCGCCTACGATTCGAATGTGGTGCCGGTCGGCAAGGACCAGATCCAGCACATCGAAATGGCGCGCGACATGGCGATGCGCTTCAACTTCCACTTCGGCGAGACGCTCGTGGTCCCCGAGGCGCTCGTGCGCGAAGACGTGATGACCATCCCTGGGATCGACGGTCGCAAGATGTCGAAATCGTATGACAATGGCATCGACATCTTCATGCCGACCAAGCGCCTCAAGCAGCGCGTGATGCAGATCGTCACGGACTCGACGCCACTCGAGGCGCCCAAAGATCCGGAGACCTGCAACGTCGTGGCGCTCTACAAGCACTTCGCGACTCCGGAACAGCTCGCGGATCTGAAAGCCAAATATCGCGCTGGCAATTTCGGCTACGGTCACGCGAAATTGGCACTCTTCGAGGCATTGGAGTCGCATCTCGGACCTGCGCGCGAGCGCTACGATCAGCTCATGGCAGACCTGCCGCAGCTCGAAGATATCCTCCAGACGGGAGCCCGCAAGGCACGGGCGGTGGCGCGCGAGGTGGTCGGGCGCGCGCGCGAGCGGTGCGGGTATCCCCGCTATCCCGTCGAAACATGGTGATTCTCAAGAAACGGGCGCGGCGCGCGTGTGCCGAACCCAAGGAATCGCGATTCGCGCGGCGAAAGTGACTTCTTCGGGGACGTCGCAACGCTTAGCGTGTAGCGTGACGTTCATCGAGGAACGTGCAGGAACCCCTGCCTGATCTTGGATGCGCCGATGCGAAGCGTTCGTGGACTTCGCCCACGGACGGTGCGCGCGTCGACGCGAAGCCACGGCATGCCGTCGGAGGCTCGCATGAACTGGGTCATTCTCTTGGCCGGTGGCGCGGGGACGCGCTTGGCGGATGAGTCGCTACGCCGCTATGGCTATGCGCGTCCCAAGCAGTTCTGTGATTTCGGGGGCGGCACCCTGCTCGAGCTCACGCTCTTTCGGGCGCGCCGCTTCGCGCCGGATCGCCGCATCGTGGTCATCACGACGCGGCAGCACCGGCGCGACGCCTGCCCGATCATGACGCGCCACCCGCGCGTGTGTCATCTCGAGCAACCGCGCAATCGCGACACGACGCCGGGGCTGCTCCTGCCACTTCTGCACATCCGCGCGCTCGACCCGGCGGCGACGGTCATCGTGATGCCCACCGATCATGCGGTCGCGGACGAGGCTGCGTTCGCGTTGGCGGTGGAGCATGCGCTCGAAGTCGTGGCGAGTCACGAGGACGCGATCGCGCTGCTCGCGGCCGAGCCGTCCGGCCTCGATGCCGACTATGGCTGGCTCGTGCCGGCGCCGCGTTCCGGGGCCGCGCCCGCCGGGTCTCCCGGGTCCGATACGGAGAAGTGGCCGCCGGTCGCGAGCTTTCGGGAGAAGCCTCTCGGCGACGAGATCCCGCGGCTGCGGGCGGCGGGCGCTCTTCTGAACACGTTCGTCTTCGCGGCCAGGGCGGCGACGCTCGAGCACGCGTTTCAGCGTTGGGCGCCGGCGTATTTCGAGGGGATTCTGGCGACGCACCGCGAGCCGAGTTTGCTGGAGGTCACGTTCGATCTGCTCCCCAGCTCGAACTTCTCGCGCGATGTGCTCGAGCGAATGGCTGAGCAATTGCGCATCGTCCCGCTGCCGCCAAGCGCCGGCTGGTCGGACATCGGGACGCCGGAGCGCCTTGCGAGCGTACGCTGGCCGGGGCCGCGGGACGAGGGCGCGCCGGGGACGTTCGCGCGGACAAGTCACGCATCACCGCGCGCATGAAGGGTGGTTCGATGCGGGGCGGGCGGGCGTGGGTGGGCGTGGTCGGGGTGCTCGCGGCGTGCGCGGGGGATCAGGTCGGCGCCGAGTCCGAGGTCGAGTCCGAGGCCGCGTCCGAGTCCGAGGCCGAGTCCGAGGTCGCGTCCGAGTCCGAATCCGAATCCGAGGTCGAGACCGAGACCGAGGTCGCGTCCGAGTCCGAGTCCGAATCCGAGGTCGAGACCGAGACCGAGGTCGAGACCGAGACCGAGACGGACGTCGGGCCCCCCGAGCCAAGCCTCCGCTTCGTGTTCGCCAAGGACCACTTCGAGGACAACTTCCTGGTCCCGAGCGTCCTCTGGGCCGACGCGACGCGCATCTATCTCGCCGGGTACTCCGGGCGCCTGCACGTCCTCGCGCGCGACGCGGCCTCCGATTTTGCCGAGCTCCAAAGCCTCGCCATCTCCGACGTCGCGCTCAGCGCCGTGCGTGGCGACGCGAATCGCCTATACGTCGCGTCGCGCAAGGGCACGCTCTCGGTCTACGAGAAGACGACGCCGCTCACCTTCGTAACACTCGACGTCGTGCCGTACGGCATCGGGGATCTCGCCGTCGACGCCGGGGCGCTCTTTCTCGGGGGGGCTCGGCGCACATCGTCGTCGATGCCGACCATGTGTACCTCGCGCGCCTCAACGAGAGCGACTGGGGTTACGAGATCGAGCCGGCCACACTCGCGGTGTTGCGCACCTTCGAAGGGCCTTTCGAGGGCGGCGAAGACGGTCGCACCGGCGTCTATGCACGGACCACCGGCGCACGCGTCGGCGCCCTCGGATGGCCCGCGAGCTACCATCGCGCGCACGATTTTCCCGCGCTCGCGCGGTTGCCGGGCACGCTCGTCGAGTTCGTGGCGGGATGCTGCGGGCGCGGCGTGGATCCCTTCGATCCCGTCACGCTCGTGGCACGTCCACAGCTGGCGCTGCCCTGGACCAATGCGGTCGTGGCGCGCACGGCCGACGCCGACGCCGATTGGATCATCGGCACCGAAGCCGGCCACGTTCTTCGCGTCCGCGCCGGCACCGAGAGCATCGAGGCGGACGTCGATCTGCGCCGCGAGACCGGACACCTCGGTTCCGAGGACATCGAGATCCGCGCCGTCTGGGCCGACGGGCACGACGACTTCGTGTTCGCAGGCTCGAGCTGGGGCAACGCCCAGTCGCGGGGACCGACGTTGCCCTCCTTCTTCGTGCTCGTGGCGCCGCGCGTGCGCTGAATACCTGCGACCCTTGCGGCCGCCCGCGCATTGTGGGACATCGCGGTGGTCGAACGAGGCGAGGTCACGATGCTCACACATGCCTTCCGGGCGGCGCTGCGTGCGTCGCTGCTACTATCCTTGCTCGCGGGTGCAACGGTTGTTGCGCGCGCCGAGGGACCCGCGGACCCGCCTGCGGCACCCGCGACGAGCACGCCGAAGCCGGGCGAGCTCGAGCTGCCGTTCGAGAAGTACACGCTCGACAACGGCCTCGAGGTCATCCTGCATCGCGACCCGACGGCACCGCTGGTCACCGTCAATGTCTGGTACCACGTCGGCAGCGGCGACGAGGTCCCCGGCAAGAGCGGCTTCGCGCATTTGTTCGAGCACATGATGTTCCAGGGGACCAAGCACACCGGGAACGACGTGCACTTCCCGACCTTGCAGGCTGCGGGCGCGAGCGACGTCAACGGCACGACCAACAGCGACCGCACGAACTACTACGAGACGATTCCGGCCCATCAAGTCGAGACCGCCCTCTGGCTCGAGAGTGACCGGATGGGGTTCCTGCTCGCTGCGCTGACCGAGGCGAGCTTCAAGAATCAGGTCGACGTCGTACGCAACGAGCGGCGTCAGCGCTATGACAACGTACCGTACGCCAAAGCGCGCTTCGCCATCGCCGCGGCGCTGTATCCCGAGGGACACCCCTACCGCTATATGACGATCGGGCGTCATGAGGACCTCGAGCAGGCCAGCATCGACGACGTGCGCGGCTTCTTCGTGAAATGGTATGTGCCCGCCAATGCGACCCTGATGGTCGCAGGCGACTTCGATCCAGCCGACATGAAGGCGCTGGTGGCGAAGTGGTTCGGCGGTCTCGGGATGGCTGACGGCAAGGCCGCGCCCCGCCCTGCGAAGGTGCCGGTCGCGGATCCCGCGATTGCCAAGAAGACCACGCTGGATGTGCCAGACGGATTTGCCAAACTCGTGCGGATCCAGCGCACCTACGCCGGTCCGGCGATGCTGTCCGACGACAGCTACCCGCTCGAGGTGCTGCTCGAGGTGTTGGGGGCCGACGCGTGGGGGCGCCTCTCGAAGCGGCTCGTCATCCAAAATCCGCTCTGCAGCTCGGTCAGCGCGATGCTCGACGCCGCGACCTACAACGGCAAGATCGTCATCTCGGCGACGCTCAAGCCGGGTGCGAGCCGCGCCAAGGTCGCGAAGATCATCGACGAGGAGGTCGCGCGCATCCTGAAGGAGCCGCTGAGCGAGGCCGAGCTCAAGCGCGTCCTCGTCAATACGGAGTCGCAGTTCGTGTGGGGGCTCGAGGATCTCGCGGCGCGCGCGGATCTCTTGCAGCACTTCAATCACTACGCGGGTGATCCGGGCTACGCGCCGACCTATCTCGCCAAGTTTCGCGCCGTGACGCGCGACGCGGTGCTCGCGGGGGCCAAGAAGTGGCTTGCGAAACCGTATGTCGAGGTCGTGACGGTCCCGGCTGCGCCGGCGCCAGGAGCACCGAAATGAAGACGACGATCCTCTTGGTGTGGTCCGCGCTCGGCGCCGCGGCGTGTGGCGGCAAGGTGAACAAGCCCGATGCGGGCCCGGTGGGCGGCCTTTCGAGGCCGGCAACGCAGGCGACCCAGGCCATGGGCGCCGAGCAGGATGCCGCCGCCGATGCGGGGAACGCGACCGCTGCCGCGGACGCAAACGAGCAGGCCGAGGACGCGACGCCAGCCGAGGTGGTGACGGCGGAGGACTTCCGAAGCGTGCGCCCGACGCCGCGCGCGATGGCGGCGGTGAAGACACCGTCGGTCGAGCGCTTCACCCTGGCCAACGGACTCGAGGTGTTCCTGGTCCCGTCGACGGCGCTGCCGACCGTGTCGATGAGCTTCGATTTCGACGTCGGGACGGTCGACGACCCAGCCGACAAGATCGGCCTCGCGTCGGTGTGTTTCGATCTCTTCTCCGAGGGAACGGAGCGCCTCGACAAGATCGCCTGGTCCGAAGCGTTGGCCGACCACGCGATCGGGATCTCCTCGCCGGCCGGGACGGAGACCTCGAGCATCAACGTGAGTTCATTGGTGAGCGAGCTCGGGCCCGCGCTGGATCTTCTCGCGGAGCTTCTCGCCTCCCCCGGCATGCGCAAGCTGGACTTCGATCGCATCATCGCGGATCGCAAGGCGGCGCTCTCGCAGAGCCGCGCGACCGCGAATGGCGTCGCGGGTCGGCTCTTCGGCGCGCTCGTCTGGGGCAAGGACCACCCTTATGGATCGATCCTCGTCGACGAGCACCTCGCGGCGATCACGCTGGCCGATTGCAAGGCGTGGGTCGCTCAGCTGAAGCCCGCGGGGGCGCGGCTCTGGGTGGCGGGCAAGGTGACGCGCGCGTCGCTGACCGAGGCGCTCGAAGCACGCCTCGGACGCTGGACCGGTGCGGCGCCCAAGGCACGCACGCTCTCGCCGGCGCCGGCCCCGAGCGGGACGATCTACGCGGTGCAGATCGACGGCGCCGTGCAGTCGATGGTGCTCGTCGGACACCCCGGGCCGTCGCGCCTGGCCGAGGACTACGAGGCGACCTACCTGATGGCGATGATCTTCGGCGGGAGCTTTTCGAGCCGCCTGAACATGAACCTGCGCGAGGCCCACGGGTACGCTTACGGCTGCCGCGGGGGATTCTCGTATCGACGGGGCGGGAGCCATTGGTCCGTGAGCGCGTCGGTGGAGACGTCGACGACGGCGCTGGCGCTGCGCGAAATCGCCAATGAGACCAAGACGATGCGGACGACCGCGCCGAGCGGTGAGGAGCTGCATCGCGAGCGTGACGGCGCGCTACTCGCGTTGCCGGCGCGCTTCGCCACGGCGAGCGACCGGCTCGAGGCGCTGCGCTCGCTGGCGTTCTTCGCGCTGCCGCTCGATTGGTACGACGGCTATCAGACCCGCCTCGGCGCCGTCGAGGCCGCCGCGGTCGAGAAGGCGGCCAGCGCCTTTCTGATGAGCGCAAGCGGCGTGGTCTTGGTCGTGGGCGACCTCACCAAACCGGCCAAGGATGCGGGCGGGGCGAGCGTGCTCGACGCGCTGAAGGTCCTGGCGGACGAGAAGGTGTTCGGCGCCGGTGGGCTGGTCCTGCTCGATGTCGATGGTCGCCCCCGTTTGTGAAAAACGCTCACGCTTTGAGGGGAGTTGCCAGGCTGGGGCCCTGCGTGGGATGCTCTCGCGCCGTTGGCGTTCCTCGGTTTCTGGAGCTGTCATGAACCTTCTGCGCTTGGTCTTCGTGCTCGCGTCGCTTTCCACCGCCTTCGTCGGGGCTGCTTGCAACGACAAGGCGACAGGGAGCGGTGGCGAGATCACCGTGACCGACGCCAAGTCCGAGACGACGGTTTCTGACACGACGGTCGCCGAGACGACCATGTCGGAGACGACGGTCGCCGAGACGACCGTGTCGGAGACGACGGTCGCCGAGATCACGCCCTCCGAGACAACGGTCAGCGAGACGACCGTGACCGAGACGACCGGCGAGACCACACAGACCTGCGACCGCCAGGGCTTCACCGCGGTGGCGCAGGACGCCGTCGAACTGTCGGGCGACATATGGTACGTGGCCCAGACGACGCTCGCTGCGCCGGTCGACGTTCTCAACATCGAGACCTATGTGAGTCTCGGAGGCGCTACGGCCTCCGGCCAGTATCTTCTCAAAGACGAAGACTACGCGGATTGCGGCAACTGCGTGATCGCCTACGTCGGGTGCGACGCGGACTTGAACAACTGCGCCAAGACGTTCCTCGCGAAGGGTGGCACGCTCGACATCACGACGTTCGGGGCCGAGGGTGCGCACTTTGCGGGACCCCTCAGCGGCATCACCTTGGTCGAGGTCACGCTCGACGGGGACTACCACGCGACGGTCGTTCCGGGCGGCGAGACCTGGTGTATCGACTCGTTCGCGTTCGACGCCGTCGTGCAATGACGTTCGGCCTGCGCTGACGACCTCGCGCGCCCTTTCTCGATGCCGTTAGCCTTCGGCGGGATGGAGCACGCAGCCGCCGACCACGTCGCCGCGCCACTTGGCGCGCATCGCGGCCTGGAAGTCGGTGATCGGGAAGACGTGCGAGACGTGCGGACGGATGGCTCCCGAGGCGGCCCAGCCGAGAACTGCGGCAAGCCGCGCGGGCCTGAGCGATGGGTCGTTCACGGTCGAGATGACCGTCGGACAGCCGAGCACATCGAGCCCCTTCATCATGATGAGATTGGTCGGGAGCATATTGACGTTCGGCGCCCCGCGGCGCCCCTTGCCGTCGGCGACGTTCGGGGTCGCCGCCCAGCCGACGATCAGATAGCGCGCCCCGAAGCGGACGGCGCGCAGGCTCTCGAGCGAGATGTCC
>SXIE01000404.1 GCA_005772945.1 Pseudomonadota bacterium
GCCGTTTCCACCACCTCGACGCTGCAGCTCGCGGTCGGCGCCAACCCCAGGATCGGCGCGACGTCGAGCCGCTTGCCGTCCGCGCCCACGATGTCCAGGTGCAGATGCGGCGCCGACTGTTGCACGCCCGTGCCACCCATCAGCCCGATCTCCTGCCCCGCCTCGACCACATCGCCGACCGCGAGCGACGGATGCACCGCCCCTAAATGCAGATAGCGCAAGGTCGTGCCGGCCAGCGGTCCCCCGCCCACCGTGCGCGCCACGACGATCGTGCCCGAGCGCCAGCGCCCCTGCCGGCGCGTGAAGAAGTAGACCTTGCCGTAGCCCGCGATGTCCTTCATGCGCGGCAGCAACTTGTCGCCGCGCGCCGCCTCGCCGGGGCGCTTGTCCGGCACCCCGAAGTCGTCGGGGTTCTCGTCGCCCTTGCCGATGAAGACGATCTCCGACTTGGTCATGGCGCGGATCGGCGTGCCGATCCCCCACTCGCGCCCGACCCCACCGAGGTCGATCGCCTCGTGCACGTGACGCTTGCCGACGCACGGCCCGAACCCGCGAAAGACGTGGTCGACCGGGTAGGGAAACGCCACGCCGTCGGCGGTGAAGCGCGCCGCGTACGTCTCTTTGCCGAGCGCCTCGCGCCCCGCGCCGACCTCGGGCGTCACGCGCACGGGGCGCCCCGCGCGGTCCTCAAGCGGCAGCTCGTCCTCGCGCGCTGCGCGGTCCTTGCCGGCCTCGGCGCGGTCGTCGTGCCCCGCGAGATCGCTCAGGTCGTCCTCGATCGGCGGCACCACGCGCTCGGCGCTTGGCGGCGCATCGTCCACGCGGCCGCGCACGAGCGGCTCGTAGCGAATCACCGAGCCCGACGAATGCCGGACGACCTCGCGCACGCCGCCCGCGTCGCGCGCTGCGCCCGTGCCCTTGGCGGCTCGGACCACGCTCGCCGGTGCCCGCGACGGCGTCACGGAAGGTGCTTCGCGCGCGCCAGCACGTGCCGGAGGAGCCGCCGGCGTGAGCGCCGCGCGCCCCGCCCGACCCGTGCTCGGCACGACATACTCGACCGACGACCCCGGTCCCGCCTCTCGCGAGTCGCCCGTGCCCCCGGTGCTCGCGCACGCCGTCAACGCGGCGGCCGCCAGGAGATACGAGGGGCAGGATCGGATCATGGCGCTCCACGCTACGCCCGTTCCGCCGCGTGGCCAAGAAAATGCCCCGCCGCCCCCGCCGGCCGACGGCATCCGCGCGCCGAGGGTCGGGCTCGCGCCTTGCGGCCGCGCTAGCCCGCCACCGGTGCGGGAGTGAGCGACGATCGTTCCTTGTCCCAGAGGTCGCGGAAGCCCTCGCGGAAGCTCGGGTACTTCAGCGTCACGCCCAATGTTGACAGTGTCCACATCGGGTCGAGCCGCTTCGATTGAACGGCCATCGCAAGCTGGTCCTTGTCCATGCGCACGCGCGCCTCGGCCAACGAGAGATGCGCCGGCTCGGGGAGCCCAAGCTCGGCGACGACCCACGCGGTGACCTCGCGCTGGGTCGCCGGCGTCTGGTCGGTCGCGAGATACACGGGGGCGTCGTTCCCAGCGGGCCGCGGCTTGAGAGCGGCCTGGACGATGCTCGCCAGATCCGCCACATGCACGCGATTGGTCAGCGGCTCGGGCGACCCCGCCGGCACGTCCACGACGCGATAGGTTCGCTGCGCCATGCGATGGAGCAGCGAGCGCCCCGGTCCGTAGATCCCCGACGGCCGGACGACCCCGACCGGAAACGGTGCCGCGCGCCAGGCCGCCTCGGACGCCACGCGCAGCCGGGCTTTCGGCGAGTCGGGGGTGCACGGCGTCGTCTCGGTCACGACCGCGCCCGCGTGGTCCCCGTAAACGCTCGTCGACGAAATGTAGACCGCCGTCTCCAGCCCGAAGCCGGCCAACAGCGCGACCAGCTCCGCATCGAGTGCGGGCGCGGCCGCGTCGGGCGGGATCGACATGACGACCGCACGCACGCGCCCCGAGAGCCGCGCAATCGCGCCGAGCGCCGCCGGCCCCTCGCGCGCATCGAAGCGCACCGCCTCGGCCCCGCGCGTCCGGATGATGCCGATCTGCGGCTCGCCGCGCGCCGTGCCGATCACCGGAATGCCGCGAAACGCCAGGCGCTGCGCCAGCACCTGCCCGAAGAAGCCGCACCCCAGGACGAGGACCGCGCCCGCCCGCGCCGCGCGCGGCTCGCTCACGGCAGCCAGTCCGTCACGATCTGTTGGATGTCGTCGGGCAGCGCGCCGATGCGCACGTAGCGCACGACCCCGTCGCGCGTGACGACCACGTGGACCGGCAGGTTCGCGATGTTGCCGCCGAAGATCGGCTCGAGGTGCAGCTGCTGCAGGTCGGCGAAGACGTCGTAGCTCACGTTGAGTTCGGTCCTCCAAGCCCCGCACAAGGTCGTCGTCGGCGGCGTGCCGGCATCGTTCTCCATCAGGATCTGCGCGACCCCGACGTTCTTGCCCGCCAGCCCCACGACCAACTCCGCCTCGAGCCGCGGCGCCTCCTCCTGGCACGACTGACACCAGCCCGCCGCGAAGCTCAGGTACACCGCGTCGTGCGTCCCGATCCACGCGCGCATGTCGACCGGCGCCCCGGCGCAGTCCGAGACCGACAACGCCGGATAGAGGTCACCGACCTTCAGCGTCTCGTCCGTCGCCTTGGCACCCTCGTCGCACGCGCCCAGCACGAGCGCCGCCGCCAAGGCGACGATCCAATGTTGACGCTGTCTACATTTGGTCGCCGTCCGCGTCACCGTCACCGTCACCGACCTCATGGTCCACTCCCTTTCGCGTCACCGTCACCCGTGCCCGAGCCTGGCCCCGCGTCCGCATCCGTCGCGGGCGCCGTCGTCGTCGCCGTCGCCGCGATCACCACCCGCTCCACGCGGGCCCCCGGAAACACCGGCTTCAATTCCTCGAGCAGCGCCTCGACCGCCGCTTTCCCGCGATCCTCGATCGCGACGATGCGCACCTCGTCGCCGCGCACGCTTCCATCCCGGCGCGCCGCCAGCGCGAAGTCCAGGATCTGGTAGAGCGTCCCGGTCTTGTCCGCGACCACATGCGCGCCCTCGGCCTTCGCCGCCAGCGCCTTCATGACGTCGCCGAACGCGCCCTTGCGCAGCTCGACGCGCACTGTGGTGACCGCCGTGGCCGCGCGCCGCTCGGGCCCGTAGCACAGCACCGGATCGGCCTTGCCCGCCTTCTTCTCTTCGTCGCGCAGGACCTGGCAGAGCGTCGCCAGATCCATCTTCGCGTCGTTGATGACGACCGGCGTCACCTCGAGCCACCGGTCCCCGAGCCGCATCCGTCCTTCGTAGTGGCGCCGTTTGGCGCCCACGCTGTCCGGCGCATCCCCGCCCGTCCCGCCGCCGCACGCCGCGAGCCCCGCGAGCAGCGCGAGCCCCGCGCAAACGCCCGCTGCCACCCAGGCCGCC
>SXIE01000405.1 GCA_005772945.1 Pseudomonadota bacterium
CGAAGAGCCAAAGCCCGCTCTCGTGACGCCGTCGACCGGGAGGTCTTGCGTGCCATGAACGAGTTGCCCAGAGGCCACATCGTCAGTTGGTTCAAGGACGCCGGATACCGCGCTCGGTGAACTCGATCGGCGCTGTCAGAACACCCGCTGCTTGAAGCCGACGAGGCGCTCGAGCAGCGTGCCGAGGCGATCATCGACGAAGAGGTGACGCAGCTTCCAGAGCGGCGAACGGCACTCGGCGGGGGTGCGGCGGCCGTCGAGCAGCTCGGCGAGGGCGTCGGCGCTGTGCTCGGCGAGCACGTCGAAGATGGCGTTGCCGAGCGCGGCGTCGGCGGCCCACGGGGCGCCGGTGTAGGTGTTTTCCGAAAAATACTTCAAGAGATCCACGAAGTGGCGGATGCGGCCGAGTAGGCCGTCGGGGGCGGTGGGCGGGGTGCCGCGCTCGGCAAGCCATTGCGCGACCGTGCGGGTCGGCAGCGTGCGGTACTCGGCGCCGACGCCGTCGCCGAAGAGGTGGAGCATCAGCGAGGTCTCGATGACGCCGCCGTGCGAGTCGCCCGCGAGGGTCTCGACGGACAGCCCCGGCAGGTGCGCGAGGATCCCCGAGAGATCGGTGTGGCCGTCGGTGAGGCGCGTGATGAGCAGCGAGAACGCCGACACCATGCGCGCGCCGTGGCGCCGGTTGACGCGGTCGCAGGCGTGCTCGAGCGGGACGAAGTGCCGCGGGCCGCCGTGGAAGTTCGAGAGCCAGATGTCGCGAAAGCCCTGCGCCGCGAGCGAGCGCCCGAGGTCCTCGACCACGCGCACGACGGTCGACGAACGGAACATGACGCTGCCGCGCTGGGGCAGGACGTCGGCCGCGACGATGAGCGGCGGCATCCGCAGGAACGTGCGATCGGGGACGCGCTCGGCGAGGCGCAGGACCGTGCGGCGCATGAGCTCGTCGGCCTCGGCGTTGTCGGCTGCGACCGGCAGATGCGGCCCGTGGACCTCGAGCGGGGACAGCGTGGCCGTGACGACGCAGCGCGCCGGGTCGAGCGCCGCGAAGTGGCGCCCCGTGAGAAGGCGCCATTCCAGGACGCGCGCGGACGCATCGGAGAAAGGGAGGGCGTGGTCGGACATCGCCGGAGCATGGCACGGCGCGCCGCCGGGCGTCGATCGCGCTGGCGTGCCGCGGCGTGACACCCGTTATGTTCGGCGCCCAGCGCCGGCGCAGCGGCGATCGGCTTTCGCCCGCAGGCGATGGCTCCTATACTCGCGCGGATGCACTGGGTCCGGGTCGCAGTGGCGCTATTGACTGGGCTCGTCCTGACGGCGCTCACGCTGTGGACGGGCACCTACTTCTTGCTGGGCACGAGCGCCGGGCAGGGCCTCCTCATGCCGCTGGTTCCCAAGGGTGTCGCGGTCGAGCGCGTCTTCTGGGGACCTGCACCGAACAGCGTACGCGCCGCGCGACTCCACATCGAGCGCGGCGCGCTGCGCGTCGACGCGCGCGCACGCGAGGCCACGATCGCCCTGCCGTCGTTCGACATCGCGGAGGTGACGCTCGACATCGCCAGCGTCACCGTGGACACGACGCGCCCGCCGCCGCCCGTCGTCGCCGCGCCCCCGACCGCGCCCAAGCGCCCCGCGCCCGCGATTCCGCGGTTGGCGGCCGCCATCGGCGAGCTCTGGTTCGTCGGCGACGGCGTCCAGGCCCACGCGCGCGACGCCCGCGTCGAGACCGTCGGCGGGCGCATGGACGGCCCGGACGGCGCCCTTCCCGTCGCGCTGACAACCGGTGCGTGCCACGTCAGCTTCGCGCGCGGCCGGCGCGTGCTCGGCTGGGATCACTGCGACGCAGCCGCCACGATCGGCGCCGGCGGCAAGGAGCTCGCCATCGCCCGTCTCGGCCTCACGCGCGGGGGCGGCCCGGTTCTCAGCGCCAGCGGGCACATCTCGCTCGCCGGCGACAAGCCCAAGGCCGAGCTCGTCGCCGACGCCGCGCTGTCGCGGCTCGAGGCCGAGAGCGTCGCGGGCAAGCTCTTCCCTTGGGGTTTCGAAGCCCAAGGCGTCGTGCTGGCCCTGGACAAGGGTCTCATCGACGGCCGCATCGGCGCCCTGCACGCATCTGGTCTCGCGGCCGGCGCCGTGCAACTCGCCGACGTGTCCTTCACGTTGCCCCACCTCGCCGTGGCCCCAGGCCTCCTCATCCCGGCCATCGACGTCGACGCCCGCGGCCTCTACGCGGCCCGCGCCGAAGGCCTCGGCTGGGCCCTCGAACACCTGACTTTCGGGCGCTTCCAGGGCGCGATCGAGAAGAAGCTCGAAGGGTTCGTCGAAGCCGGAAGCGTCGCCAACTGGCAGGTCGGCGAGACGGACCTCGGCCCGGTCGCGCTCGACGTCACCATCGTCATGGGGCTCACCGGCGGCACCATCGCCAGCGACCTCGCGACGGCCAGCGGCGCCCTCGGCGTCAAGAGCCGCCTCAAATCGAGCCCCATCACGAAGCGCACCACCTTCACCGTCGAGCTCGTCTTCGCCGCCCTCGACGCGCCTCTCATGGGATTCCTGCTCCACGACCTGACCGCCGACGAGCGCGCGACGCTCGGCCACCCGGGGGCCGGCCGCGCCGAGCTCGCCCTCGACCTCGAGCGCGAGGTCGGCGACGACGGCGCCCTCGCGTGGCTCGCAGAAATCGCCTGGGACGCTACTACCCTGCGCGGCCC
This sequence comes from Pseudomonadota bacterium, assembly GCA_005772945.1. The sequence continues at coordinate 2,709 of SXIE01000405.1, forward strand.
CGGCCCGGACGGCCGCACCCCAGCCGCGCTCGAATGGGACGGCAGCGGCTGGAACGCCGTGGATCCGGAGGCTACGCCCGACCCGCTCGATGACGACACCCCGGAGCCGCCCGCCGTACCCGAAACGCCCGACCCCACGCCGCCGGGCGCGACGCCTTGACCCTCCCTCGCGAAGACCCCGCGGGCCCTAGCGCCCCCCAGGCAGGGCTGCCCGCAACCCTCGGCACCCTCGCCAGGCCGCTTCGCTGGCTCGTCGCGGGCGTCCGCATCCTCTTCCTGGCCCTCGGTCAGGTGCTCCTCCTCGCCTACCTCATCGTCTCGCGCACGCTCCTCGCCTTCCTCGCGCTCTACCTCGTCCTCTACTTCCTGGTCGGCGCCAACCCGGTGCGCCACCAACTCGAAGCCCTCATCTCGGACGCACTCCCCGGCGGCATCACCGCCGCCAGCGTCCAGTGGGGCCCCCTGCCCTGGCACCTCCGCATCGCGGACGGCCGCGTCCACGGCGCTCGCGGCGAGGACGTCATCCGCGCGCGCGCCGTCGAGGCGACGATCGACTGGGGCGAGACCGTGCCGCGCCTGGCCGACTGGATCCTCGCGCCGAACACGCACCCCTTCGGGCTCCGCTTCGAGCGCGTCGACGCGCTCGAGCCCTGGGTCCTCATCGAGGTCGACGACGACTACAACGTCGGCCTCGTACAGGCGTTCACCATCGCCGGTTGGCATCCCGCCGGCGCGCCCCCGGCCGACCCCGCGGCCCGACCGCCGACCTTCGACATCCAGGCGAACCTGGTCCGCGTCATCGACGGCTCGGGGCGCGTCGAGACGCCGTCCTTCTGGGTCGAGGCGCGCGGCCTCCAGACGGTCGCGAGCTTCCTCCTGAGCGGCGAGGATCACGTCACGATCGACGCCAAGCGCACGACCATCACCGACGCCACGCTGGGCATCTATCAACTGGCGACCACCACCGGCGTCCCCGCGCGCGTCCAGGTCCACGATCTCGTCGTCGAGAACTACGCCCAACGCACGCGCGCCCTGCGCTGGGCCCGCGCCACCGGACGCCTCGACCACGGCTCCATCGTCTCTACCGGCTGGCTCGACGCGACCCCGACACCCGCGATTTGGTCGGCCACGCTCGACGCCGCGCTCGACGACGGCGCCCACGAGACGCGCGACTTCACAGGCGGCGCCGTCGCCGGTCCGCTCGACGTCCACCTACGCGGCGGCGGGACCCTCAGCCAGCTCGATCTCGACGTGACCGCGACCTCGCCGCGCGCGACACTCGGCCCCCTCGCCGTCGATGATCTCACCCTGCACGCTCGCAGCCTCCCGCGCGCCACCCCCGCCAATCCCAGGCGGCACGCCCTCCCCCTCGACACCCTCGACGGTCGCGCGCTCGGCGGCCACGTCGCCCTCCCCGACGGCGCCTGGGAGTCCGCCGCGCCCGACGATCCCCGCGGCGACGCGCGCGACCTCGACGTCGGCTTCACCCTCACCAACCTCGACGCCGCGCCCGCGCTCGGCGCCTTCATGCCCCTCGTGCCAGCCGTCCTCGCCGACCTCCTCGCCGGCCGCTACTCCGCGCGCGGCCGCCTCGCCCTGCGCTACGATCCCGCGACCGCCCAAACGCGCACCGAGCTCGACCTCTTCTCCGCAGGCGTCCTCCTCAGCAACCCGCCCCATCCGCTGCTCGGCCGCCCCATCACCCTCTCGGGCCAGCTCGCGACGCGCCAAGGCCCCGCCGCCCCCGCCGACCTCGCAGCGGCCAAAGGCGTCCCCTTCGTCGACGAGCTCGACCTCGCCCAGGTCGTCCTCGACAGCGGCGAGGACCGCCTGCGCCTTGCCGGCCACCTCGATCTCGCGCGCCAGACGCTCGACCTCGAGCCCTACCTGCGACTCGGCGATCTGCGCCCGCTCGGCGACACCGTCGGGCTCCCAGGCATCGCCGGGCGCTTCGTCGTCAAGTCGATGCGCGCGACCGGCACCCTCACCGATCCGCGCATCGCCGGCACCATCAACTGGACCGACGCCGCCCTCGACGGGCACCCGCTCGTGCAGGTCACCGGCCGCGTCGAGCTCGCCGGTGGCCGCCTCGACGTCAGCCAACTCCGCAGCGCAAACCCTCTTGGAACCTTCGCCCTCGACGGCCAGATCCGCCTCTTCGAGCGCGGCTTCCACCCCGACCCTCAGCTCCCGTTCGTTCTCCGCGAACTCCAGATCGACCACCTCGCCCTCGGCGCCCTCGACGATCTGCTCGGGCCCGCCGCGCGCATCGACCTCGACGCGCAGAACCTCGCGGGCCACGCCGCGGGCGGCGCTCTCGCGGCCCTCTCGAGCCTCGCGGGCCACGCGCTCTTCACCGTCCACAGCGCGGTCATCGCCGGCGAGCCCATCGAATCGATCGTCGCGCACATCGACCCGGCCCACGATCGGATCAACGTCGAAGAGCTCCTCGTCACGACCCCCGCCGGCGCACAATTGCGCGGCGATGCAATCATCTACAAGACCCCCGGCGGCATCGCCTCGACCCTCGCCGGCGGCCAGCTCGAGGGGCACCTGGCGCTGAGCGGCCTCACCTTGCCCGCCCTCAAGGCCGTCCAGCGCCTCGCCCCCCAGCTCGCCGGCAGCGTCGACGCGCGCCTGGTCCTCGGCGGCACGACGCGGCGCCCGACCTTCATCGGCAGCGTCGATCTCGCCGACGTCGCCTGGGGCGAGGTCGCGCTCGGCGACGCCTCCTTGGCACTCCAGACCCTGCCCGCGACCGGCCCCGACCCGACCTCCCAGCTCGATATCTCGGCCCACGACAACGCCTTCTTCACCGGCTTCACGCTCGAAGCGGCCACGCTCGCGCTCGACGGCCTCCGCCCCGCCCGCCTCCTGGCGACGATTCGCGCCAAGGACCTCGCGCTCGAGCGCATCATCCCCGCGGCCAAGAGCGACAAGCTCGAGGTCAGGCTGAGCGGCGTCGCCGACCTCGACCTCCCGTTCGGCGCCGGCACGCCCCATCTCAGCTTGCGCGCCGCCCCCGGCGACCTGCGCCTGAACCTCCCCGAGCGCGCCGTCGGCTGGGTCAACACCACCGAGCTCCACCTCACCGAGGACGCCGGCCGCCTGCAACTCGACCCGCTCGGCCTCGGCCCCCCGAGCGCCCTCACCGGCGCACCCACCCTCGCCCAAGGCGGCCTGCGCGCCTGTGGCGCGCTCGATCCCAACGGCCTCGATCTGCAGATCGCGGGCGCCGTCGAGCTCGCCTTCATCCCCGGCATCAGCGGCGCCTTCTCGGTCGCCGCGGGCCGCCTGCGCATCACGCGCGACGCGGCGCTCGAGAGCGCCATGGCAGACTTGCACGCAGCTGCATGCTTCCCCGATCACCCGCCCATCATGCGCCTCTCCGGCCCGCCCTCCGCGCCTGCCATCGCCGGCACCTTCGAGACCGAAGGTGTCAACCTCGTGCCCCGCGGCGCCGGACGCGAGCTGCGCTTCACCGAGCACAGCACCGTCGTCGTGACCTCGATCCCGCGTGGCCCCGCGAGTCGCGCCAACCTGCGCCTCACCTCGCCGGTCGGCATCGGTCTACGCGGCGAGCTCGACGACGGCACCTTCGCCGTGAGCGGCGAGTTGCAGCTCGCCGACTTCGCCCCGAGCCGCGCCGATCTCGACCTCACCGGCACCGACCTCTTCGTCCAGAGCCCCGGCGTCATCGCGCTGACCGCCTCGCCCCACGCCCGGATCCGCGCCCGCGGCCTCGACACCGCCACCCCCGACATCATCGTCGAAGGCGACCTGGCCATCAGCGAGGGCCGCTTCACCAAGAGCTTCGACACGCTCGCCCAGGCGGTCGGCTCCGCCATCGGCGCCAACACCGACGCGTACTCGCGCTCCGTCCTCGACGACCTGCCCTGGCTCGCCAACGTGCGCCTCGCCGTCGACATCAAGGCCGACGACTTCGCCATCCGCACCGCCGTCCCGCTCGTCCGCACCGACCTCTCAGCGCGCCTCGATCTGGGTCTCGCCGGCACGCTCGCCCGCCCCCAGCTGACCCGTCGCATCGATCTCCTCCCCGGCGGCAAGCTGACCTACCTCATCTTCGAGCGCACGTTCCAAGTGACCCAAGGCGCGCTCGACTTCGACGGCGACCCCGCGCGCCCGATCGTCGACCTCACCGCGCAGAGCGTCATCACCTACCTCGCGCGCGCCTCGACCTCGACCCAGGACGAAGACGAAAAGGACGTGACCGTCATCTTGCGCATCACCGGTCGCGTCCCCGAGCTCAAGATCGAGCTCAGCGCCGACGACCCCACCTTCGACCAGGCCGACATCCAGAGCCTGCTCATCACCGGCAAGCCCCGCAGCGAGCTCGACCGCGCCCAGGAGAGCGGCGTCGTCTCGGCCGACCTCGCCAACGTGCTCAACGCCGTCTTCGCCTCGCCGTTCGTCAAGACGGCCTCCGTCGGGGTCGGGCAGGCCGGCTCGCTCGAGTACCGCGTCGGCACCTGCTTCGCCCCGAACCTCTGCCTCGACACGACCACCGTCGCGGCCGACACCGAAACGACCATCCGCGCGAAGCTCTCTTTCACGCTCGGCGATAACCTCGTATGCGAGGGAACGCTGCGCCGAAGCGACACCGCCACCAGCGCCAACCAGAAGACCTACGAAGCCCGTTGCCGCTACCGCATCCCACTCGAGTGAGCCGCCACCGGCCCTCCCGTACGCCCACCGCGTCTCGCGGCGCGTTGCGCATCGCGCTCGCCATCGCAGTGCTTTGTACACCAAGCATCTCCCGCGCCGCCGACGAGCCGCCCGATCCGATCGGCCCGACGCCCGACCGCCCCTCCCGGACGCTTCCTCCCGAAGAGGTCGCGGCTTGCGTCGGCGCTACGCTCCACCACACCGTTCTCGAAGGCTGCCGCGCCGACACCTGCGCGACCCGCCCCGCACTCCTCGCGTTGCTCGACGCCATCCCGCGCGGCCGCCCACTCGACCTCACCGACCTGGCCCGCTTCCACGCGGGCCTCGACGGCAGCCAGCTCGTGCGCGACGCGACCGTCACGTGCTTCGCACGCTCTCTCGGAGGCTGCGCCTCCGACGCCGTGCCGTCGCATGGCTCCAGCACGTGCCGCAGCGACCCGGCCGGCGACGTGCTCGTCGCGACCGTCGTCCCCGCGTCCTTCGTTCGCCAGGTGGCCATCCGCGGCAACGACCACTTCCGCGCGCACGACCTCATGAAGCGCGTCTTCCTGCGCCCCGGCACCCCGATCGCCGTCGACCCCGCGCGTCCGCTCGACAACGCGGGCATCGCCCGCCAGGTCGAGTCCCTGCTCCGCCTCTACCGCAGCGCCGGCCTCGATCTCGCCAAGATCACACCGATCGTCACCCCGCACTCGCCGATCCACGTCGACCTCGCCTTCGTCATCGACGAGGGCCCGCGCCTGCGCGTCGACTCGGTCGACGCCAAGCACATCCACCATGGCCAGCCCGATCCCGGGGGCCTCGCCTGCCCGACCATCGAGCCGCGCCGCCTCGAGCGCCTCCTCGGCGTGGGCGCCGGCGACATCGTCACACGCACGACCGAGCGCCAGCTCCACGACAAGCTCCGCCGCGCCTTTCAAGCCGCCGGCTACGAGCGCCCCGCGCTCAGCATCGACTTCGGCGACGACCAGCGCCTCGTCGTTCGCGTCGAGACCACCCACTGTTGGCTCGTGCGCGTCTGGCAACGCAACGACGACGATCCCCGCGCCGCTGAGGCGCTCTCGTTCCGCTGGCGCGACCCCGTTCACGCCACGACCCAGCCCGATCAGGGCACGCCCTACACCCGCTCGGAGCTGGCCGACTGGAACACCGTCCTGCCCTTTGGCGAGTCCGGCTCCTTCGACAAGACCGAAGCCACGCGCGGCCTCGACGCGATCGCGCGCACCGTCCGCGCCCAAGGTTACGCCTTTGCCGAGGTCGCCCTCGAGCACCGCGAGCTCGCGCTGCGCCCCGAGCGCCGCGGCCTCGACTCCGAGGTCACCGGCATCGTCGACTACGTCATCACGCTCAACCTCGGCCGGCGCCTCCGCGCGATCCGCTTCGAGGGCGTCCGCGCCTTCGACGAGGCCGACCTGCGCGCCACGATGCAGACCCAACCCAACGGATTCTTCAGCGGCGGCGGCGCCTTCGACGAGCTCCGCGTGATGGCCGATCTCGACGCCCTGCGACGCTTCTACCGTGAGCGCGGCTACCTCGCGATGGGCTTCCGGGACGGCGGCGCCGCCACCGATCCCGGCACCCCAGCGACCTCGCTCGCGAAGAGCGCAGAGCGCTTGCCCTCGGAGAACCTCATCCGCTCGGTGCTCTCCGAAGAAGACGAGCGCGTCACCTGGCGCTACACCCTCGGCACGCGCGGCTTCCGACTCGTCAAACACGTCGGCGATCCGGATATCGAACTCGTCCTCCGAATCGACGAAGGCCGCCCGACGACCCTCGCCGCGATCCACGTCGAGGGCGCAACGCTCGTCGACACCGCCAAGCTCGTCGCGATCACCGGCCTCACCCCCGGCCGCCCCTTTGGCGACCGCCCGCTCGCGGACGCGCTCGAGCGCCTCCACCGCCACTACGCCCGCATCGGCCACTACCGCATGAAGGCCACGACCGCCTGCCAGCTCGGCGACGCCGCCGAGCTCGTCGCCTGCACCCCCGACAACCTCGCCCAGCACCCGGCCATCACGCTCGAGATCGCCATCGACGAGGGCCCCGAGATCAAGGTCGGCGCGGTCGTCTGGCGCGGCGCCTACGAGACCGACCCGCACATCCTGGTCCGCGATCTCCCGAAGCGCGGCGAGCGCCTCGACCTCGACCGCGTCGACGACGCCGTCCGCAAGTTGCGCACCCTCTCCATCTTCAACTCGGTGCGCGTCGACGTCGTCGGCCTCGAGGGCGACGCCCCGAGCGACGAGGTCACGCTCGTCGTCGCCGTCGAAGAGACCCGCTATCGCTTCCTCGACTTCGCGTTTGGCCTGCGCTCGATCCAACGCGAGAACATCGGCCACCTCCCGGCCTGGTTCGCGACGCTCGCCGGCCTCTTCGTCGGCGAGACCGATCGCACCCACAGCGGCTTCGGGCGCTCTTTTCCGCTCGACATCCCGGACCTCCTCTTCACCTTCGACTTCGAGTACCTCGACCTGAACGAGGCCGGCCGCGGCAACCAGCTCCGCCTGCCCTTTTCGGCCGGCTTCTCGCTCTCGCAGTTCTTGCGCGTCGCGACCTTCGACCCGAGCTACACCTTCCCGCGCCTGCTCGACTCGCCCGTGACCCTCACCATCCGCGGCATCGCCGAGCTCGATCGCGTCACCGATCCGCTCGACCGCCTCGAGGTCGGCGCCGAGGCCGACCTCTCCTTCCCGATCATGAAGCAGATGCTCGCCGGCTTCACCCTGCGCCAGGGCTGGATCCAGCTCGAGCCGCCCGACGCCACCTGCGTCTTCTGCCTCAGCGCGCCGGCCTTCACATTCGGCTCCGGCCTCACCCAAGACGCCGCCGAGCAAGCCGCCGACGCCCTCGCCTGTGACGACGACTCGGACAGCGACGCCTGCGCCGACAAAGCCTTTCGCCCGCAACTCACCTTCTCGTTCCACTGGCGCTGGGACACCCAAGACACGCCGCTCAACCCGCGGCGCGGCGTCGTCCTCGCAGCCTCGACCAGCTTCATCGTCGATCGCGATCGCGAGTCCTCCTCCGAGGTCTTCAACCAGTTCGTCAAGTGGGAGCTGAGCGCGCGCGGCGTGATCTCCCTCGGCGATCTCGTCATCGCGGCCTTCGCGCACTACGGCGGCGCCGTGACGCTCGGCGACCGCGACGCCTTCCTCCCCGCCAACGACCGCTTCACCCTCGGGCAGAACAACGGCCTGCGCGGCTTCACCGACAACGGTCTCTGCCGCTACGACAAGCACGGCACGCTCGACCCGACCTGCCCCGACACCTTCGGCGGCAACGTCCTCCTCAATGGCTCGCTCGAGCTGCGCGTGCCCCTCTTCAAGCTCTGGATCTTGGGCTTCTGGGCGGGCGCTTTCTTCGACGCCGGCGCCCTCGCCGAGGACCACGCCAAGCTCTACCCCGCAAGCTTCCGCTTCGCCGCGGGCCTGGGCCTGCGCATCCTCGTCGGCGACCTTGTCCCTGTCCGCTTCGACGTCGGCTTCCCGGTCTTCGAGCGGCGCTGCCTCGCCTACACGAGCGACGGCGCGTGCGTGCGCGAGAAGCCGAGCCAATTCAACTTCGGCTTCCTCTACACATTTTGACCACTACGCCTTCTGACCACCGTGGCCCCCGAGAGCGCCGCGCACCTTGCCGGCCGCCGTCGCGCGCTTTTGCCCACTTGCATCATTGACATCGCGAATCGCGTTCGCGATATTGCCCACGTCGGCCCCCTTCCGTGTCGAGCAGTCGCTCGCGGTCGTCCTCTGCCTCGCAGTCAGGACGACGCCGCGTTGCGCACCCGCTCGATGGCAGCAGCCAGGAGCCCCCCAATGGCCTTCGCCATGCAGGAACGCAAGACCACGTCGGCCGCGACCAACGTGGCCCAGACCAACAACGTGACGGCGGCCACCGACAAGAAGGCCCAGCTCCGCGGCCTCACCTTCGACGAGGGCACCAAGGCGCTGACGCCCGAGGGTGGCAAGCAGACCGACACCCCGAAACCGGACGCCAAGAACGACAAGGGACCGCCTCCCGAGATCGTGGCGCTGGGCCTCAAGAAGGTGAACGTCGACTGCACGCTCGAGGCGTGGGCCGCGCTCAACGAGACCGAGCGCGCCGGCGTCCTGACCTTCCTCGTCGAGAAGGAGCGTCAGTGCCTGGAGCAGAAGAAGCTCAAGCGCTCCAAAGTGACCATCTCGATGGGCAAGAAGTTCGAGAGCGTCGACGAGAAGGTCGTCGACGAGCAGAACAAGAAGGCCCAGGACAATATCGCGCTCATGAACGCCGGCAAGCCGCCGATGGGCGACAAGACGATCGGCGTCAAGGAAGGCGAGCCCCAGGTCACGGAGACCACGACCGAGAAGATCACCAAGGTCCCCATCACCGAAACCAAGCAGATGAAGGACCACTTCGACGCCGCCGGCTCGACCTTCGACAGCGCCGACTACAAGCCGGAAGACATGCAGCAGGGCGGGGTCATCGCGCTGCTCGACCAGGCCGCCGAGAAGATCAAGGAGTACCTGGCGCTCGACCCCAACGCCAAGGTCACGCTGACGGTCATCGCCAGCGAGTCGCACGTCACGAACCCCGATCAGTTCAAGGAGCCAGGCAGCCTCGCGGCCGCACGCGCCGCCAACGGCGTCGAGCTCGCCAAGGCGCACTTCGCGGCCCTCGGGATCCCGACCGACAACCTGTCGTTCACGACCCAGAACCTGGGCGCGAACGGGCCGAAGTGGGATCCGAAGGCCGGCATCAGCAAGCACGACCCGATGTACACCGCGCACCAGTTCGTGCGCCTCGAGGTCGCCGCCGAGGTCGAGGTCGAGAGCGACGCCACCGAGGACGTCAAGCAAACGACCACCGAAGAGACGCGCACCCAGGACGCGCAGGTCGTGAAGATGTTGGTCGACGACAAGCACCGACTCGGCGGCTTGCACCTGAACAACAAGACGTTCACGCCCAAGAAGACCAAGAAGTCGCGCTCCGGCCGGACCCGAAAGCGCAATTGGGGCAGCGTGAGCTGCCCGTAGTCCGAGAAGAACACGGGCCCCGACGGACCCGACCGCGGCGACCGACGTCCGGCGTCCGGCGTCAGCGCGTCGTCGGCGCCCGCGTCCGATACAGCTTGTCGACGTACGCCACCAGCTCGAAGACGCTCGTCTTGTAGCCGAGGTCGCTGCGCGCGTCGCCCCACCTATTTGCCGCCATATCGGCGTACAAACTCCCTTTTTGGCACTCTCGCTGGAGCCGCGCGTTCGGGATCTGGCGCACCGCGCAGCTCGCCTCGTCATCGGCCTCGCAGCGGGGATCCACGCAGCCCCGAACCCCATCACGCTCGTCACCACACGCGCACTCGCGGCCGCCGGTCTCGCGATCGACGAAGCAGCACGCGCCGTCCGGAAACACCATGATCGCTTTTGGCAATCTGCCATCGCCCATGAAGAGTCCCGTCAGCACCGCCGCCGGTCCTAGATCATTGGCGTCCTGCCCGAGCCCATGGAGGAAGTACACCGTCGGGTAGCGCCGCGTCGCGTTCTCGGGCGCGTCGTAACCGGGCGGCACCGCGATGGTGAACCCGCGCCGCGCCGCCAGCGCCTGCGAGTAGAAGCTCGGGCTCGTGGCGACCGGCATCGGCAGATCGTAGGTCCCGTCGACATCCGGCTCGGGCATCCGCCGAATCGCCACCGCCAGAAACGCGGCGATGCGATTGAGCGCATCGATCGACGTCCCGACGTGCTTGCCGTCGCCGTCGTCGATCTCCTGCTGCGTCGCATTGGGATTGCCATATTCGACATACACATCACGCCCGATCGCCGCGGGCGCCAAATCCGCCGCGAACACACCCTGGGTGAAGCCGAGGGGATCGACCTCGGGCAAGAGGCTCCCCTCGCGGCCACCGAAGTCGTGGTACACGCGCGGCTCGCGTCCCCGCGCGCGCAGGGCCGCGACGATGTTGCGCGCCACGACCCCGGCATGCAGCGCATCGCGGATCCCCGCGTCGACCCAGAAATCCATCCCGGCGAGCGTCGCCTCCGACGCGCTCCGAATCTTCGTATCCGCATCGTGCGCGACCAGATTCGCAAACGCCGGCACCGCGTCCCAGACCCCGTTGCCCTCGCCCAGATCGGGCGCCCCGCTCACGCTCGCGGACACCCCGTCGACCCCGAGGTCCGAGAACGGCTCGCCCAGCTCGTACCCATCGTTGCGCTCGGTCCCGCTCGGATTCCCATCCCACGCATAGTCATCGTGATTCGGGTCGTCCCCGAGCCCGCCGGGCGCCCGCGCGCCCACCGCGACACATCCGCCCGCGCCGTCCTCGCGCGCGTTGTCGCAGCCATCGACCCCGACGTCCTCGAAGCGCTCCCACGGGTTGAGAAACAGGGGTTCGCCGTAGTCGCGCCGCCCGTTCGCATTGATGTCGACCGCGAGCAGCGCGCTGATCGACCGGTCGCGCGGCACCGTCACATCGAAGTCCGACGGCAAGAGTCCCGGCTGCGCGGCATGATCGATATCGCAGAGCGGGATCACCGGATACGCGCCGACGGGGTTGTATTCGAGGTTGTAGGACAGCGCCTGGGGGATCGGCACGGGCGCCGCACAGCGCTCGGCCTCGGAGTGTGCGCGCCACCAGGCGAGGTCGACGCCGATCGGAAACAGCGGCGACAGCGGGTTCATCGGCAGCGCCAAGTTCCCGTATGCACACGAAAAATTGTCGATGATCTCGGCATAGAAGCCGCGCGTCATGGTGATCCCGTTCGTGTCGTAGTGCAGATGGTTGAACTCCTGCGCGTACTCGAGCGGCGAGTACGTCGCCCCCGGACCGCACGTCACCGGCGGCACCGCCAGCGGGTCGTCCAGGTCGGTCCGCGCCGCGAGCTGCTCCAGCGGACAGAACCCGCGAAAGTGCAGGCGCAGCATCTGCGCCATCATGTAGGTCGAGTCGGCGTAGCCGCCGAGCGCCCCCACGACATCGAAGGTCCCCGGGTGCTCGAGCGCGATGTTGATCGCGACCGCCCCCATCGACATCCCGCCGATCGCGCGGAACGTCGATGCCCGCGGCGGCGTCACCTCCACGTCCGCCTGCGCATCGTCCGACACCGCATCGACCTCGGACGCGTCGGTCTCCGGGCCGCTCGCGTCGCCCCCAACGCCGGTCTCCGACCCTGCCGCCGCGTCGAACTCGTCGACCTCGACGCCCGCCATCGCATCGTTCACGTCGGTCCGCACCTCGACGGCTTCGGCCCCCTCGGCGCTGCACGCCGCGCCCGTCGCCAAAACGGCGAGACACGCGCGCACCAGCCACGGACACGAACACGCACCGAGAGAAACGGGACGATCGGATCTCATCGACTCGATCTGATAGCAGTCGCAGCGCCCCGGGTCACCAGGAACGTGGCGCCGATCCCGATAGACCGGTCGCGAAAGCGCATGGTAGCGTGTCCGCCGGAACACCATGGCGAGCTTCGAAATCACGGTCGAGAGCCCAGAGACGAAGCCCGTGCGGCTGTTGGTGGGTGGCGAGAACTGGGTCGATGCCTGGCACGAGGGCGCGCGCGCGCTGGGCGACGATCCCTACGCCGCGGACGCCGTGTGCGTCGTCAAGTCCGACGGTTCCTTCCACCTCCAGCTGCCGCGCGCCCGCCGCACGTTCATCGTGCGCGGCCCGGTCGACCTGCCGCCTTCGAGCGTCGCGCCCGCCCGCGGCCACCCCCTCCTCGTGCCCGAGCACGGCGGCCCGCCGATTCGGATCCACACGCCGACCAGTCGCGGGGCGCCG
>SXIE01000406.1 GCA_005772945.1 Pseudomonadota bacterium
CGGTCTTGCCGCCGACGGCGCTGTCGACCTGGGCCAGGAGCGTCGTCGGGACTTGGAGATAGGGCACGCCGCGATGAAGCAACGAGGCCGCAAAGCCGCATAAATCGCCGACGACCCCGCCACCGAGGGCAATGAAGGCGTCATGCCGCGTGAGGTCGGCGGCGAGCGCGGCGTCGAGGATGGCGCTGGTGGTGGCGAGGTTCTTCTGGGCCTCCCCCGCCGCGAAGACGAAGCGACGCGGGTCGTAGCCGGCGTCGGCGAGCGCCTGCTCGACACCGTCGGCATAGAGCGGCGCCACGTTCGAGTCGCTGACGACGAGCAAGCGCTTGGCGCGGGTGGCGAGGCGTTCGCGGGCGAGGCGCGCGACGAGCGGCCCGGGAAGCGCGTGCGTGATGACGATCGGGTAACTGCGATCGCCGAGCGCGACGTCGAGCGTCGTGTCCGGAATCGGCGCGTGGGAAGCGGGCGCGGTCACGGGATACCTCTTAGCAGGTGACCGACCAGGCGGTCGATCTCGGCGGCGACTTCGGGCGCGGCTCGGCCGGCGTCGACATGCCATGGGGCGCGCGCGTAATGCGGGCGGCGGGCCTCGCGCTGGGTCGCGAGGAATTGGGCGCGCTCGGCGGTCGACAGCCCGGCGAGGAGCGGACGCCCGCCCGCATCGTCGCCGGCCACGCGTTCCGCGAGAACCGACGGCGCGACGTCGAGCCAGACGACCGGCCCGGACGTGATCATGAGATCCATCGCGCCGGGCTCGCAGGGCGCGCCACCGCCGGTCGCGAGCACGACACGTGCGCGTGCGAGAACGCCGGCCAGCGCGGCCCGCTCGCGCACGCGGAACTCGGCTTCGCCGTAGGTCGCGAAGAGATCGGCGATGCGCGCACCGGCGCTGGCTTCGATCAGCGCATCGAGGTCGACAAACGTGAATCCGAGGTCCGCCCAGCGCTCGGCGAGGAGTCGCCCGACCGTCGACTTCCCGGCTCCCATCTGCCCGACGAGCGTCACGATCATCGCGCGAACCACCGGCTGATCTCGTCGCGGAAGAAGAGCCACTCGAGCGCCGCGACCGCCAGAAACGGACCGAACGGAACCATGAGGCGCCGAAAAGGGACTGGCGCGACAGCCGCGTTGGCCCCATCGGAAGCGGCCTCGGCCCCGGTCTCGCCCGGCAGCGGCGGAAGGGCCACGCGCGCGAAATCCCGGCGAAAAAGAAGCGCCGCCACCAGCCCCTGCACAGCGCCCGCCCCCAGCACGAATGGCAGCGACGTCACGCCGAGCCAGGCGCCGATGCCGAGCAGCAGCTTCCAGTCCCCGCCGCCGAGTCCGGTGCGCCCGGTCGCGGCGCCGTAGACCCGCATGAGGAGCCACGGCCCGAGCCCGCCGATGGCGGCCCCGAGCAGCGCCCCCTCGAACCCCGGGCCGCGCGGATCGCCGAGCGCCGCGAGCAGCCCGAGCCCCGCGAGCGGCAGCGTGATCACATCCGGCAGGAGGAACCAGTCGAGGTCCATGAGCGCGAGGGCGATCAGCGTCATCGCCAGCGTCGTTTCCAGCACGAAGGGGACGACGACGCGGCCGAGCAGCTCGGCGCTCGGGAGCGCATGGCGCGCGGCATCGAGGCCGATCGCGATGTCCCGCCAGAGGGCCAGCGCCACGAGCCCAGCGACCAATTCGACGAGCGGATAGCGCGCCGAGATCGGCACGCGACACGCCTGGCACCGGCCGCGCACGATGAACCACCCCACGACGGGCACGTTCGCGTACCAGCGGATCGGCGTCGCGCACGCGGGGCAGCGGCTGCCGGGGCGCACAATGGAACGCCCGTACGGCACGCGGAACGCGACGACGTTGACGAAGCTGCCGAGCGAGGCGCCGAGGAGGAACACGAGCCCCGAGAACGCGACCCCCATGGTGAGCCCGCCCACGGCTCAGCGCACCGTGAACGTCCCGATACCGAGTCGGTTCTGCCCGTCGTGCTTGCAGTTCTTGGTGTCCCAGCTGACGACCTTGAGGCGCGTGTCCGGCCCGGGCTGGTAGAGGCCGAGGTAGAACATGTAGCTGCCGGTCGTGGAGTCCTCGGGGACCTCGAGCTCGAACGTATCCTCGACGATGTCGCCCGGCAGCCAATGGTCCGTCCGGAAGCAGCCAATGCAGGTCTTGTTCGACTCGCTGCGCTTGGTCGGATTGAGCGGCCAGTGGTCGCCGTGGAGGCGCGAGCCGCCGCCCTCGCGGTCGGCGTGCAGGAAGATCTCGAGCGACTTGCGCACGGGCTTGAGCGCCTTGAAGTACACCGTCAGCTTGATAGTGCCGTTGATCTTCGTGACGTTCTTGTCGGTCTTGTAGCCGACGACCTGGATCGTGTCCTCGAAGTTGCCCCAGACGCGGCGCAGGCTCTTGTCCGTGATCTTGGCGAAGGCGTCATCGGTGTAGGTCGCGAGTGCGAAGCGGTTCTGCTGCGTCTCGGTCGGCCCGAGCTCCGACACCGCGAGCAGCACGCGATAGCTCGAGCCATCGAGGATCGGCAGGTGACGACCGCTCGAGATCTGGCGAAACGCGTAGTTGAGCTCCGAGAGATCATCGGTTGGAATGAGCAGCGCGCGACGCTCGGGCGCGGCGGCACTCGCACGCGGCTGGGCCGAGTCCGCAGCGTCGATCACGTAATAGGCGCGGGTCGGTGGCGTCGTCGCAAACGTGAGCGGCGTCGACGCGTCGACCGTGACCGAGGTCGCGTCGTTGCCTGTGATGGGCCACGCGCGCCCGTTGACGTCGACGAGACGCTTCCCCACCAGCGCCCCGACGGGCCACGTGGCCTTGGCGTCGACGATCCCGGTCGCGCTCACGGCGCTGACGGACCCGCTGACCGCCGGCAGGTCGCGTTTCCGGTCGTTGTCCGCGTCGTTGAGCGCGCTCCAACCCGGCAGCGCGCGCCACTCGGAGCCGCTCACGGTGTCGACGGGAACGACCAGGTCTTCGGCCCCGAGGAGCGTCTTCAACGCGGCCTGGCGGTCGCGGATCTCCGGGAACTCGGCCGTGGAGTAGTTGGTGTCGCGGTCGCTCTGACCGCCGAAGCTGCCGTGCTTGAAGATGCGCGCTTTGGCGTTGGCGTCCGGCTCGGCCTGGAACCACGCCTCGATGATGTGTTTCTGGCTGACGTGGACCGCGAGGTTCTTCTGGAACGGCATCGTGAAGATGACCGCACACAGGACGCCGCTCCCGCCGATCGCCCAGACGGCGTTACGCCCGCGCTCGAGGAAGAGCGAGAGCCGCACGTGGAGCTCGTTCGGAAAGAACAAGGTGATCAAGACCTTCTCTACGAGCGGCGTCGTCGGACTGGCCAGGCGCTGATCGACTTGCGCCCGCAGCAGGCGGTTCGCCACCAGCCACACGGCGATGCCGACGAACGCCACGGCCACCAGATCCGCAAGGAAGAACGTGCCCGGGTCCGCCTCGCCGCCTTGGTTGATGAGCACCGACAGCATCGTCCAGCGGTCCGCGAGCGGCACCACGAACGCCAACATGAGCAGCGACAGCGCGATCGCGGCGGACGCGATGAGCCGCTCCGCCGAGGCCGTCACGTAGGCAAACAGCGCCACGAGCGCGCTGCAGGCACCGAAACCGAAGCCGAGCGTCACGAGCGCGCCCCCGAAATGCGCGTCGCGGTCGAGCCGCAACCCCAACAAATAGGCCACGATCGCGGCCGCCGCCAGTCCGGCCTGCACCCGATCGCGCGTCACCCACCCGACCAGCGCTGCGACCCCGAGGGCCACGACATAGCCGGCCAACGACGGCGTGGCGGTCAGGACCTCCTGCCAATACCCCTCGGGGGTCGTCGTCGACAGCCACATCGTCAGGGCCAGCGCACCCCAGATCCCCAGCGCCGCCGCCCACGCAACGCGGCTCAGCCGCTGCGTCGGCCGCAGTACCCCGAGGCGCAGCCGCGCGCGCAGCGCGACGTAGACGGTGGCTCCGGCGAGCACCACACACACGAGGATCCCGATCGGCAGGAGCGCACCATCCGACAAGAGCGCATAGATGAAGCGCTCCTCGCCGGGACCGACCGCCGCCGCGTAGCTCGCTCCCATGGCGGTATTATGCGGACTCCCCGTGGCGACGAGCAGGTAGAGCGAAGCGAGCACGGCCACCGCCGATAGCGCGATGACAAACGGCCGCTTGCGCGCGAAGAACTGCGACACCCTGAGCACGAAGGACCCGTAGCGCCCGAAATACGCGAGCATGGCGAGCGCCATGACCAGCATCACCCCGCGGTAGGCACTGCCAATCCGAAGGTCCGCCGGAAAGCGCAGATTGCCATCTTTCGAAAACGGCGGATCGTACGTGAGAAACGCGACCATTGGCTCGGCGCTCTCCTTCACCTCGTGCCGCAGAATGTAGAACATCATGAGCGCGGCGGCCGCGATCCAGAAGCTGCGCATCGGCCGCTTGACGACGACGTCGCCGAGCATCCCGACGGCCAGCGCGGCCGCCGGGGCCGCCGCGAACACGAAGTGATTCTGGTTCTTCAGCGTCACCATCAGGAGGGCCACCGGCACAAAGAACCACGCCGCCACGACCAGCCCCCGACCGTCCCGATTCTGGAGCGCCGAGAACCCGATCGCTCCGACCGCGATGACCGCGATCGGCGACCACGGGATGAGACCGAAGCCGAGCTCGTGAATGATGAGATCGAAGTTGCGGAAATAGGCGGTCGGCCCGGTCGAGAACATCGTCCGCTTGAGCGCCAGCTGCGACGCGAACGAACCCGGCGTCGCGCCGTCGACCATCAGCACGACCGCCACCAGAGCGGCCCCGAAAAGCAGCGTCGGCGCCCACTCACGCACCGTCCGAGCGCCGCTGACGAGCGCGACCGTGCCACTGAGAACGGTGAAGAGCACGAGCGCAAAGAGCCCGTCGGCGAGGACGCCCACGAGCAAGCCCGCGCCCAAATACGCCGCACCGATGACGTCGCGACGCCCTTGCTCGGCAGCCGTGGGCACATCCCGACCTGGCGCCGTGCGCACCCTCAATAAGAGGCCGCAGCCGACCAACGTCAGCGCCAACATCAGCCCGCTCTCACCAGACGCGATACGCGCCTGACCGAAAAAGAGCGGCATCGTCACGAGCACCACGCCCGCCATCAACGCCGCCCGCGCGCCCGAGAGCCTGCGCACTGTTTGAATCAAGACCCAGAGTGCCATCAGCGCCAAGAGCGCCCCCGGCAGCCGCGTCGCGAACTCGTTGGTGCCCAGCGCGCGATAGCTGAGCGCGCGCAGCCACGTGTCGAGCGGCGCCGTCGTCTGCAGCTCGCCGTGGTCCTTGAACAGCGCCCGCGACCCGATCGCGCCGACGCCACGCGCGAGCGCCTCGGTCAATCCCGCCTCGTCCGAGGGCGCGAGGACGACGAGCCGCTCGCGGTCCGGATCGGCCGCCGCCGCCGCGGTCAGCGCGGTGCTCAGCTGCTCGGGGGTCGGCAGCGACGTGAGGCCCCAGCCGGGCGCCGTCGTCTCCCAGAAGTCGCGCCACTTCTCGCCGAGCAGCTGGGTCGCCAGCTCCGTCGCGTCCGGCGGCCCGTCGCTCAGGATGACGACCGTGCCCAAGCCCGCGTAGCGCAGCGCCTCGCTCACCGTGCGCCCAGCGGCCCGCACGGCCTCGGGCCGCGCGACGTCGCTCAGGACCAGCGCCCGATCCATGACGATCGCACCCACAACGCGCCCACGCGCGCGGTCGAGCGCGGCCCGGACGATCGCGCCCTCGACCCCCACGCTCGCGTCGGGCGCGCGCGCGACACCTCCCACGGCAGCGGCGGCCGCGGTCACCTTGTCGGCCAACGCGGCGTTCCCGGGCGCGATGGCGGTCACGACCTCGGCCGGCAAGGTGAGGTTGCGCGCGAGCGCCGCGCGGTCCATCTCCCAAGGCTCCCAGAGCCCCGTCCCGCCGAGTCCGAACAAAACGACGACGGCACCGAGCCCGATGACGGCGAGGTTGCCCCAACGCAAGAGGAGCGCGTCGAGTCGGGCGGCAAGCTTCACGGGCGTCGTCACGTGGCAAGGTCCAGCGGGGAGAGGTCGGGCCGGGGCGACGCACTTTGGACCGGGCGCGCGTTCCTCGCAAGAGGATATCCTTGTCCTTGGCCCCCCGGTGCCTCAGCATGCGGCCATGCCGAACCGAACCGAATCCGACGCCCCTCGCGCCGCCGCCAAGACCGAGGCGACCGACCTCGCGCTGCTCACGGCCCGCTCGACGCTCCCACACGAGCTTCGACACGCGTCCGGCATGCAGAAACTCGATTGGATCTGGAGCCTTGCGAACCCGGCGGAGTTCGTGACGTCGCTCGAGCCGCAGGAACTCTACTATTGGATGCGCGACATCGGCAAAGAGGACGCCTATCCCTTGCTCGAGCATGCAACTCCGGAGCAGCTGCGCGGGCTCGTGGACATCGACGTCTGGGCCAAGCACGAGCCGCAGGTCCCGCGCATCCTCGAGTGGCTCGACCTCGCGCTCGCCGTCGACCACGACACCGCCGCGCGCCTCCTCGAGTCGAGCGACGACGAGCTGCTGCTGTGGCTGCTCAGCGGAGACGTGCAGGTCCTTCCCTCGGATACCGACCCCGACTTCATCGCCGACGATCTCAGCCTCCACTATTCGCCCGACCGCATGTACCTCGTGACCGTGCCGCGCAACCACGCGCTCGACGAGCGCCTGCCGCAGATCATGCGCCTACTGTGGTCGAACGACATCGACCGCGCGCGCCGCATTTTTCAGCAGGTCCAGTTCGAGCTGCAGACCTCGCTGCTCGACGACGCCGAACGCTTCCGCGAGGCGCGCCTGCAGGACCTCGGCTTCGAACCCCCGACCGAGGCGCTCGAGGTCTTTGCGTCGCTGGACGTCGCCGCCCTGCGCCACGCCCTGCGCACGGACGTCGTCGGCGTCGCAGCGCCGGCCCTCACGCCGCACCCCCACAGCCCCGACCTCGTCCTGCGCGGCGCGGCTCCGCCCGATCTCCTGCGCGAGGCGCTCGAGCAGCTGGCCCCGAACGACCGCGCCACGGTCGGCGAGCGCTTCGCCTACCTCGTCAACAAGGTCTTCATGGCCGAGACGGGCGACCTCTCGCGCATCGACGACCTGCCGGCGTATGCCCGCCAGGCCGCCGCCGAAGCCAACCTGGGACTGCAACACCTGTCGGACGACAGCGTGACGCAGGCCGCTCGCATTCTCGCCGCGTCGTCGGCCGAGACGATCTTTCGCGCCGGCCATACGCTCGTCATGCAGCTCGGCAAGAAGGCGCACCGCCTGTCGAAACGCGCCGGCGCGCACCTCGGCTACAGCCTCTTCGGAACCCCCTTCGACGGGATCATCGCAGGCGCCGCGCTCACCCGGCCGCTCTTCTGGGAGGGCGTCGACGACGCGCGCCAGCTGACGTTCCGCCCCTTCGCGACCCTCGACGACCTCGCGCGCGCGGAGGCCCATGTGGCCGAAGCGTCGGCCCTCCTCGATTGGTTCGAGGCGACCTTCGGCTTCTCGATCGACCGACTCGCGAGTGGGCCGTTGGCCGAGCTCGGCGCGGACGCCCGGCGGCGCGTGCGGCTCTCGACCCTCTTCCGCACAGGCCTCGCGCACGCGCTCGCGAACGACACCTTCAGCTTCGCGCCTCTCACGCAGGAAGAACTCGTCACGTTCGCGCGCGCCGCCTTCACGCGCGCGGGCCAGCCCTCGACCGCCCTCACGTCCACGCTCGAACGCGCACGCTCGGCCGATCCGACGGTCGCCCGCTTCGTCGAGCGCACGCTCGAAACCCTGAACGATGCGATGGCCGGCGTCGCCCCGGCGGACCTGACCACGCGCTACGCGGGTGAGCTCTTCATCGTCGCGCGCGACACCTGATCCCCGCGGCGCGCAGGACCCGCGGCATGCAGAAAGGGTCGACTCTCACGAGCCGACCCTTTCGTTTCTTTCGCGATCGCGGGCAGCGCCTAGGCCTTACGCCTTGCCGAACGAACCGCTGAACACGAACGCGATCACGAGCGCGTAGATGACGAGCGACTCGATGAGCGCGAGGCCGAGGATCATCGGGGTGAAGATCTTGTCGGCCGCGCCCGGGTTACGGGCGATACCCTCGAGCGCCGCCGCTGCCGTGCGGCCCTGGCCGAGCGCGCCACCGAACGCCGCGATACCGAGCCCGAGGCCGGCCGCGAGTGCGATGAGCCCACCCTGCGAGAACTTGTTGGCCTCGCCGTCGGCGGCAAACGCCATCGGGGCGAAGATGCAGAGCGTGAACAGCGTGATGAATGTGGTCGTGAGCGCCTTCTTCATTTCCCTCTTCCTCCTGACAAACCTTGGCTAACGAAGTCTCGGGACCACACGGCCCCTTCCGTGGATGGCGCACACGCGCGCCAAGCCCTTTTGCGAATCAGTGCGCCGGCGCGCCCTGAGCCACATGTCCATGCCCAGCGTGGGCACCGTCGTGTCCGTGTCCCTCGTGCTTCTCGTGCCCTTCGTGGTCATGCTCTTCGACGGCCAGCGACAGATACACGACAAAGAGCAGCGTGAAGACGACCGTCTGCACGATGCACACGAGGAGCCCGAGCGCCATCAGCGGCAACGGAATGAGCGGCAACCCGAAGCCCATGAAGATGAACAGCACCTGGTGGTCGCCGAACATGTTGCCCATGAGGCGCAGCCCGAGGCTCAGCGGCCGCACGCAATGCGAGATGAGCTCGATGACGATCATGAGCGGCGCGAGCACCAGCATCGGCCCCATGAAGTGCTTGAGATACTTGAGGATTCCGTGCGTCCGGAAGCCCTGGTAGTTGTAGTAGAGGAACGCCACGACACCGAGGACCAGCGTCGTATTGAGGCTCTGCGTCGGCGGCACGAACCCCGGCAGCATCCCGAGCAGGTTCGAAATCAGGATGAACGTCGCCGCCGCCGCGACCAGCGGCAGGAAGCGCACGGCTTTCTCGCGCGGCATCATCGACGTCATGAGCCCGAGGATCGCCTCGACCAGCACATCAAAGAACGCCGCCGCGCTCCACTTCGCCGGCGGCACGACCTGATTCTTGACCGCACGCCGCGCCGCCAGCGCCAGCCCGAGCCCGATCAAGAACGCCAAGACGCCGAAAAACAGGTGCCCGACATTCAGGATCGCCGGCTTGTCGCCGTCGATCCACGACGGCCCCATCACGTTGGCGAGCTTGTCGCGGAACGCCTTGGGCAGCTCCATCCCGAGCCACCAGTGGCCGTCCTCCGGCGCCGGCACCCACGTCACCTCGCCGGTCGCCGCGTCCCGGACCTCCATGCCGCGCTGCTTCGGATTGCGCGCATGCTCGCCGCCGCCCGCACGCCCCGCCGCCGCATGCCCTGCCGCCCCATGCCCTGGTTGGTGCGGGTCGTGCCCGCCGGCCCCGCCACGCCCGGGCGGCTCGTCCGCGCGCGACGCGCCGCCGAGGCCCCCGAGCACCGCCAACACCGCGCCCAGCGCGAACCAGCGTCGCGCGAACCCACCGAGAACGTGCCTTTCGAAGCGCGTCTTCACGAGCGATGCTCCTGTCCACTTGCCGATGGGTCCTGCGTCTTGAGCGCCGTCGCGATGAGCGCCGACGGCAGGAGCGTCGAGAACCCGATCAAGAACCCGAGGCTCTCGATCGGCAGGTTCGCCAGCGTCAGCCACACGACCGCGCACAACACCCCGAGCTTGAGCGCGAACAACACCGCGAATATGGCGCGACCGCGCTGTTTGCCGAGCAGGATGCGCCGCCCGAGCCACACCATCGACCGCAGATTCAGCACGCCGACGAGCCCGCCGACCGCCACCCCGTACATCATCGGCCCGAGCCCCGCGGCCAGATGCGTGATGACGATCGCAAGCACGACCAGGACGAGGTTCGTCACCTCGAGCTGGAACACCAGGCGTTCCCCCGGAGTGCGCGCCTTCTTGGCGGCGACCACTGCGTCGGTCATGCCGCTTCCTTTCCGATGGCATGTCCGGGCGCCTGCCTCACCAACGAGTCGGCCCCGATCTCACGCGCCACGACGGCCCCAGGCTCGGGTCGCATCATGACCTTCTTGGCCCGCTTGTACGTCCGCCAAACCGCCTTGAAGGCGGCCCCGAACCCCGCGACCAGGAAGAACGCCATCCCCCACGGCGCGGTCCCCGCGGCGTCGTCGACGAGCTTGCCGAGGTACCAGCCAATCAACACCGACGCGCCCATCTCGAGCCCGATCGACAGCCCGTCGGCCTGATCGCGCACTTCACGCCAGTCCCGTTTCTTGCGGGGCAGGGTTCCGCCGTTGCCGGCTTGGGTCGGGTCGCTCACGGCGCGGTCGGTACCATGGGTGACACAGTGCGTCAACCCGTAATCGCGGCCCCCGGAACTGCGTCCGGGCCGCTTGGAATCAGGCCAAGCGGCTCAGTTATCGGTGCCGCGCCGTCACGACACGAGCACGCGCGGCACGGACGGATGGATGCGCGAGACGACCTCGTAATTGATGCTGCCCATCCAGCGCGCGACCTCCTCGGCCGACACTCGCTCGTCGCCACCGCGCCCGTCATTGCCGAGCAGCGTCGCCACCCCGCCCGCCCGCGCCGACGGAATATCCGTCACATCGACCATCACCATGTTCATGCACACGCGACCCCGGACGGGCGCGCGGATCCCGTCGATGAGCACGTGCCCGACGTTCGACAGCCGCCGGTCGTACCCCTCGTGATACCCGATCGGAAGGACCGCCACGCGCATCGCATGCGTCGCGCGAAACGTCCGCCCGTAGCCGACCCAGGCGCCCGCCGGCACCTCCTTGACCTGCGCGATGCGCGCCCGCCAGCTCAGCGCCGGCACCAACGCCGGCACGAACCCGCCTCGCCCGCCGCGCGCCTCGGGCAGCGCCAGCGCCGCCGCGAACGTCTCGGTCGACGGCCAAAGGCCATACGCCGAGATCCCGACGCGCACGAGCGCCGCATGCGTCCGCGGCCAGAGAATCGTCGCCGCCGAGTTCGCCGTATTCGGCACCGGCACCGCCAAACCCGCTTCGCGAAAGGCCCGAACGGCCTCCTCGAAGCGCGCCACCTGCCCCAGCGCGAACCGATGATCGGTCGTATCCTCGATGTCCGCGTAGTGCGTCGAGATCCCCTCGAGCCGCACGCCCCCACCCGCCTCCGCCAGCGCCTGCACCCGCCGCCCGAGCGCCAGCGCCTCCGGCAACTCGAGCCCCTGCCGGTGGTTGCCCGTCTCGACCTTCACATGCACCGGCACCACGCGCCCCGCCGCCTTCCCCGCGGCCGCCAGCGCCTCGACCACCGCCCGGTCGTACACAACCAGCCGCACATCGGCCCGCACAACCGCCGCCGCCGCCGCCGCCGGCACGTACCCGACGACATAGATGGGAACCGTGATCCCGGCCGCCCGCAGCGCCTCGGCCTCGTGCAACGCGTTACACACGAGCCAGTCGACACCCGCCCGGACGAACGCGCGCGACGCCACGACGAGCCCGTGCCCGTACGCGTCGGCCTTGACGACCACGCCCAGCTGAACGCCGTCGCCGAGCCGCCCGCGAAACGCCCGCACGTTCGCCGCCAGCGCCCCCTCGGAGACCTCGCACCACGTCAGACACGCCGGCCCGTCCACATCGTCCACATCGTCCACGTCAGCCATATCGCCCCCCCTAGACGCCTGGACCGTGTCGTCGATGCCGCGTGACGAGCTCGGCGGGGATATCGCAAGCCACCAGAAAGACGAGCGTGAAGAGGCGTCGCGCCAGCTTGAGGTCGATACCGAGGTGCCCTTCCACGGCCGCCAGATGGGGCCGAAGCGCCTTACGGATCCGGGCCGCCGCCTCGTCATGCACGAGCTTCTTCGCGTAATCCAGGCTCTCCCAGTCGCGCATGCCGAGCGTCCCACCGTCGGCCCGCGCGAGCCGCGCGATGATCTCGCGGTAGTCGCGAAAGGGGTCGCGCAGCAGGTCGAACGACAGCTCGGCCACGCGCTCGTCCCCCTCCGAAAACGCCAGCACGATCGCAGCCCCGCCGTCCTCGCGTCGATGAATCGTGAACACCGGCGCATGCCCGTCGTGCTCGGCGTTGAGGTCCATGAGCGCGTGCTGCCACTCGCGCTCGCGCTCGGGTCGCACCCCGTCCCAGAGCCCGTCGGCGATCCGGAACTTCACGACTTGGCCTCGCGCGCCACGGCGAACGTCGTCCCGGGGAGAGCCTCCAGCGTCCGAATCGGATTCGGAATGACGATGCCGACCTCGCGGAAGCGCGCATGCAACCGCCGCAAGTACGCGTCCTTCAATCCGAAATGCGCGTCGTAGCTCTTGGCCCAAAGCCAGGTCCGAACCTCTGCATGGCCGTGCAAGAAAAACTCGACCCCCGCCGTCGCGCGATGCCCCGGCGCCGCCCGCGGCTCCTCCGTCTGGATCACCTCGCCCACCTCGGCCGCTATGTGGACGGCGCGATCCAAGTCCGTCGCATACGACAGCATGAAGGCGACCTGGAAGCGGTAGTCCTCGCGCGGCCGCGACATGTTGAAGAACATCGCCTGCGCCAGCTTCGAGTTCGGCACCACGATGTGCGTGTCGTTGCGCGTCAGGATGCGCGTGGTGCGCCAACCGATGACCAGCACCCATCCCTGGAAGTTCTCGTCGATCTTCACGAAATCGCCCACCGACACCGGCTGATCGGACGCGATCATGATGCCCGCGAGGAAGTCGACGACCGTCCCCTGCAGCGCGAAACCGACGGCCGCCGACCCGATCCCCAGCGTCGCCAGCGCGGGCGTCACATCGAAGCCGATCGACGACAGCGCCATCAGCGCACCGACGATGTAGAAGACGATCCGTGCCGTCGCGCGCAGGACCACGCCCGAGGTCTTCAAGACCTTCGAGCGCTCCGAGCGCGCCACCATCCAACCCTGCACGAGCCCGTCGAGAAAGAGCACAATCAAGACGATGACCGTCGTCTCGGTGCCCTTGGCGATGTACGTCTGCACGATCGCCGGAATCGGCACGATCGCCGCCCAGAGCCGAATCCCGGCGAGCACCAACGCCACGTACATCGGCCGCCCGAGCGCCTCGACGAGCGCGTCGTCGAGCGACATCTCGGTGCGCGCCGCACGCGCCTCGAGCCACACGAGCGCCTTGCGGATCGCGTAGAACCCGAGCGCGAGAAACGCGATGAAGAACACCGTGGCCAGCACCCACGGCTCGGCGTCGTGTCGCACCCACGCCAGCACGCTCGGCGACAGCGGCACCGCCAGCGCCCAGAGGAACGCCCCCAGCGTGACCGCCCCCACGGCCGTGATGCGCGCGGTCAGCACGACGACGCGCTTCGACACCACCCGCGCCGCATCCAAACGCCCGAGCGCCCAACGCCGCCAACGCCCGACCAGCCACGTCATCACAAACGCCCACACGGCGAATGCGAGCGACGGCGCAGCCCACGGCACCACCTCGTCCCAGTACGACATCCCCCGGAACGTCGCATCGCGAGCGCCCTCGCGACAAGAGGAGAGCGCGGGCCAGAAGAGGATTGTCTAGCCGCGCACCGCGGTGTACGCCCCCTCCTCTATAAGGAGCGCACCATGGACCCCAAGCTCGCCATCCCCCGCCGCTGGAACGGCCGCCTGACCAAGGCGCTGGTGCTCGAGAACCCGAGCGAGGTCCTCGACGAGGAGCTGCGCCGCCAGGGAATCGACGTCCAGCGCATCAAGGATGCGCCGACCGAAGACGAGCTCGTGCGCATCCTCGAGGCCGGGCAGCACCATGTGATCTTCAAGCGCTCGCTGGTCGAGATCAACGACCGCGTCATCGGCGCGAGCAAGAACCTCGCAGCAGTGATGCTGTGCTGCATCGGCGACGACTCCGTCGACAAAGACGCCGCCGCACGCCACGGCGTCATGGTAACGAACGACCCGGTGTCCAACGGCCGCTCTGTCGCCGAGCTCGTCATCGGCGAGCTGATCGCCCTCTCGCGCCGCGTCTTCGACTCCGTCATCGAGATGACCGAGTCGGTGTGGCGCAAGAACTCGACCGCGCGCTACGAGGTCCTGGGCAAGCGCCTCGGCATCGTGGGCTTCGGCAATATCGGCCGCCAGGTGGCGCAGCTCGCCAAGTCGCTCGGCATCGACGTCATCTTCTACGACTCGGCGCCCATCCCTCGCGAGGTCGGCATCGCCATGGGCTACCAGCCCTGCGAGTCGATCCGCGACCTCATGGCCGCCTGCGACTTCGTCACCGTCCACGTCTCCGCGACGGACGTCCACGGCGCCTCGAACCGCGATCTCTTCACCTACGACACGTTCAAGGCCTTCGGCGCCCAGCGCCCCAAGAGCTCGCCGCGCATCTTCCTGAACCTCGCGCGCGGCTTCGTGGTCCCACCCGACGACCTGCGACGCGCGATCGCCGACGGCCTCATCGGCTACGCCATGACCGACGTCTTCCCCGACGAGCCGCGCTCGTCCGACACTCACACCTGGGCCAATCCCTATCACGGCGAAGCGCGCGTCTTCGCGACCCCCCACATCGGCGCCGCGACGCTCGAAGCCCAGCCGCGGATCGCCCGCTACGTCGCGCGCACGGCCGAACTCTTCAATCGCTACGGCATGATCCGCGACTGCGTCTTCCGCCCACGCGCCAAGATCGAGTTCGAGGCGCCCGAAGGACAGCACATCCTCGCCGTCGTCCACACCGACAAGCGCGGCACGAAGAAGGCCGTCGACGACGCCATCTATGAGGCCGGCGCGAGCAACGTCCGCTCCGCCCACGTCGACTTTCCCGAGTTCGGCATCGCCTACGATGTGTCCGTCCTCGACCGTCCGCTCGCCGACGCCCAGCTCGATCTGCTGGTCGAGATGGCCGCGCGCATCACCGGCGAGCCCAACGCCATCCGCTGGTTGCGGGCCTTCGCCGCCGAATAAGCACGCCCCTCACGCGCCCGACCGAACCACACGCGCCCCCCGGTTCGGGGGCCCCGCGCGGCTTGAGTTTTCGCTGTGCGCGGCGCACCATGGCCCGCGATGGCATCGACGACCACGGGCGCGCCTTCCGGCGATCGCAATCTCCAGACCCTGATCGAAGGTGTCGCGGCCGTCGCTGGACTCCTCGCGGGCGACCCCAAAGCTGACGGCCGCCGCGACGCGGAGGCGACCTGGCTCCGCTGGGAGCTCAGCCTGCGCTCGACGAGCGAGGACATCCCGATCGCCGATCTCGTCGCCCGCTTTCGGCTGAACTCCTTCGAGCTCCGCTGCCTGATGCTGACGCTCGCCAGCCACATCGAGCCGCGCATGGCGGCGCTGGTCGCCAGCTCGAGCAAAGACAGCTTCGCCCGCGGCGTCACGATCCGCCTCGCGATGGAACGCTTCTGCACGACCGCCGCCGAGCGCGTCAACGCCCGGCAGAGCTTTCTCCCCTCGGCCCCGCTGGTCCGCCATCATATGATAGCGCTCGGCCGCACCGAGGTCGGCGCGAACGAGGGTCTCCTCTCGCGTCGCATGGATCTCACGACGCCGACCCTGCGCTTTCTGCTCCGTGAAAACGAGCTCAGCGAATCGCTCGCGAAAGTCGCGCGCATGCAATTCCCCGATGTCTCGCTGCTCAATGTCATTCTCGATCCCGAGCAAATGACCCAGGTCCGCCAGCTCATCGAGAATCACCGCGACTATCGCCGCGCCATTTCGGAGTGGGGATTCGACAAGGTCCTGCCCTACGGACGCGGCCTGACGTTCCTCTTCTCGGGCCCGCCCGGCACAGGCAAGACCCTCCTCGCGCACGCCCTGGCGGCCCACGCCAAGCGCCCCATCCTGTCACTCTCCGCCGCCGACATTCCGGACAAAGAGAACGTCGACAAGCTGTTTGACGACCTCCTGACCGAAGCCGCGATGCGCGACGCGCTCGTCCTCATCGACGAATGTGACGCCCTCCTCGGCAAGAACGACAAACGCAAAGCCACCGCCTTCAAGGCCATCGAGGAATTCGAAGGCATCCTCGTCCTCATCACGAACCACCCGCATCATCTCGACGAGGGCCTCGAACGTCGCATCATGTACCACCTGCCGTTCGAGATCCCGGATCCCGAAATTCGGCGCCAGATCTGGGAAGTCCACATCCCGCCGGAAGTCCCACTCGAAGGGCAGATCGACCTCGACGTCCTCGCGAACACTTACGACTTCAGCGGCGGCACCATCAAGAATGCCATCCTCTTCGCCGTCAATCTCGCACTCGCGAAAGACCCGAAGAACCCGCAACTGACGATGCACCTCTTCGAGGAAGGCTGCCGCGCCCAGCTTCGCTACGCGCTCGAGGAGCTCACCGTCCGGACCGCCTCCAAGCTGCGTCTCAAGGACATCGTCCTACCGGAGAAACCGAACAAGAAGGTCAAAGAGATCGTTGCGGCTTGCCGCAACCAAGCCACCGTCCTCAACACCTGGGGCTTCGGCAAGAAGCTCGTCACCGGCAAGGGCATCACCTGTCTCTTCGACGGCCCGCCCGGTACCGGCAAGACGCTCTGCGCCGAGATCATCAGCGGCGAGCTGGGCCGCCCCCTCTACCGCGTCAATCTGCCAGAAGTCGTCTCGAAGTGGGTCGGCGAGACCGAAAAGAACATCAGGGCGATCTTCCAACAGGCGCGCATCTCGCACGCGATGCTCCTCTTCGACGAGGCCGACTCGCTCTTCGCGAGCCGCATGGCCGAGACCAAGAGCTCGACCGATCGCTACGCGAACATGGAGGTCAATCTCCTCCTGCAAGAGATCGAGCGCTTCCCGGGATTTGTCATTCTCACGACCAACTTCTTTGGCAGTCTCGACAAAGCCCTCATTCGTCGTATCCAATTTCGTGTCACATTCGAGGAACCCGACGAGGCCGGTCGGGCCCTGATCTGGCGCACGCTCTGCCCGCCCGAGACGCCGCTCGCCGAAGACGTCAGCTTCGAACGCCTCGCCAAGCACTTCGAGATGACGGGCGGCATGATCAAGAACGCGATGATCCGCGCGGCCTATCTCGCGTGCGACCAGGGCTCGCGCGTCACCCAGAAGCTGCTCGAGGAGAGCTGCCTCGACGAATATCAGGCGGCCGGCAAGGTCGCGCGCGACCCCTCAGCCCTCCCGCCCGCCCGAATGGTCATCCCCGAGGGCGCTGTCGAGCTACCGTCGGATTGGGCCGACCGCGGCATCGCCCCCGAGCTGCTCGTCCAGGCCGGCGTCGGCGATGCGGACGTCGGCCCGGCGTTCCGGAACCACCTCAACAAGACGACGCGCGATGCGCGCGCACCCGAGAGCCCCCCGACGGCACCAAGCGAGGCGTCATCGGACGACGATCCGCCCCCTCGCCCGCCGGCCAAGCCGGTAAAGACCCGCCCGATCCCGGGCGTGAGCGACGAGGACGCACCGATGACCCCGGTCCGCAGCGCGACCCGCCGCCCGATCGAATAGGCGCGCTGGCGACCGGGGCCGGTGACGCGACGACAGCCATGCGGGGACCCGCGTGCAGCGCGTACGGGCGATTTGCAGATCCACATCCCGCCCCTACCCGCGGCATACGTCTTGCGTTAGGCTGCCGACGCCACGGTGGAGCGCCTTGACGTGTCGCGTCGAGCGGGCCACTGGACCGGGGAGAACGATGGCAACCCTCCGACAGGACGAGCAAATCGCCTTTTGGGGCCTTGAGACGCGGGTGGGGTCGACTGTCCCCACTCCGGTGTCCCCGGGCTCGCGCGATGTGGCTCGCCAAGCCTTCAAACTCCTCTCGGCCGAAAGCCGCACAGCGAGGTAAGCGTGGTCGCTCGGAAGAACGAGAACGAAGACAGCTCGAGCCTCCAGCCCGGACGCACCGCCGACGCCAAACGACGTCGTCGCGAGCTCGCGCTCGAACGCCAGCGCGAGGTCGAGCGCGACTTCCTCTTCGAGCAGCTCGACGAGCTGGCAGGCGACTTCGGGAACAACCCCGAACAGATCGGGCGCTACCTGGCCGACCTCGAGGCGGCAGGCCTCCTCGCGCCCGCCGACAAGGGCCTCATCTTCCGCCGCCTCTGGGAGACCATGGGGCCGGCCTTCGCCGACCGCGCCTTCGGCATGGTCGACCGCGCGCTCGCGTCGACCGACACCCTCAACGCCGAGATCCAGACCGACGCCTTCGCGTCCTTCGACGGCGACGTGGCCGTCTTCACGGACGCCGACGAGTTCGCGCGCATCCAGGACGCGGCGCGCGTCCTCGACGGCCTCGCACGCGCCCTCGGCCTGCACGTCGAGCTCCCCCAAGCCCAGCTCAAGCGCCGTCCCGATCACATCGACGACCCCGACGTCGAGCGCGCCGCCAAGACCGACGAGATCCTCCACACGCTCGCCCCGCAGCTCGGCATCGACGCCGCGCGCTACGACATCCAGGTCGACGACGAGGCTCATCAGAAGACCGGCGATCAAGGCCTCTACGGTCTCATGACCGACGGCACGGTCTTCCTCGATCCGGACATCTACGACCCGGAGACCACCGAAGGCCGCGGACTCCTCGCGCACGAAGTCGTGCACCTCGCGCAGCTCGAGAATCGCCTCCGCGGCGCGAACGATCTGCCGAACCTCTACGAGGCCGAGGCCGAGGCCGACACGCTGTCGGCGATGTTCGCCCAGGGCTCGCAGATCGAGGCCCCGCTCGCCTCGCTCAACACCTATGACCGGGCCGCCTGTGGGGAGCCCTCGACGACCCCGACGACCCCGCAGCAGGGCCGCACCGAGGTCGTTCGCGAGCCGCCCGTCTACCAGATCGTCGAAAACCAGATCGTCGTTCCGACCATCAACTACCAGGTCAACAAGGACAAGATCACGGAGACGACGCCCGACGCGCAGCCGATCATGAAGCAGCTCGCGGCCACGCTCACGACGTATCCCGAGATCACCAAGATCAAGGTCGAGGGTTTCACCTCGACCACCGCGTCCGCAGCACACAATTTGGCACTCTCGCAGCGCCGTTGTGACAACGCGCGCGACTGGCTCGCCAACAAGGAAGGCGTCGCGGGCGTCGGCATGGAGACCAAGGGCTGGGGCGAGGACGAGGCCCACCTCAAGGTCAAGACCGGCGACAACGTCGAAAACACGGCCAACCGCCGCACCGAATTCACGATCGTCGAAGTGAACGGCCAACCCGCTCCCGCGAATTGGCGTCCGACCAAGCGCGTCCTGAAGACGCCCGGCCGCACGATTGTCAGGTACATCGACGAGAATGGCAAAGTGACCCGCGAAGAGGTCATCCCCGACCAGCCGGGCCAAGCCCAGAGCCAGGGGACCTCGGGCGGGTCCGCCGCAACCCCGCCGGCCGCGGCTCAGCCGCAGCCATCGGCCACCAGCTCCGCAAGCGGTGCCGCGGCTGCCGGCGGCGGCGCCACCAGCCAAGCCGCGCCACCGGCGACAGCCACCCAGGGCGCATCCTCGGCGTCCTCGGGGACGGCGGCGTCGAGCACCGGATGCGCCGTCGGTGGCTCCAGCTCCGGAACAGCCGCAGGCTCCGGCAGCAGCACGACGACCGCCCCGGCCACGACGGAAACCCAGAACACGGGCGCTGCACCTGCGGGCCCCGCGAGCGGTGAGCAGCGTGCGCAGAACGAGCGCGCCGAGAACCGCAACCCGCGCCAGCCCATCCGGTTCCGCCAGACCGTCAAGCTCCCGCGCGGCGGCGGCAAGGGAAAGAAGAAAGGACCGCGCCGCTTCGCTGGCCCCGCGCTGCGCTCGGTCGCCCAACCCAAGGCCGGTCCCGGCGGCATTACCTCAACGGAAGTCGCCGACACCACGCGCTCGAGCGGCGGCGAGCCGATCCCAGGCACGGTGCGCGAACGCTTCGAGCAGGCCTTCGGCCAGGACTTCGGGGACGTCCGAATTCATCGCGGCTCGGCGCAAGCGGTCGGCATCGGCGCGACCGCGTTCGCGCGCGGCACCGACATTCACTTTGCCCCAGGTCGCTTCGACGCCGACTCGTCCAGGGGGCTCGCAACCCTGGGCCACGAGCTCACGCACATCGTCCAGCAGCGCTCGGGTCGCGTCGCTATCCCCCAGGGCATGGGCACGCACGTCAACGTCGAGCGCGCACTCGAAGCCGAAGCGGACCTCCTCGGCTCGCGTGCCGCCCAGGGTCAGAGCGTTCAGGTGCAAGGCTCCTCGGCGGCGCTCTATTCACGCGCCGCGCGCGGCGACGCCGACACGATTCAATTCGAGGGCGGCACCAGCACGGCGACCGGGGGCGACGCGGGCGGCGCAAGCCGACCCACCGAATGCGAGCTGCGTCTCGGTGGTCAGCGCATCCGCGCGCGCATGCCGGCCAGCCCGACGAGTCCGGGGCGCGTGCGCGTGGACTTCAGCTCGGTGGCATCGATTCCAGGACTCACGCTCGGCTCCGCCGAAGTCGAATTCGACGCCGCGTGGACGATCACGCGCGGCACGCTCACCGCGAGTGTCGCCGTCGGCGAGTACGTGCGGGCCGACGACATCACGCTCCAGATCGAGCGCAAAGAAGATGGCGCAACGCCCTACGCCGAGGTCTCGGCCTCGGTGAATGGCGCGACCTTCACGATTCCGGACCTCTTCACCTCGACCATCGACCTGCGCCTCTCGAGCTCGGGCGTCACCGGCACCGCCCACATCAATGCCGCGACGCCGATCACGCTCGGACAGGGCATCGAGTTGACGAGCGGCACGCTCGATCTCACGCTCCAAGAAGGCGGCACCATGTCCGCCAGCGGCTCGCTGGTTGGCAATCTCGCAGGCATTGGCGAAGTCACTGTCACCGCCTCCGCGATGACTGGCGGAGCGCTCTCGGGCAGCGTCGAGGTGCGTCTCACCCAAGCGCTCGCGCTTCCCGGCATCGAGGGCATGACCCTCGAGAGTGGCAATATCCGCGGCACCTACACGAAGGGCCAGGAGTGGTCGGTCGAAGGGAACCTGCACGTCAACGTGCGCAACTGGGTCGCGGCCGACATCACCGCCAAGTAC
The DNA here is from genome assembly GCA_005772945.1 of Pseudomonadota bacterium. The sequence goes on from SXIE01000406.1 coordinate 20,955, forward strand.
ACCCAACCGCTCGGCGACGGAGCGGCCGACATGGCCGCGCACTGGGAAATCCATGGCATCCTGACGCAGCTCCAGGCCTACACGGTAGGAGAAGGCACGAACGCGCTCACGCTCTCGAATGGCCAGCTCGACCTCTACTTCAAGACTGGCACTTTCGAGAAGATCGACGCCAAGGCGGACTTCGACTCGACCAACTTCAACGGTCACATCGAGGGCACTTTCAATGTGCCAGAAACGAAGCTGGACGCCGTCGGGTCGATCGACCTCAAGCCCGAACGACTACCGATAGGTGACACCGGCATCAACATCACCGCGGTGCATGCGACCGCCACGGTCGAGGCCAATGCGCTGACGAAGATCCAGGGCAACACGACCATCGTCTTCCCCTATGAAAATCAGGACACTTTCAAGCTCGAAGGCACGGACGTCACGATTCGCGTACCCGACTCCAAGGTCGACTGCACCGCCACGGTCACCACCCTGAGACCACTGACATTCGGGGACGCGGCCGGCTACAACGGCCTCGTCCGCCAAGGCGCCGTCGGCACGCTCACGGTCGCCGACAATCAGCTGCTCGGCATCTCGGGTGGACTCGCGTACGAGATCAACCACGCCTCCGAGAAGATCGGCGAGGGCAATGTCGACATCAATTTCACGGGACCATCGCAGCAGTTGAACGCGACGGCGACGTTCCATTTGACCGCCGAGAACGGCTTCGGGATCCCCGACCGCACGGCGGGCCCCGTCTACCTGCTCGCGGGCGGCCAGTTCGTCCTCACGATCGCAAACAATCAGCTCGGAAGTGCCACGGTCACGAACGTCGGCTACGAGGTGAAACAGACCGGCGATGGTGCTACCGGCAAGCTCGGCGGCACCGTCAATGGCAGTTACAACTTCCAGACCTCGAAGCTGAACGTCACCGGCAACGGCTCGGTCAAGAGTGATTGGACCTTGGGCGACCAGGAAGGGGTGTCGCTGACCTTCAAGGAAGGCGGCACGATCGACATCGCGGTCGCGGAAAACACCCTCACGCGCGTCCACGGCGCCTTCCCGTACGAATGCAACATCGCTCCGACCGATGCCGTACCTCAGACCATCAAGCTCACGGGCGATCTCACGGGTGACTACTCCGACGAGACGAAGAAGTTCTCGGGCTCGCTGACCGGCGCGCTCTCCGAGAAGATCTCGATCCCGATGGGTGACGGCGGCGCCGACCACCTCGAGATCCAGGCCGGAGCCACCTTCAAGGCCACGGTGACCGAGTCGCGTCCCGAGGCATTCACGGTCTCGGCCACCGCAGACTACTACCGCGGTACCGAACACTTCCTGACGGGCGCCGTCGAGACGGCGACCTACAATTTCCAGACGGGCAAATTCGATTTCAGCGGCAAGCTGACGCTGCAGGCGCGCGTCGAGAAGTCGACGGACGACAACAAGTGGACCTTCGCTATCGAGCGGGGGACCGAAGTCGGCGTCGAGGTGCATGACAACAAGCTCGAGGCACTGACCGGCCAGATCAACTTCGAGATCCTCAAAGACGGTGAAAAGCTCTTCTATGGCAGTCTCAATGACGCGCACCTAGACGTCAAAGAGCTCAAATTCTCCGGCAATATCGATGTCAAACTCGCCAAGGATCTCGAGTACCCACGAAGCGCAGACGGCGCGACGGCGCAGACGCCCGAGGGCTCACCGCCGGTGCAGGCGGTCGCCAAGAAGGACGAATCCGGCATCTCAGGGCGGATAGACAACAACGCGTTCACGTCGATCACCGCCAAACTCGTATTTGGCGTCAAATTGGGGACCGAGGAATATGGCGCGGGCGAGCTGAACGGCACGCTCGACATGACCCAATTCAAGTTCTCTGGTACCGGCGCGATCCACCTCATCAAGGATCTCAAGCTCACCGGCACCGAGCAGGCGGCCGGCGGCGATCCGGTTGCCACGTGGAGCTTGGCCTTCGCGTCGGGCCAAGGCCTCGACATCAAGGTCACCGACAACCAGCTCGACACGGCGCACGTGGCACTCGGCGCGGCGCTCTACCGCAACGATCTCAAGGTCGCGACGGCCACGGTCGACGGCGACTACAAGCTCGGCGACACGAAGGGGTTCAACGGTTCCGTTACGGCGAACGTCATCGCACCGCTCGACCTCACCCAAGACAGCCGCTTCCACTACTACTTCGAGCCGGGAACGACGTTCACCGCGACGATGCTGAACAACGGCGTCCAGACGGTCGACGGCACTTTCAAGCTCCTCTTGAAGGAGATCCCCGAGGGCGAGCGCGACGCCGTCCGCATCACCCTGACCGGCGTTTACACACGCGGCACCGGTTTTTCTGCCGGCGGCGTCATCGAGGTCCTCAACGACCTCAAGGTCGGCGAGGGTACGGACTACAAATTCTTCGTAGCCCGAGGCAGCGGTGGACAGGCGAACATCACGGGCCTGAAGGTCACCAAGCTCCACGGCGATCTGACCCTCAACGTCTACAAAGGCACGACCCACTTCGCCAAGGGCACGTTCAACCTCAACTACGATCCGAGCAGCACCGCGGCCAAGATCGACTGCTCGGGCACGGTCGAATTACTGACACGGACCGATGTGACACCCGCCGGCGCGAGTGACACAACGTGGAAGTTCTTCTTGTGTCCAGCCACCGGCGTTCAATTCAAAGTCACGCAGAGCGAGCTCGAGTACGTCAAGGGTCAGATCAACGTCGCGGCCTCACACAAGAACATCGAGGTCATCACCGGCAATCTGAACGTGAACTACCTCCACGGGAGTTCGCCGAACTTCAGCTGCGATGGCAGCGCAACGGTGACGCATGAAATAGACCTGGATATCCATTACGACGACTACAAGCTCCTCATCGAGCCGTCGACGGGCATGACCTTCAAGGTCGAACAAAACGCCTTCAAGTCTGCGTCGGGAGCCGTCAAGGTCCGCATCGACGACACCAAGGGAGAGCTCGCGCGCATCGAGCTCGGCGGCGACTACAACCACACGACCAAGAAGTTCAACGGCTCCGGCAGCGCGAAGATCTTGCGCAAAGTCGAGGTCGGGACGAGTGCCGACGGAGCCTACAAGTTCAATCTATTGGACGGCGGAACGGGGGCGCAGGCGACGGTCGCGGACAACAAACTGACCGAGGTCCGTGGCACATTACGCGCGAATGTCGAAGACACGGTCGGCGAGTTCCTGCTCGCGGAAGGCACCGTCATTTACCGGCGCACGGATCAGGGCCAGAAGATCTCGACGGAGAACGCGCAGGTCCGCTGCACCCGGACGAAGGAAATCCCGATCACCGGCTCGGAGTGGACGATCTCGATCGTCCAGGAGACATCGGCCAGTCTCGTCGTGACGGACAACGAGCTCCTCGAGGTCAACGGCGTCGTCAAGATCGAGATCACCAAGGGCGACGAGTTCGCGGCCAAAGTCGACGTCAACGGCTCGTGGAAAAAGGCCGATGGCGTCAACGGCACGGGCCGCGCCGAGCTCACCAAGGACTACAACGTCGGCGAGACGGCGCCCTACAAGTTCAAGGCCTTGAAAGGCGGCACGAACGCCGAGATCGAGGTCAAGAACTCGAGCCTCTACAGAGTAGGCGGCAACGTCGAATTCCAGATCGACGAGGGTACGGAAGCCTTCATCAAGGGTCACGCGACCATCACGTATATCGTGCCGGACTCGAAGCTCGTCGAGGCGAGTGGCGAAGGCACATTGCAGATCGACAAGAAGCTCGCTGAGTTCAGCGGGTTCAAGCTGGTCGCGGCCAAACAGAGCAGCGCCCATTTTGCGGCAGCCGACAACGCGCTCAAGAGCCTCGGCGGACACCTCAATTTGCGGGTGGACCAAGGCGAGAGCCCGCTCGCAACCGGTGAGGTCAACGCCGAGTGGCAGGTCGCCAGCGGACTCTTCACCGGAAACGGGGAGGTCACGCTCATACGCGACTACGCGGTCAGTACCGCCGGCTTGAACGGTCAGGGGCAACCAGAATCGTGGGGTCTGGCATTCTCGCAGGGCTCCAAGCTCGCCCTGAGTGTCACCGAAAATATCTTCGACATGGCGCAGGTCGACATCGGCGCCTCCGGGTATCACAACAGCCAGAAGGTCGCGACCGGCCGCCTCTACGGCTCGTACAAGGTCGGCACGCCAGAGGGCTTCACGGGCGGCGTCGAGTTCGCCGTGATCAAGCGCGTGCCGCTTCTCGAGGGTAGCGGGCGCTTCAACTATCACGTCGATATCGGGACCTCGTTCAACGGCCAAACGCAGGCTGGCGGGATCAAGAGTGTCACTGGCACATTGAATCTCTGCGCGACCGAGGGCTCGAAGGACGCGGTCAAGGTCCACGGCGAGTTCAATTACGCGGCCGGACAGGGCGTCAGCGCGGGCGGCACCATCGAGGTCGTCAACGACATCCTCATCAAGGAGGGTGGGCAGTGGAAGGTCTCGCTCGCCACCGGATCCGGCGGAGACGCCACCGTGGTCGCATCGAAGCTCACGCACGTCGGCGGCACGATCAAACTGAAAGTCGACAAGGGCGCCGCGCCCTTCGCGAAGGGTGACTTCACCGCATCGTACGACATCGCGGATGGCACGAACGCGCAGGTGAACGGGAGCGGACGCGTCGAGCTCACCGGGAGGACGGACATCACCGGCGAGAGCGCAGGGGACTTCAGAGTCTTCCTCTTAAGTGGCACCGGCGTCGGCGCGTCGCTCAAGAATGGCGAGCTCGAGTGGGTCGACGGTCAGGTGAAGGGCGAGATCAACTACAAGGGACCGAAGCTCGCGGAGTTCGACCTCAGCGGTAAATACACCGCGAGCGGCACGCCGAACTTCGACGCAGATGGCTCGCTCCGGACGGTCGTCAGTACCAAGATTCGCGAGTTCGAGGGATGGACGCTCTACCTCGGGCAGGGCGCAAGTATCACAGGTAGCGTGCGCGCCTTCAAGCTGGACCACTTGACGGCGAACATTCCGCTCGAGCTCCACAAGCCCGATGGGACCAAGGTCGTCGAGGCGGTTCTTGCCGGCGACTACAATCACAACGATGGCAATTTCAGCGGCACTGGACGGGCGAGCGTGGTCAAGCAGATCACGGTTGCCGAGAATGTCGGCGGCTACAGCTTCTATGTCGAGCCCGGCTCGACGGCCACGGCCAACGTGACCAACAACTCGCTCAAGTCGCTGGGTGGCACTCTCATCGTGACGGTCGGAGATGCCCCTGGCCCAGCTGGTCTATTCTTGAAAGCCACCGGCACCGCGAATTACGAGGGCGGCGCGCAGGCCAAGGTCGGCATCACCGGAACGTTGGAGGTCACGCGCGCCAAGAAGCTCGAGCCGATGCCCGCAGGGTACATCGTCGAGATTCGACCTGGAAGTGGCGGCACATTGAATGTCGCCAACAACGAGCTCGTTCAGATCGGTGGCACTATCGACGTTGGGATTCAGAAGACCGCTGGCACCGACTTCGCGACGATCAAGCTCGCTGGCAACTACACGAAGGCGACCGGGTTCACCGGAACTGGTGCGGCGGAGCTGTGTGAGGACTGGCGCGTCATCGAGACGCGGATCGGTGCCGACACCTACTCGCTCTGGTGCATGAAAGGCACCGGCGCGAATATCGAGCTGCAGGGCAGTGGCATCAAACATATCGGCGGCACCGTCAAAGCGATGATACGCGACGGGGCCGACGACTTCATCGAGGTCACGGCGAATGCGGACTTCGACTATCCCAACTCGAAGTTCACCGGCGACGGCAGTGTCAACGTCCTCAAGGACAAGAAACTCGCGGCAATTACGACTTCCAACGGGCCCGAGGAGCTCTGGCTCGCAAAGGGAACGGGGGCCAGCGGTGCCGTGACCGCGAACGTCTTGACGCGCTTGGGTGGCAATATCCAGGTCAAGCTCAAGGACAATGAGAGCTTCTACCTGACGTGCGCGCTCGAGGGCAGTTTCGATGCGACCGGCGGGACCGGCTTCACGGGCTCCGGCGGCGTCACCGTCACACGCGACAAGAAGCTGGCGCAGATCGGCAACTATGCCTTCTGGATCGCCAAGGGCGCGGGCTGCACGGCTCACCTGGCCCAGAACAAGCTGACCAAGGTCGACGGCACGGTGCCCTTCAAGGTCTTCGACGACCAGGCCGATCCGCTCCTGACCGGCAGTGCCGGTGGCGTCTACCTAGCCGAGACACAGAAGTTCTCGGGGCGAGGTGAGGTCTACCTAGGCAGAGATGTCGAATACAACATAGGCGGCGGCAAGCTCGTCTTCGAAAAGGGCTCCGGCGGCTACGGCGTCGTCACGGACAACGAGCTGAAAGAGCTCGGTGGCACCTTGAAGGTGGTGATCCACGACTCCACCGGCCCGATCGTGCGCGTGGCGGCGGATGGCAAGTTCGACGCGGTCAACAAGAAGATTATCTACGTCGACGGTGAAGCATCGCTGCTCAGGCCGATCGATGTCGGAGGTACCGGCGCCAACGCCATCTTGCGAATCAACACGCTGACCGGCCGCGCACGTGTCGAGAACAATGAGTTGAAAGAGCTATCGGGCGCACTCGACTTCACGATGCCCAAGCTCAACAACATGAAGGGCCACTTCGAAGGCGGCTGGCAGAAGGGTGCAGGCACCGACGTCTTCTGGGGCTCGGGTGACATTCAGTTCGAGCTGTTCAACGACCCGGCCAAGGGTCGTAAGCTGTCGGGCGCGGTCCACGGCGAGTACAACAAAGATGGCACATTCCGAATCAACGGCGAGGTCGACTACAAGCTCAATCCGATGATCGGAGGCAAGCTGACGGTCGATGTGGATCAGACACTCGATCCAAAGCTCGGCGGTACTCTGGAGGTGTCGAACGTGGTCCTCATGCAGGGCCGCGACCTCTTCAAGTTTTCGAAGGACTTCAGCCTCCTGAATCAGACCATCATGGTCGGACCGGTGCCGTTGACGCTCAACGGAGGCGTCGGGGTAGGCTTCGGCGTATCCATGTTGCCGCTGACGTTCTCAGCGAGCATAGGTGTATCCAACTTCAGGCCTATGGCGGCCAACATCCAGGTACCGGACTTCGAGGCGCGGGCCTCGATGACGACCGGTATTCGGCTGGCGGCGTCGTTGAAGCCGTACTTCGGCGTCGGTCTCGGTCTGGGAGGTGTGGCGGAAGCGGGCGTGGCGCTGCAGGGTGAGGTGTCGCTCGGGGTCGACGCCAACATCACGCCGTACGCGCTCTTGCGCGGTGTCGGCGGTGTCTACAGCGGCGAGCTCGGCATCGGCCTCAATATCGTCGGAAGTGGCGCGTTGGCAATGACGCCGCAATTGTACGCGGTGCTGGCGCAGAAGCGCTTCACGTACGACATCACCGAGATTCGGCACGAGCTGGGGCCACTCTTCAGCTACGACTACAACTACAAGATGCCGTTCGGAGACCAGCCGGCGGCTCCGCAACAGGGCGGCGCGGAAGCAGGCCCACCAGTGGCGGCGGCCGCCGCGACTGCGCGCGGCGAGGAGCGCAAGACACCGGCCCCGCCGGACCCCGCGACCAGCGGCGCTCCGACCCGACCCGCCGCAACCCCCGGAGGACCGGACGCGACCGCAACGGCCAACGATTCGGCTGAGTCCAGCGAGCGCGAAGGGCCGATGGGCGAGCTGATGACCAAGATGGACCAGGTCAAGGACTGGGGCGAGAAGATCGGCCGCATCGGCGCGGTCGGCGGGTTCTTGATCAACCTCTTGACCTTCATGATCACGATTCCGCAGCCCTTCGGGCTCATCGCGGCGGGCGCGTACTTCGCGTACAAGGTGATCTCCGGCGAGATTACGTTCGAGCTGATAGGTCAAGCGTTCCAAGATCTCATGGCGATCATCGCGCTCATCGGAGCGAATCTCGCGAGCATCCTGCCGGATTGGCTCGTCAATCTCTGGAACTACCTCAACGGCAAGACGTGGGACGAGATCCTCAACGACATGATCATGAAGATGGCGGGCTTCCTCGGGGACATGTTCCCGAGCGCACGCCGCGTCATCGATGCACTCGCCGGCGTTGCTGCTACGGTCATCTCGACCATCGCGAGGGTTATCCGTGCGATTGTCGACGGCTCGTTCGGGTTGGATACCTTCCTCGACATCTGCCGCTCGGTCGGTGGCGCGGTTCTGACGGCGGTCATCGCGCTGGTCGGCGATGCGGTGGTCGAGGCCGTCGGCGACGCGGTGAACGCGGTCGGCGACTTCATCGGCAGCCTCTGGTGAACCCAGTCCGTTTGCGCGGGTCGCAGCGATGCGGCCCGCGCGAATGGTCTAGCAAGCGCGGTCGAGGTCCAGATCGAGCGCCGTCACTTGCGCCTGCCAGGCGCGAGCGTCGGCGTCGGCATGCGCGATGAGCTCGGCGAGGAGCTCCGCGCCGAGGACGTCGCCTAGGAGCGGAAAGCGGAGCGCGAGCGCGCCCTCGGAGGCGAGGGCGGCGCGCTCGACCTCGACGGTCGCGTCGAGAGCGGCACCGAGCGCGAGCGCGAGGAAGAGGTAAGGGTTGGCGTTGGCGTCGGCGCCGAGCACGCGGACCGCGGTGCCACCGTCGGCACTCGAGGCCGGCGCGACGGACATGGCGCCCGGCGTCTGACGACCATTGACGGTGGGCCGGGCGACGAGCTCGATGGCGCCGAGATCGCGTGCGAGGCGCGCCGCGAATGCGCGCTCATGGTCGGTTGGGAGGCGGCGTTCGACGTCGGTGCCGGCGGAGGCCGTCGTGTTGCCCTCGACAAGGGCGAGTGAGAGCGCCAGGGAGGCGCGCGCGGCGCCGGCCCATGGCCGCGCCATGAAGGTCGCGTACGCGTCGGCCGACGAGGCCGTGTCGCCGAGCACGCGGCGGAGCGACACGAGCGCGTCGGCGAGGGACAGGGGGTCGACGGTGCTGAGTTCGTAGGTCCAGAGGCCGGAGTCCGCATCGAGGCCAAAGCCCGCGACCCCGATGCCCAGGGATTCGGCGCGCAGCGCTGCGTCGCGGGCGAGCGTGCGGGCGCGGGAAGGGCTCAGCGACTGGTACGCCGATCCGGCGGCAGACGCCTCGACGAAGCGTGTGTCGAGCCCCGCGGACATGTACACGCTGTACCCGAGCGCCTTGGCGCGACCCAATTGTCGCTTCAGGATCGTCCGCGCGCAGCGGGCGACCGGAGCGCCGTCGGGCGTTTGGAGATCGCAGGCGAGGCGCGCGACGAGCGCGTCGTGCCCAATGCGCGGAAAGGTCGCAAACGTCAGGGGGTCGGCAACGAGCACCCAGGTCTCGTCCGGCACGGCGGCGATTCTGCGGCTCGCGATCGGCAGGCCGAGCTCGAGGACGGCCTCGAGCTCCTGACGCAAGACGGTCAGCACCTGCAGGCGCCCGCGCGTGTCGAGGGCCCACAACTCGATGAGCCCGATATGCCGCTCCTCGGCCTTCTGGACGACATAGGCAGCACCGCGTGACTCAGGCACTGGAACCTCCACTTGCCGCGAGCGCGCGGTCGAGATCGGAAGACCATCGATAGCCGACGTGGCGCACGGTCTCGAGACACGCCGAGAGCGGATGGCCGAGCTTGGCGCGCACCCGGCGCACGTGGATATCGACGGTGCGCGAGCCGCCGAAATAGTCCCAGCCCCAGACCCGCGCGAGGATCTGCTCGCGCGAGAAGGCGTGATCCGGATGGGATACGAGGAAGCGTAGGAGCTGGAACTCCTGGTAGGTGAGGTCGAGCGGCGTGCCGTCGAGGCTCGCCTGGAAGCGCTTGAGCTCGATGCGCAGCGGACCCGCGCGCAGCTCGTCGGTAGGGGTACCGATGTGCTGGCGGCGGAGGGCGCGCCGGAGCCGGGCCGCGAGCTCGTCGACGTGCGCCGTGCGCAGGACGAAGTCGGTGAGAAGGCGCAGCGCGGCGACCTCGCGCAGCTGGTCGTAGGAGATGATCGCGAAGAGCGGCGGGCTCTCCAGCCCGGGGGCGGCGCGCGCATTCTCGACGGCGGCGGCCAAATCCGCGCCGTGCGCGAGGTCGAGGATCACGACATCGGGAACGTGCGTGCCGATTTCGTCGAGAACTGTCGGCGGCACGACGCGCACGCGCCACCCGGCCGCGCGCAGGGAGACGACGAGCGGGCTGGCCACGGCAGCGACGACGACAATGGTGTCCAAGGGCCGAAATCCACGCGCGCGAGTACGTCTGTTGAAGAAGGCAAGGACTTCCGAGCCGGCTCGGCCTAGCGTGGGTGGCGCCGGGGGGTCAAGCCCGAAGGCGCGCAGGCGAGGACCTCAACGCCCTTTGCCGCTCAGCTTCTTCAGGTTGGCGCGGACGCGGTCGAGGTTCTGTTCGGCGCGCATGCGCGCGCTCCGCAGGCGCTCGTGCTCCTCGGGCTGCAGGGTCGCGTACCACTGGCCATCGTCGCCCTTGACGAACTGCAGCTCGTCCCCGCCGAAGGTGCGGATGATGGCGCGCCGGCCGTCCGCGGAGAGGTCCTCGGAGCGGACGCGCGCCCCGAGTTCTTGGAAGGTCCCGAGCCCCTCGGCGTTCGCGCGCACGATGAGCGCGAAGAGTCCCTTGGCATCCGAGATGTCCGCGCGCTTCCCACCGCCGAGCGCGGCGAGCGCAGCGTCCGCGTCCTGCCGCGGGTAGGCCGAACGAATATCGTGGATGGCGACCTTCTCGGCCGTGAGCCAGCGCTCGAGCTCCTGCTTCACGGCCGGGTCGAGCAGCGTCCACATGCCGTCGACGTCGCCCGCCTGCCGCACGGCGATCCATCGATAATGGACCTGCGCGGGCGCAGACTGGTCGCCGGCGGGCAGGGAACAAGCGAAGAATGTGAGCGACGCGACGGCCACGAGCAGGCGCACCATGGGCCGACCGTAGCCTGGCTTCGCCCGCACCACAAGGCGTCCCCGGACGGGTGGCCCGCGAAAGTGAAATTTCATTGGAAGGTCCTGGGGCCATCGCTATAGTCCCGCCTTCGCAGGGGTCCTCAGGCCGCCCGCGGGCTTGGGCCGCTGGGCAGCTGCGAGGTTGCGAAGCCGACGCCATCTCGGCCGTCGCCGGCTCGAGGCGCGAAGAATCGAAGGTAGGGGTGTGGGATGCGTGGTCACTGGGCGTTGTCGGGCGGGCTCGTTTTGCTGGCGGGATTGGCGGGGGGCGCATGCGGCTCGGAGGCGAGTGGCGGCGCGACGCCCTGCCAGTCGGACAGCCAGTGCGTGCGTGGCACGGTCTGCGATGAAGGGGCCTGCAAGGTAGTGCCGTGCGCGGGCAACGCCGACTGCCTGAACGGGAACGAGGCGTGTATCGAGGTCGCGGCGGCCGATGTCTGCTCGGCGGTCGAGTGTGGCTGCGCGAACTGCGACGCGTGCCCGGTCGGGCAGCAGTGCGACAACGGCGAATGCAAGAGCGGCACGCCCACCGGATGCGACGACACGCACCCTTGCACGGGCACGCAAGTGTGCGATGCCGGTGCCTGTCGCGCATGTCGGGGCGCCGAATGCACGGCGGTCGACTGCACGACGAGCGGGTGCGAGGCGAACGAGACCTGCAATCCGACGACGAAGGCCTGCGAGCCCGCGACCGCGACGGCGGACCCGTGCGACACGTGTGCGACGGCGGCGGACTGCGGCACGGGGTGGAAGTGTGTCCCGCTTCGGAGCGGGCTGGTGTGCCTCCCACCGTGCGGCTCGAGCGATGACTGCCAGACGGGTTGGTCGTGTGCCGCGGGCGTGTGTACGCCGGACGCGTATGCGTGCGAGGGCTGCGTGACGGCGGGGTGCGCGAACAATCAGGCGTGCAATCCCGACGCGACGCCGCCCGCATGTGAGGCTGCCGTGGCGGCCTGCGGCACCTGCGCGCACGACTGGGAGTGCGGGGACGGCTCGGCGTGTCTCGGCGGCAAGTGCCACACGCGCTGCGCGAACGACGCGTGCCCGGACGGCGGCGCGTGTGCGGCCAATTCCGGCGGGGTCCAGGTCTGCCAGGCGGGATGCGAGGAGCAATGCACGCCGGCCTGCAGCGGCGGGACGCCTATCTGTAGTGGTGGGCATTGTGTGCAGTGCGCGAACAACAGCCACTGCAGCGGCGGCCAGACCTGCAACCAGGCGAGCGGGCTCTGCGTGAACGAGACCTGCGCGCCGCCCAAGCCGTACAGCTTGGACGGGCAGTGTGTCGAGTGCACGAACACGACGCAGTGCAGCGGCAAATTCTGCAGCCCCGAGACGCATACGTGTGTCGACGACAAGTGCGCGTCGTGCGTGGATCCGTACCCCGCGTGCGTCGAGGTGGGCGGCGAGAAGTACTGCGTTCAGTGCGACGCGGACGAGGACTGCGGCCTCGGCGGGAAATGCAATCTGACGACGTATGCGTGCGAAGGCGGGACGGTGACGCCGACCGACGCCTGCACCAACAACGGTGATTGCGTCGGTGGCGGGACGTCGGGCTTCACGCTGACGTGCGAGCCGATCAGCGGGTATTGCTTCGACGCCTCGGGCATGTGCGACGATGTCACGGCCTACTGCCCGACGGTCACCGGTCAGGTCGAGCAGTGCGTGAGCATCCTCGAATTGTTTGGCGGCGGCTCGTTGCCGACGGGCGGATTGCCGGGGGGAACCGGGACCATCCCGGGGTTCTGCGGCTGCACGACGACCAGCCCGCTCGACCTCATCGGAAATTGCCGCAAGGGCATTTGCATGGATATGGCGGCCATTCTCGCGGCGCTCGGCGGCGGCACGCCGGTCCCAGGCGTGGGCGGCAAGTTCTGCATGGATTTGGGCGCGCTGCTCGGCGGGCCTTGATGCGCTGACGCCGAGCCGGCGGGAGCGCACGGGAAGCGGCCTTCGGGCCGCTTTTTTGTTGCCTGCGATTCGCCAGGCCAGGTGATGTTGTTCGCGCCGTGGACCGAGGGGCCGAGTGTGCCTGCATATCCGTTCAGCACTTCGGCGATGTGGCGATCTGGAGGGCCGCTCGCGCCTGAGATTCGATCCACTTCCTACCCCACAACATCTAGGGCGCCGAACGACTGATCCACCCAAGATGATGGGGTGCATGGATCCGGGTGAAGAACGCCTGAAGATGGCTCAGTACTTTATTTGACAAACCGTCTTGACGGTCTGAAACGAGCCCACTTATTGTCCCCGCAGTGGTAGAGAGTGGATCGCGACGAGGGGTTCGTCCCAGCCCCCGGGTGTTCCACGCAAAGCGGCCAAGGACGCGGCTCTCAGGGGTTTCCTGCGAGATGCGACCACCCGGGGAGGCAGAGCCAGGTGTTTGCGGGTCGGTACGATCACGCCCTCGACGAGAAAGGGCGCACGATGATGCCGAAGCGGTTTCGCGACCGCCTCGCACAGTCGCAGGATCGTACCGTCTGGGTCACGAACGCGCTCGGCGGCGGCGGGCACCTCGATGTGCGGCCGAACTCGTCGTTCCAGGCCTTCTTCGAGAAGGTCAGCAAGCTCACGCCGACCCAGCAGATCCTCGACTTCCGGCGCTACTACTTCGGCGCCGCGATGGAGATCGAGATCGACGGGGCCGGGCGGATTCTGGTGCCGGCCGGGCTGCGGTCGCGCATTGGGCTCACCGATAAGGTGAGCTTCGTCGGGACCCACGAGCAGTACTTCGAGCTCTGGCTGCCGGAGGCGCTCGACAAGCGCTTTGCCGAGGTGCACGAGCAGCCCGAGGCGTTCTCCGCGTTGCTCCCCGAGCTGGCCGGATGAGCGCCTACCACGTCCCGGTGCTGGTCGATGCCGTCGTCAGCTTGCTGACGCCGACGCCGCCCGGGGTGTGGGTGGACGGGACGATGGGGGGCGGCGGACACACGGCGGCGCTGGTCGAGGCGGCGCGCGGCGAGCGCGTCGTCGTAGGGATCGACCGGGATCGGGACGCGCTCGCGGCCGCCGAGGCGCGGCTCGGAAGCGATCCACTTCGATCCACGCCTGGCGGCGCTAACGTGCGCTTCGTGCACGGCGCCTTCTCGGAGCTGGGGGCGCACGTGGACCGAGCGATCGGGCCGGACGCGAAGGTGGCGGGGATCCTGCTGGACCTCGGGGTCTCGAGCCATCAGCTCGATGTGCCGGCGCGTGGGTTCGCGTGGCGACATGCGAGCGCGCCGCTCGACATGCGCATGGATGTCTCGTCGGGAAAGCCGACGGCACGCGAGTTGATCGCCACACTCGAGGTGCCGGAGCTCGCGCGGGTCTTGCGCGAGTTCGGTGAGGTGCGAGATGCCGGGCGGCTTGCGGATCGCATGAAGGCGGCCGAGGCGGCCGGCCAGCTTTCGACCGCGGGCGAGCTCGTGCGCGTCGTCGAGGGGGGCACGAATCCGGCGGCGCGGCGGCTCCATGTGCATCCGGCGACGTTGATCTTTCAGGCGCTGCGGATCGCGGTCAACGATGAGCTCGGCGAGCTCGAGCGCGCGATCGCGAGCGCGGCGACGCGGCTCGTTCCGGGCGGTCGGCTGGTCGTCATCAGCTATCACTCGCTCGAGGATCGGCGCGTCAAGCACGCGTTCGTCGAGGGCGAGCGGGGACCAGCGCGACCGGCGAAATTGCCACCGCCGAGTGACTGGCGCCCGAGCTGGGAGGTCGTCACGCGGCACGCGATCGTGCCGAGCGAGGCCGAGATCGCGGCGAATCCGAGGGCGCGCAGCGCCAAGCTCCGTGCGGCCGCCAGGGCTGGTGGCGTGCGAGGCGCGGCATGACGCGACGGCGGCGCATCGGACAGAGCTGGGGCCTTGGGCGGTTCTTCCTGCTCGTGGGGTTCACGGTCATCTTCACCGGTCTTGCCTTGTGGCAGGTGCGGCGCAAGTACGACGTCATCGCGACGGGCTACGCGATCGACCGGGACTTGTTCGAGTATCGGCGGTCGCTCGAGGTGCAGAAGCGGCTCGCGCTTCTGCTCGCGGCGTATAAAGATCCGACGTCGCTGAAGGTGTTTGCCGAGGAAGAGCTCGGGATGCAGACGCCCGGGCGCGCGCGCGAGCTGGTGGTGCCGACCGGGCCCGGGCCCGTTGGAATCGGCGGGCCGGTTGGACCAGGCGGTGCGCCGTGAACAACCGCAGCCGCGAGACGCACGAGCGCTCGACGATGCCGCCCATCGCGCGCGGCACGATTCGCTGGCGCATGATGTTCCTGGCGGTGTGTCTGGGGCTGGCGCTCTTGGTGGCGACGGCGCGCGCCGTGATGATGCAGACGGTCGAGGCGTCGCAGCTGCAGCACGAGGCCGCGAAGAACTACGTGCGGACCGAGACGCTCGACGACTGGCGGGGCGACATCCTGGATCGCAATGGCCGGCTCGTCGCGACGACGGTCCACCGCTGGGCGATCACGGCCGATCCGCAGGAGGTCGTCGATGCGGTGAAGACGGCCGAGGTGCTGGCGCCCGTCGTCGGGATGGCGGCGGTCGACGTTGCGCAGCGCCTCGATCCGAGCACGAGCCGCGGAATCGCGGCGACGACGGCGGCGGCGGACGACCCGGCGGTGAATCCGACGGCGTCGCTGGCGCGCGAGGTCTCGGATCAGATGGCCAAGACGATCGGGCGCCTCTGGGGGCACTCGGCGTCGTATTTCGATCGGCGCCTCGACATCATGGAGAAGTTCTTCCAGCTGGAGCAGCTGCAGAACCCGGCGGTCTTCGGCACGGTGGAGCTGCTGGCGAGCGCCGCCGAGCGCACGGCCGATGCGATCGCGGCGGACGTCGACAAGCTGCGCCTCTTCGCGATGCGGGGACGGCGGTTTACGTACATCGCGCGGGATCTGGACGACGAGGTCGTCCGGAAGCTCGCAGCAGCGCGCGACGCCGAGGACCTGCGCTGCAAAGAGGCACGCGAGGTCGGCGAGAAGTGCAAGAATCAGCTGGCGGCGGTGCTGGCGCGACCCGAGCCGCGGCGCTATTACCCGAAGCGTGAATTGGGCTCACAAATCGTCGGACTGGTCGGGCGCGACGAGAAGGGGCTGTCGGGGGTCGAGCGCGCGCTCGATGGATTCCTGTCGGGCGGGCTCGGGCGGGTCACGGTCATCAAGGACCAGCGGGGGCGCCGCATCTTCCTGAACGGACTGCCGGAGCACACGCCGCTGGTGGCGAGCTCGGTGGAATTGGCGCTGGACGAGCAGATTCAGGCGATCGCCGAGCGCGAGATCGGACGCGCGTGTCTCTCGTCGGGGGCGCGCGCGGGCTACGCGGTCGTCATGCGGCCCAAGACGGGCGAGCTCCTCGCGATCGCGAACTTCCCGACCTACAACCCGAACACATTTCAAGAGTGGTTCCGCGAGCAGCAGCCGCTGCGCGACGAGCGGCAGCAGCTGACTCAGCGCCGGAACGACCTGGCGTGGGCGGGCACGTGGCGGCTCAATGCACGGGCTTTCGGGGGCACCGAGCAGGTGGAGGCCGCGAAGCGCGAGCACATCGCGTCGCTCTCGCAGGAGATCGACGCCTACACCGAGTACCAGCATTCGTTCCCGAATGCGTCGCGCAGTGCGGCGCTGCTCGATGTGTACGAGCCGGGCTCGATCATGAAGGTGTTCACGGCGTCGGCGGCGCTCGAAGAGGGCGTCATCGATCTCGAGACGAACTTCGAGCTGGAGAATGGCGATTGGGAATTGCCGGACGGCGAGGGCAACACGATCCACGACATCACGGCGGTGAGCGAAGGGAACGTCGCGACGATCCTCAAGAAGTCGTCGAACATCGGGGCCTCGAAGATCGCCTTCTTGCTCGGGGCCTCGAAGCTCGAGAAATACCTGCGCGACTTCGGCTTCGGGGCGGCGACCAAGAGCGGTTTTCCGGGTGAGGCGCGTGGGCTCCTGCGGCCGGCCGACGAGTGGGCGCCAATCGAGCTCGCGAACGTCTCGTTCGGGCAGGGCATGGCGGTCACGGGGATCCAGCTGGCGATGGCGCTCGGCGCGATCGCGAACGAGGGCAAGCTGATGAAGCCGCTGCTCGTCAAGCGCGTGGTCGACGGCGAGGGGCGCGAGCTGGCGGCGTGGAAGCCCGAGGTGGTGCGGCAGGTCGTCTCGCCGAAGACGGCGCGGACGGTGCTCGATCTGATGCAGGGCGTGGTCGAGCCCGACGGCACCGGACGGCGCGCGTATCTGCCGGAATATCCGGTCGCCGGCAAGACGGGAACCGGGCAGAAGCCGCATCTCAGGAAGCGCGGGTACTCGGAAGAGATGTGGGTCAACACGTTCTTCGGGGTCGCGCCGGCGGATGATCCCGAGCTCGTCATCGCGATTCTGATCGACGAGCCCAAGAGCAAGCGACACGGCGGCGGGCTCATCGCGGCGCCGGCGTTCCGGCGCATCATGGAGCAGTCGCTGCACCTCTTGGGCGTGCCGTCGCCGTACGCGGCGGCCAAGCGCATGGCGTATCTGGACCCGGCGCTCCTAGCCGCGCGGCGCGCCAGCGAGGATAGCGATGCAGGCGCGAGCGAGCCGGTCGACGTGCTGGTCGACGACGGCACGGGCGAGATTGCCGTGCCGGATTTCCGGGGGCTGACGATGCGGGCGGCGCGACGTGTCGGCGCGGCGCGCGGGCTGGCGCTGCGCTTCGAGGGGACCGGACTCGCGGTCGATCAGAATGTGGCGCCCGATACGCGCGTGCTTCCGGGCGACGTCGTGACGGTCACGTTCGCGTCGCGGCTGCCGGACGGCAAACCGGACGCGGCCGGAGCGACGCCGCGCAGTCCGGGGGCGATCGGCGACGGGACACCCGAGGGTAGGCTCGCGCGCGAGCCGGGGCAAGATGCCGGGGGTCCGCCATGAGCGGGCTCGTGATGCGACCCCGGAGACTCCGGGAACTGCTAGCGGGCGTGGTGCTCGTCGACGCGCACGGGGACCTCGACGTGGTCGTGAACGACGTGACGGCCGACTCGCGCGCCGTGCTCGGCGGGGCGCTGTTCGTGGCGACGCGCGGTACGAGCTGGGATGGACATGCGTTCATCGCGGGCGCGATCGCGGCGGGCGCGCGGGCGATCGTCGCGTGCGAGCCGCCGGCCGCGGGCAGGGACGTGGCAGGAGTCACATGGGTGCACGTGGCCGATGGCTGGGCCGCGCTCGCGTCGGTCGCGGCCGCTTGGTACGGCCACGCGGGCCGCGACGTCTGCGTGCTGGCGACGACCGGGACCAACGGCAAGACCACGACCACGTTCCTCTTGAAGGACATTCTCGAGCATGCGCGCGCGAAGGTCTCGCGCGGTGAGGGCCCAAGCGAGCGTGGGGCGGGCGTCCGCGGCGGTGTCGGTCTGATCTCGACCGTCGAGGTCCGCATCGGCGCGACGCGGTTGCCGACGATCTTCACCACCCCACCCGCCCTCGACTTCCAGCGGATGCTGGCCGAGATGCGCGACGCCGGGTGCTCGCACGCGGTGGTCGAGGCGTCGTCGCATGGGCTCCACCAGCGGCGGATCGCCGCGTTCCGGGTTGCAGTCGCGGGCTTTTCGAATCTGACGCGCGACCACCTCGATTACCACGGGACGATGGACGCCTACGCCGAGGCGAAGGCGATGCTCTTCCGGGAGCTCGCCGAGCGGGCGGCTTTCAATGTGGACGACGCGGCCGGGGCGCGGTTGGCAGCCGAATTCGCCGGGCCCAAGTGGACCGTGTCGACCGCGGGGCGCCGGGCGGATGTGCGGGTGCGGACGGCCGAGTACCGACTGGAAGGGACGACGGCGGCCATCGAAATTTCCGATGGCACGCACATCACGCTATCGACGGGGCTTATCGGGCCGCACAACCTGCAGAACGCGGTGTTGGCGATGGCGATGGCCAATCTATCCGGTGTGAGCTGGGCGGACGCGGCGGCGGGGTTGGCGGGATCGCAGGGCGCGCCGGGGCGTTTGCAGCGGGTCGGGGTGCGGACGGATCGCGCGAGCGTGTTCGTCGACTACGCGCATACGCCGGATGCGCTCGAGAATGTGCTCGGGGCGCTGCGGCCGCTGGTGCCGGGGCGGCTCGTGTGCGTATTCGGGGCGGGCGGGGACCGCGATAAAGGCAAGCGCCCGCAGATGGCCGCGGTCGCGGCGCGCCTGGCCGATCGCGTGGTCGTCACGAGCGACAATCCGCGCACCGAGGATGCCGAGCAGATCCTGGACGACATCGTCGCGGGGTTCCCGGCGGGGTTTGCGTTCGCGCGGATGGCGGAGCGACGCGCGGCGATTCACGAGGCGATCGCGGGTGCGGGCGTGGGCGATGCGGTGCTCATCGCGGGCAAGGGGCACGAGGACTACCAGGTCATC
>SXIE01000044.1 GCA_005772945.1 Pseudomonadota bacterium
GAGGCCAGCGCCCGACCCGGCCCACGCGGTACGCTCGCAAACACCGGGACGTTCAGCCCCGCCGGCAGCGCCGGCCCCGCCGCAATACCCGCCGCGACCGCTGCTGGTGGGACCGGCGCCGCATGCGCGACCACCGCCGCCGTGCCCGCCGCCGGCGTCGGACGCGGCGCGACAGCCAGCGCTGGTCCCGGCGCAAGGTCCGCCGCATGCCCACCAGCAGCCTTCTGGAGCGGCGCGTCGCCCTCGGACTCCATCACGAACAAGGTCGCGCCGACCTTCACGATGTCGCCCGCCTTGTGCGGCAGCTCGAGCACCTTGCCGCCACCCGGGCTCGGGATGACGACCGTCGCCTTGTCGGTCATGACCTCGGCCACCGGCTGCTCGGGCTTGAGCGCATCACCGGCTGCGACGAGCCACGCGACGAGCTCGCCCTCGATCATCCCCTCGGCCAAATCCGGCAGCTTGAATTCGAAGCGCATCCGGCTCTCCGCGTCGAGATCGTCGGACCTCGAGCTATCTAGAAAAACAACGTCGCCTCGGCGACCGCGCGCACCGCCGCAACCCACGTCGAGAAATCGTCGCGGGCAAGCGCATGGCGCTCTTCGCGAACGAAATCGGCGGCCGTGGTCGCGCCCCCGACATCCACCACCGGCGCCTCGAGCGACAGAAACGCCGCCCGCTGCAGCTCGGCCACGACGCGCCCCGCGAGCGCCCCGCCCGCCTCCGACACGACCACCGCACGTCCGGCCGCCCGCACCCGCGCCGCCACGCCTTCGAGATCGAGCGGCGCCAGCACCCTTAGATCGACGACGCTCGCGTGGTACCCATCGGCCGCCAGCCCCTCAGCCACCGCGACCGCCACCGGCACCGCCGCGCCCCACGCGACCAGCACCAGATCGTCCGCCTCGCCGCCCTCGCCGCCCTCGCCGCCCTCGCCGGCCAACGGCCACGCGAGGCGCGTCGAGCACAGCACCTCCGGATCCGCCACCGCATCGGCCGCGGCCACCTCCCCGCCCTGGCGGTAGAGCGCGCGCGGCTCGAGCACGACCACCGGCTCAGTGGCCTGGGAAGCCGCAATGAGCATCGCCCACGCGTCGATCGGGCGCGACGGCGTGACGACCCGTGCGACGCCTTCGAGCAGCGCCTCGGGCGTCGCGTCCGCCGCCACCGGCACGCGCACGATGAAGGGCCCCGTCTGACCGCGCGCGCGCATGCGCCCGAGGTCCTCCGCGACCGCGCCCGCCGCGCGCCCGGCGCTCTCGGGCCCGAGCTCGACGATCGGCATGTGGCCGGCCCAGGCGAAGCCGCGCGCCAGCCCGAGCGAGGTCAGATCGTTGGCGGCCACGTCGACGAAGCGCGTGGCGCCGAACCTCTCGTAGAGGCCGCTGGTCGCGCGGAAGAGGCCGCCGTACGCGCCGACCTCGGGCCCGAGCACGACCGCGTTGTCGCCGGCCGCGAGGATCTCGCCGAGGGCACGCCGGATCGCCGTGACCATGACGTTGGGCCCATTCGCCACGGGCGGCGCGCTGTTCATGCGTCGTCCTCCGCATCGACCGGCCGCGACGCGGCCCCCGACGGCGGCGTGCCGCGCCCTTCAGCCTTGGCCCGCGCGCGATCGAGCGCGGTCTGCACCTCGCCGTCCAAGACGTGCTCGAGCTCGGCCGAGAGCAGCTGCCGGCTCTGGAGTTCCTTGGCGTCGAGCGGCTCGTAGGGCTCGTTGCCGTGGCGCGCATCGATCAGAACCGGCAAGACCGGCACGCCCGGCCGCGTCGAGCGCGCCTCGGCCAGCGCCCAGTACACGCGGTGCGCCGAGTCCGACGGGGCCACGATGCGCTGGACGATCACGAGCCGCTCGATCGTCGCGCGCGCCCCGCGCAGGAGGAACACGACGCGCGCCTTCTTCTCGACGGCCATGAGCAGCGCGGCGGTCGTCTCGGGCTGCAGCAGCGCATTGGAGCCGATGCAGCAGAGCGCGATGGCGCCGGAGGCGCGCGTGGAGGCCGCCATGCCGAAGCCGACCGCCTCGGCCACGTGCCCGCCGTCGTGCCCGTAGGAGAGGACCGCTCCGGCCGCGGCGTCGACGATCGACGTGTCACCGCGCCGCGCCGCAAATGCTTGGTGTACCAACTGTTCGTGGGACATCCCGCGCGCGAGAGCGGCCGGCCAGTCGCGCTCGGTTCCAAACAGCATGTCGCCCGCCTCGAGCGCCAGCCCCGCTCCGATCAAAGCCGCCCGCGATCGCCCGGGGGCCGCGCGCGGCGCGATCTTGCCGGCGCGCCCGAGCCGCGCGAACAGCTCCTCGAGCCCGCGCGCGTGGACTTGCAGCTCGAAGGCCTTCGCCAGGATCTGCGCGTCTTGGCCGGCGTCGACGCCCAGCGACGCGAGCGCCGGGAGGCCCGCGACCGGTGCGACGGCGCCGAGCGATCCGTGCGTCATGGGGCCTCGCGCGGCGTTGCGCTCTCGGCGGCGATGTCAGGCGCTTCGCGCCCTTCGCGAGGCGCTTCGCGCGCGAGGTGCGCCTTCAGAAAAAACTCGCCGGCGCGATAGCTCGAGCGCACGAGCGGCCCCGACGCGACATACAAGAACCCGAGCGCGCGCGCCTCGTCGGCCCAGCGCTCGAAGCGCTCGGGCGTCACGAATTCGACGACCGCGAGGTGCTTGGGCGAGGGCTGCAGGTACTGCCCGAACGTCACGACATCGCAACCGACGCCGCGCAAGGCGACCAGCACCGCGCGCACCTCGTCCTCCGTCTCGCCGAGGCCGAGCATGATCGAGGTCTTCGCGAGAACCCCACCAGCAGCGGCCGTCGTCTTGATGTGGTGAAGGACCGCCAGCGATTGCTCGAAGCTCGCGCGCGCGTCGCGCACCCCGCGCGTGAGGCGCGGCACGGTCTCGACGTTGTGGGCGATGACGTCGGCCCGCGCGTCCGCGATGCAGTCGACGCCCGCCATGCGCCCCTGGAAGTCCGGGATGAGGACCTCGACCAGGATCTCCGGCTTCAGGCGCTTGAGCTCGCGCACGCAGCTGGCGAAGTGCGCCGCCCCGCCGTCGGGCAGGTCGTCGCGGTTGACCGACGTGAGCACGATGTAATCGACGCCCATCGCCACGACCGCGGCGGCCGCGTTCGCGGGCTCGTCGGGGTCCAGCGGCGCGGGCTTGCCGGTCGTGACCGCGCAGAAGCGGCAGCCGCGCGTGCACACGCCGCCCATCAACATGATCGTCGCGGTGCCGCCGCTCCAGCACTCGCCGATGTTCGGGCAGTCGGCCTCTTGGCAGACGGTCCAGAGCGACAGCCCGGCCATGCGCTCTTTGATCTGCTGGTAGCGTCCGCCACCGGGCGCCTGCACCTTCAGCCACGGCGGCTTGGGACGCCGCGCGCGCGCTTCGCGAGCGGGTTCGGACGCGGGGGCTTGGGGCTGGACGATCGGGAACTTCATGGCGGGAGCGCCTCGGGGCTTGCGCTCGGCGTATAGCCCTCGGCCGCAAACCCTGTCAAAGCCCATCGCGCCCGCGCGCCGCGGGAATCCGACGCCGCTCGTGGACGTACGGGCGGCGCCGCGCGTAGCGTACCTCCCCGCCCCCCTGACGGAGTCACCACCCTTGAACACCCCAAACTCAGTGCGCGCTCGCCTCTTCGGGCCCCTTCTCGCCGTGGCCGTCGCCGTCACCAGCGTCCCCTTCGTCGCGGGCACGAGTTGGGCGGCCAAAGGCCCCAACCCGGCTTTCGAGAAGGTCGCGCTCCTCGACGCCGCGCGGGGCGCCGCCGCGAAGTCCGCCTACGGCGCGTGGATCGCCGGAAACTGCGAGGCCCCGGCAGGTACCGAACGCACGCGCGCACTCACGCAGGCCGGCCTCGCCGACGACGCGTGCCTGGCCCCCGCCGCTGGCGACCCCGTCGCCTCGGGAGCGCTGCTCGAAGCGGGCGCCGACGAGGTGCTGCTGGTCGCCGCGAGCGGCCGCGCCGCGGCCGAGGGCGACCACACGTTTGCACTCATGCGCAAGCATGGCGACGCGTACCGCCTCGCGACGCACCTCGTGCTCGCCCGCGGCCTCAGCGCTCACGCACGCATCACAACCGGGGCCGGCACCGATCTCCTGCTCGTCTGCGCCGACGCGGGCAACATGGGCCACTACCCGAGCCGTTGCGGGTTCCTCGGTCTCGGCAGCTTCCGCAAGGGCGCCGAGACGCTACCACCCGACGAGTCCTTCGCCGACGAGCTCGATCTGCTTACCGTCGACTCTGCCGCCTGCGGCACACACGCCTCGGTGGGCCTCGGCGCGATCGCGCTCGACGGCGACGCCCTGAAGATCGATCTGGTGATCGCCCGCGCACTGCAGCACAAGGCTCCCGCCGACAGACACGACGTCTGCACGCGCCGCACGTCCGCCGGGACCGAGCGCTTCCGCGTCGACTTCGACCTCCGCGGCAAGCACCCGCGCCGCACGACGCCGATCCCGCCCGCCGTCATCAAGGTGCTCGAGCGCCAGGGCTGACGGACCTGCCACTGGCCCGCCATAACGATCGTTCTAGATAGTTCTGGGCAGACCTTGCCTTCTTCATAACGCCCGTTATAGACCCTGCTGCCGGCACGCCCTCGGGGCGCGTCACTTCCTCTCGATCACGGCAGCGAGGCACACGATGGGCGCGGATTTCGACACGATCGTCATCGGTTCGGGCGCGGGTGGCATGACCGCCGCGGTGGCGCTGGCCCAGGCCGGCCAGAAGGTCCTGGTCCTCGAGCAGCACGACGTCCCCGGCGGCTGGTGTCACTCGTTCACGCTCGGCGGCTACCACTTCAGCCCCGGCGTCCACTACATCGGCGAGGTCGCCCCGGGCGGCCGCCTCGCGCGCGTCTACGACGGCCTCGGCGTCGCGCAGGATCTCACGTTCATCGAGCTCAACCCGGACGGCTTCGACCACGTCCTCCTCGGCTCCGGCCCTTCCCAAGTCCGCTTCGACATCCCCAAGGGTCGCCAAGCCCTCGAGGATCGCCTGGTCGACCGCTTCCCGAGCGACGCGCGCGGCATCCGCAACTACCTCGGCGCGGTGCAGCGGATCGGCGACCAGCTCGACGTGATGGGCAAGACGCATACGCTCGGCGGCAAGCTCGCCCTGCCCTGGCGCGCGCGCACGCTCCTCTCGCACCTTCCGCGCACGCTCGACGGCATGCTCGATCACCACGGCGTCCGCGATCCCGCGTGTCGCGCGGTCCTCTCGATTCAGGCCGGCGATCACGGCATGGCCCCGAGCGAGTGCCCCGCGGTCCTCCACGCCATCGTCCAGCACCATTACTTCGGCGGCGGCTTCTACCCGCAGGGCGGCGGCTTCGCGATCCCGCGCGCCTTCAACCGCGCGCTCAAGCGCCATGGCGGCGAGGTGCGCCTCAAGGCGCGCGTCGATCGGATCCTCATCGAGGGCGAGGGCCGCAAGAAGAAGGCGATAGGCGTGCGGCTCGCCGACGGCACCGAGATCCGCGCCAAGCGCATCGTCTCGAACGCCGATCCCGAGATCACGTTCAACCGCTTGGTCGGCGCCGA
>SXIE01000407.1 GCA_005772945.1 Pseudomonadota bacterium
CCCCCCCCGACCCGCGCGTGCGCACGCTCGTCGCCGACGCCCTCGGCATCCTCGAACGGCGCACCGCCCCCGAGGCCTGGCGCCGCTGGATGATCGAAGAGGACACGGGCGAATGAGGTCTCCGCGACGGCGCCCGCCGACAGCCGGGCGTGCGGTTGCGCACGGCCATTCATAAGCCTCCGAGGCCACTTCGATCCCTTGACCCGGCCGCGCCGCCGGCGAATAGTCGCCGCATCGCCCGGGCCCGCAAACGCCTGTCACATCCCCGCCGCGCCCGGCGCCAGGAGCGCCATGACCAGCAAGCGTTCGTCGGGTGCGCGTACGCCGCAAGAGACCTCCAGCCGAGCACGCGCGATCCATCGCCGCGACTTCATCAACGGCGTCCTCATGTCGGTCGGCGGCCTCGCGCTCTCACGCCACCTCGTCGGCTGCGGCACCGACGCCAAGCCCGCCGACATCCCCGTCGGCTTCTGCGACGGCGCCATCGGCACCGACCCGCGCGTGCTCCGCGCCGCCAACCTCCCGGCCGCCTTCAACGTCGCCCACTGGCTTCGCGACGGACGCCTCGCCTTTACCCCCAACAGCGTCAAGGTCGCGCCACTCTCGTGCGACGACATCTCCGGCTCGCACGCGATCGTCGACGACACGGACACCTACGACGTCATCATCGTCGGCAGCGGGCTCGCGGGCCTCGCCTCGGCATTTTTCCTGCGCGCCGAGCGCCCCGATGCCCGCATCCTCATCCTCGACTGCAACCTGGCCTTCGGCGGCAACGCCCAACGCGACGACCTCGCGCCGATCCCCCGCATCGCGTCCGCCGGCGGCGCCTATTGCGTCGACCCCTACGCCGACTTCCTGACCGATTTCTACACCGGTATCGGCGTCGACTGGACCCAGCACTACGTCGAGGCGCCCTTCTACAACTACTACTTCGACGACAAGACCCCGTTCATCAAGCCGGGCAGCAAGGGTTGGAACCTCGACACCTACCGCACCGGCCTCACGTCCGCCCCCTACCCCGACGCGATCCTCGCGGACCTCCTCGCCGCCCGCGAGGATATGCAGACCTGGTACGAGACCGAGGGCGCCCCGACCGATCCCGCCGACAACGCCGATCCGATGCACGACGGGCTCGCCCAGATCACGCTCACCGAGTACCTGACGCAAACCAAGGGCTGGAGCCCGGCCGTCGCCGACTTCTACTCACGCTATACGATCGATGCGCTCGGCTGCACCAGCGACCAGTGCAACGCCTTCTCGGCCATCAGCTTCATCGGCGCCGAGTACAACCCCCTCTTCGCGTTCCCGGGTGGCACCTCGGGCGTCGCGCGCCACGCGGTCAAGTCCCTCATCCCCAATGCCATCGCGGGTGGCACGACGACCGCGGACATCCTCCAGAACGCCGTCGCCAGCGCCGAACTCGACAGGGCCGGCAGCAAGACGCGCCTGCGCCAAGCAGCCATGGTCGTGCGCGCGGACGCCGACGCCAGCTCGGCCTCGGTCGTCTATTGGCACGGCACCGGCTTCCATCGCGCGAAGGCGAAGGCCGTGATCCACGCCGGCCAGAACTACACCGCCCGCCATGTCGTGAGCCACCTCCTGGACGACGCGAAGAAGGCCGCCTTCCGCAAGATGGTGCACGTCCCGGTCGTGGTCGCGAATGTCGCGCTGCGCCGCGCGAAGCCCCTGGTCGACCTCGGTCTCGGCTTCAACCAATACTGGTGGGGCAGCCAGTTCTGGGCCGACTTCACCATCGCCGACTGGGCCGGCCCCGAGCGCCTCGATCCGAACCGCGAGACCGTCCTCACGTTCTTCGGCGGCAACCTCACACCCGCGACCAGCATGGCCAGCGAACGCGCCAAGCTCCTCTCGGCGCCGTTCTCCGAGTACGAGGCCTCGCTGCGCGAGGACCTCGCGCGCGTCCTCACCGGCGCGGGCGCCGACTTCGACTTCGACCGCGACGTGAGCGCCGTCTACCTCTACCGTTGGGGCCACGGCATGCTGTTCCCGGTGCCCGGCTATCCGTTTGGCCCGCCGCAGGTCTCGGGCGACACCACCACCCGCACGCCGTCCTTCCGACACACCATCCGCGCGCCCCTCGGGCGGATCTCATTCGCCGGGCAGGACACCGAAGGCGCGCCCTCGGTCGAGTGCGCCGTCGCGTCGGGGCAGCGGGCCGCCGCCGAGGCGCTCGCGCAGCTCTGACGCGCCTTTGGCGTCCGCGTGCGCGCTCAGGCGCGGGCCGCGCAGTTCACCATCCACTGCACGCCGAACTTGTCGGTCACGGCTCCGAAGAGCGCACCCCAGAACATGTCGGCCAGCGGCATCGTCACGCGCCCACCCTCGGCGAGCGCGGCGAACAGGCGCTCGGCCTCGGCGCGCGTGTCGGGCTCGAGATTGAGGCTGACATTCGTGCCGAAAACGACCGAATGACCCATCGATTCGAGCGCATCGGTCCCCATCAGGATGTGGCCGCCGACGATCGGCAACTCGATGTGCATGATGAGATCGCGCTCGGCAGCGCTCAGCTCGGGACCGCCCGGAGGCCCGCCGCTCATGCGGTGGATCGGCGCGACGTACTCGGTCGCAAACACGGACTTGTAGAAGGCAAACGCCTCCTCGGTGCGGCCCATGAAGTTGAGATAGGTGCTCGTTCGTGCCACAGGCGGTCTCCGCTCTCGGGTTGCGTCGCGCGCGCTGCGCGAAGGACCAGGCACTTAGCAACACCCGGCGCGGGTGAGAAGCCCCACCCGCTGCGACCCGCTCCAGCGTTGCCGCGGGCAAGCGAATCGCGGATCAGAACGCCTTGCGCGAATCCATGAGCAGCGTCACCGGCCCGTCGTTCACCAGCTCGACCATCATGTGCGCCTGGAACTTCCCGGTCCCCACGTGCGGCACCGACTGTCGGGCGCGCGCGACAAACGTCTCGACCAGCTGCGCCGCGAGCTCGGGCGGGGCCGCGTCGATGAACGACGGCCGACGCCCCTTGCGGCAATCGCCGTAGAGCGTGAACTGGCTGATGACGAGCATGCTCCCGCCCACGTCCGCGAGCGCGAGGTTCATCTTGCCGCCCGCGTCCTCGAAGACACGCAGCCCGCAGATCCGGTCGGCCAACGTCTCGGCATCCGTCGCCGTGTCGCCCTGCCCCACGCCGAGCAACACCACGAACCCCGGCCGCCCCGACGTGAGCGCGCCGACCGTGGCACCATCGACCGTGACCATCCCGCGCGCCGCCCGCTGCACCACCGCTCGCATCGCGCACCTCCTGTTGACACGCGCCCCGGCGCCGGCTCATGTAGCGCGCTCGGACGCCGCACGCCAGCCCGGCCGCGGCCCCCGCATCGCCGTCCAACGGGGAGACGAGACGTGCCGCTCAGCCCCATCCGTTCGATCGTCGAGCTGCTCAGCCGCGATTCGCGCGCCCGCGCCGGCGCCGAGCCGGCCATCTCGTACCTGCTCGACCTCCTCTACTTCGGCGAGTTCGCCATCCTCGAGCAGGTCGCCTCGGGCGTCCCCTACGACCACGTCAACCTGATCGGCCGCAAGGGGCCCGCGACGGGACAGCCCCTCTGGCTCATCGCCAACCTCGGCACCAGCGTCGACGCCGTCCCGGCCAAGTGGAATGCGCTCGGCGGCGACCCCTTCAGCGCCCGCCTCGACACCGAGAACGCGCGCGTCATCGGCCTCGGCGCGCACGGCGGCAAGGCCGACCTCGCGCTCAAGATCGCGGCGGCCTCGCGCTTCGCGACCGAGGCGCTGCATCGCCCGATCTACGTCGCCGCGCTCTCCGGCGAGGAGGCGCACGGCTCGGGCGCGCGCATGCTCCTCTCGCCCTCCGATCGCGGCACCGCCATCATCCACGCACCGACGGGGCTCCGGCCCTGGACCGACCACCCCGGCTGCGTCGTCTTGCGCTTCGAGCTCGTGCGCAAGATCCGTCATCGCCGGATGCCGCCGCACGCGGGCTTCTTCGAGATCGACATCCTCGGCACCTCGGCCCACGCCCAGGTCACTACGCCGTTCATCGACGACGCCCTCGCGCGCGGCCTCGAGGTCATCAGCGCCCTGCGCGCGGCCGGCGACACGCGCGTCCTGTCGATCGACGGCGGCGAGTCCGCCAACCGCATCCCGGGCCGCTGCACGCTGCGCGTCGCGACCGGCTACGACGAGCTCCCGCCGCTCGAGCGCATCGACCGCCGCATCAGCTGGAAGCCGATCGAGGACGGCACCGCGCTGCCGTTTCCGATCGACCCGCTGCTCGCCGCGTGGCGCACGGCGCGCGACGCCGGAGTGCTGGCCATCGAGGGCAAGCTCGGCCACCTGCGCAACGCCCCGCTGGCGCGTCCGACGCGGCCGATCTGGACCGGGCGGCTCGTCTCGGCGCGCGATGCGATCGCCGGCACGGTCATGCTGTGGACGGGACCGGGCGTCGAGTCGGGCGAGCTGTGCGAGCGCTTCGCCGCGGCCGTCGGGCAGGCGTTGAAGGGCGAGGACGAGCTCGAGATCGGTGTCGAGGTGGTGCAGGATCGGCCGGCCTTCGCGGGCTCCGAGGGCGCCGAGGGGCTCGTCGCGGACGTCACCGCGGCCCTACGCGCGTCGCGGCTCGCGCCCGAGGTCGGCGCCGGTTGCCTCACGTCCGACGCGGGTCTCTTTCGCCTTCATGGCCTCGACGCCATCGCCTTCGGCGCCGGCGGCCCGATCGAAGAGCTGTACCAGGACGACGAGTCCATCGCGGTCGCCAAGCTCGAGGCCGCGGGGGCCTTCTACGAGCAGCTCATCGCCCGGATGTGCACGTAGCGCACGGCGAGCGCGCGAATGAACGTCGAAGCCGCGGAGCTCAGGTCGGCCCGCCAGCCTCGTCCGAGTGATCCGGGTACAGATCGAGCCGCCGCGCCGCGAGCAGCCGCTTGCGATGCTTGAGGCCCCACGCGAACCCCACGGCCGCATACACGGCGATGTTGACGGCCAGGTACTCCGGCAAGATCCGCAGGAAGCCGACGGCGTACGTCGTCACGACGCTCACGATCTGGATGGCATTGAGCCAGACCGCCTTGCGCATGACGACCTTCGGCAAGGGCATGTTCGACACCATCAGGAGCGCGAGCCCGAGCGAGATGATCGGCAGCGCGTCGAGCATGCCGGTCGCGCCGTACTTGTCCCCGAGGAGATAGAGCACCGCGACGAGCCCGCCCGCGAACGTCGACGGCATCCCGTAGAAGACCTTCGGCCCGTCGGCCGGCAGGACGTCCTGCAGGACGTTGAACTTCGCGAGGCGCAGGCACGTGCAGACGACGTAGGTCGCGCTCAGCACCGCGAGCAGGACCAGCCCCGCCTCACCCGCCCACAGCGTGCTCGGGGCGTGCGCGCGCGCGTGAAGTCCGGACGCAAAAAGGAGCGCCCCCGGGGCGATCCCGAACGTCACGAAGTCGGCGAACGAGTCGAGCTGCGTGCCGATCGCCGAGGTCGCGCGGAGGAGGCGCGCGACGGTGCCGTCGAGCTTGTCGAGCAGCACCGCCAGGATGACGAGCCACGCCGAGCCGGCGAAATCCGCGGTCACGAAGGCCCCGGCAATCGCGGCCAAGCCGACCACGAGCGAGCCACACGTAATCGCGTTCGGCACGATGAAGCGCCAGCGCGGTGTTTTGCGGACGGCGATTGGGGCTGTCACAGGGCGCGACCATAGGACCTCGGCGACCGCCGCGCAAGAAGGCTGGTCTTGGCTCCAGAGGCCAAACGCGCTAGCGTCACCGTCCGCTAGGAGGTTTGCGATGCGCACCGGACGTCCCCCCCGTACCGTCCATGTCGTCTTGTTCTCTCTCGCCGCAGCGCCGCTCATCGCGTGCGGCGACGACACCGGCGCAGGCCAGACCACGAGCCCGACCGAGGGCGACGCGACGACCGATACGGTCGCGAACGAGGTCTCGGTGGGCGAGACCTTCACGTTCGAGACGAGCGCGACAAACCCGCCCGATGGCGAGACGAGCCTGCCGACGGTCGACTTCGGCGAGCCCTGCCAGCGCAACACGGACTGCGTCTCCGGTTGGTGCGTCGAGGGTCCGAGCGGCTACGTCTGCACGGTCGACTGCCTGGCCGAGTGCCCGGACGCCTACGATTGTAAGGGCGTGCAGAACTCGGGCGGCGACATCATCTTCCTGTGCCTGCCGCGCGTGCAAAAGGTCTGCGTCCCGTGCCTCGAAGACTTCCAGTGCAATGGCGGCGCCTGCATGTTGATCGACGGCGCGCGCGACTGCGCGTCGGCCTGTCGGACGGACGAGGAATGCCCCGACGGCTACGCCTGCGGCGAGGACGCGAGCGGCGAGCACAGCGGCAAATACTGC
Organism: Pseudomonadota bacterium; assembly: GCA_005772945.1. The sequence goes on from SXIE01000407.1 coordinate 6,339, forward strand.
CAGCCCCGCAGCGGCAGCTGCTCGTGCAGCCCGGCGTTTGCGGGGGTCGCGCGCACGTGCTCGAAGACCAACGCGACGGGGAGCTGCGTGGGCGTCGAGACGTGCGACCCGGAGGTCGGCTGGGTCGGGTGCAACGCGCGCGAGGCGACCACCGAGACGTGCAACTACATCGATGACGACTGCGACAACGACATCGACGAGGACATGAAGACCGACGGGATCTACGCGCGCGCGGACCAGTGCGGGAGCTGCTCGACCGACTGCGCGGTGATCCTGCCGAATGCCTCGGCGACCGCATGCCAGGTGGCCGGCGGGGCCGCGCAGTGCACCGTCGTCGCGTGCGAGCCCGGCTTCACCCAGCTCAACCCCTATGTGTGCGTGCCCGACTCGGGGAGCGTCTGCCAGCCGTGCGAGTCGGCGGCGCAATGCCTCGGGACCGACGCGGCGTGCGTGACGCTCGACGACGGGAAGTTCTGTGCCCGCGGGTGCGCGCAGAACGCGGACTGCAGCGTCGGCTTCGAGTGCAAGACCGTCCCCGAATCGGCGACCAAGCAGTGCGTGCCGACGTCGGGGAGTTGCTCGTGCGACGGCACGAACACGAACCTCTCGCGTGCGTGCACCGAGACCTACACGCCGCCCGATCCGAACCAACCTTCGGTCACGTGCAAGGGCCTCGAGCACTGCACGGCCCAGGGCTGGGGCGGGTGCGAGCTGCCGGGCGAAGTCTGCGACGGCATCGACAACGACTGCGATGGCGGGATCGACGACCCGTTCAAGACGGACGACAAATACACCGACGTCTCGAATTGCGGCGCCTGCGGCGTGAGCTGCCTCGCGGTCGTCAGGCCGCATGCACAGCCGTCCTGCGATGCCTCGGGGCCCGTGCCGATGTGCGCGTTCGCGTGCGTCGGCGGGGCGGTCGACGTCAACCAGCTCTCGGATGACGGCTGCGAGTGCACGCCGGTCGCAGGCCCGGATCTGGCGGGGGACAGCGTCGACTCCGACTGCGACGGCATCGACGGCGAGGTCGGCAACGGCATCTTCGTCTCGAGGGAGGGTGTCGACACGAACCCAGGGACGATCGATCTGCCGGTCCAGAAGCTGTCGGTCGGCCTCACCAAGGCGCGCGACGGCGGCAAGCGCGACGTCTACGTGGCGACGGGCGTCTACGCCGAGAACATCATCTTGCAGGACAAGGTCGGGGTTTTCGGGGGGTACGCGCCGTTCTTCGACGAGCACGATGTCCTCCTTTACGAGACGGCGATCGTCGGCGGCGTGCCCGACGCGACGCACCCGGGGACCGTGACGGCGACGACGCTGGGAACCGCAGCCACCGGGGCTGTGACGGTGTTCGACGGCTTCACGGTCTTCGGCGTGAACGCCGCGAACCTCGAGGGCAGCAACAGCTACGCGATCGATCTCAAGGACTGCGGCGCGCTCATGCGCGTCTCGAACAACCGCGTCTACGGCGGCCCGGGCGGCCGCGGCGGCAGCGGCACGCGCGGCACGGACGGCGCCGTC
>SXIE01000408.1 GCA_005772945.1 Pseudomonadota bacterium
CCGGAGCGGCGGCGGCGGCACCAGCGCCGTCGAGTGCGGCGGGCGCCGGTGGTGGCGGTGGTGGCGGCGCGGCGGCGGGCGCGGATGCAGCAGCCGCGAAGCCGGCCGTCGAGGCGGTGACGATCGCGAAGGTGTTCGCGATGATCTCCAGCACGGGCTCCGGCTACATGCTCCACAAGGTGGTCTCGAAGGACTATCCGAGCAAGTGTCTGCAGTTCTCAGCGCGAATGGTGTCGGCCGTCGGGGCCGAGAAGGTCGCCGGCAGCGAAGCGATGCACGTCGCCAGCGAGCGCGAGGCGAAGCAAGGACCGCTCGGCGGCTTGCGCTTCAAGCACATCAAGGACCTTCCTGCGACCTTGCCTGCCGGCTATCAAATCGGCGTCACCTCGCAGCCGGAGTGGGGTTTCACCAAGGTCGGCAACCACTGGTTCATGAGCGCCGGGGGCGGATTCTACCTCGACAACACCGTCGGGATCGCGAGCGGCGCGCTGATGACGCAGAATCTCGTGTCGACGACGGGCGATCAGTGGGCCTCGCGCGTCGCGAGCGGTGCGGACCTTGGCAAGAAGTTGCTGGCTGCGAATCCGGCACTGGCGCGGGCCGCGGCGCCGGGCGGCGAGGTTGCCCGGCAGGCGATCAAGGCCTTCGTGAAGAAGAATCCCGACTACCACCCGCGTGTTTGGACCATCGAGCCGACGGAGAAGGCGGCGCCAGCGCCAGTGGCGCCTGGGGCCGCCGAGTCCGAGGAGGACGCAGGCGACGAGTAGGGTCGTTCACGACCCGCGTCAGGGGACGACGACGATCTTGCCGAAGACGTCGCGCTGCTCGAGGGCCTCGTGCGCCTGGCGGATCTCGGCGAGCGGCAAGACGCGGTCGATGACCGGCTTGAAGAACCCCTGCGCGTAGAGCGCGACGAGCTGGTGGTACTCGCCTTTGCTGCCCATCGTCGAGCCGAGGATCGACTGGCTCTTGAAGAAAATGTGACGCAGGTTCACATGCGCGTCGACCCCCGCCGTCGCGCCGCAGGTCACCACGCGACCGGCCCACGCGAGGACGCGCAGGCTCTTTTCGAAGACGTCGCCGCCGACGTGCTCGAAGACAACGTCGACCCCCTTGCCGTCGGTCAGCCCCTTGATCGCCTTCCACCAGTCGGGGTCGCGCGAGTCGAGTACCACCTCGGCGCCGAGATCGCGCGCGGCCTGGCGCTTGGCCTCGCTCCCGGCCGTGGCGAGGACGCGTGCCCCGAGGAAACGCGCGATCTGGATCGCCGCGACGCCGACGCCGCTGCCGGCCGCCTGCACGAGCACGGTATCGCCGCCACGCACCTCGGCGCGTGTGACGAGCATGTGCCACGCCGTGAGGAACGTCAGCGAGAGCGCCGCGGCGTCTTCGTACGAAAGGCGCGCGGGCTTGGCGACGACGTTGGCGCGCGGGACTTTGACGTACTCCGCGAGTGCTCCGGGGGCCGATTCGCCGAGGATCCCGTAGCTGCGACACAGGTGGTCGGATCCCGTGAGGCACGCCCGGCAATGGCCGCACGAGAGCCCCGGCAAGACCATGACGGGCGTGCCGATCGCAAGGTCGCCGACACCCGGGCCGAGCGCCGCAATGTCGCCGGCCGCGTCCGCGCCGGTCGTCGCCGGCAAGTGAAACGGGGCCCCCGGGAGCCCACGCCGCACCCACAGATCGAGGTGGTTGAGCGCCGCCGCGCGCACGCGCACCACCACCTCGCCGGGGCCCGGTACCGGATCGACGACGTCTTCGATCTTCAGGACCTCGGGACCACCGTGCTCACGAATGACGAGTGCTCGCATGCGACCTCCGAGGCATTCTGCTAGCATGGCCGCGTGACGTTCGTCAGGCGCTTCGTTCCGGTGGCGTTGTCCGCCCTCGTGCCCGGGCTCGGCCAAGCGCTACGCGGCCGCCCGGGGGACGCGGCGCTGTTCCTGAGCGTCGCGCTCTACCTCCATTGGATGCTCGCCGGGTGCGCGTGCCAGGTCGGCGCGCCCTCGTGGAGTGTCGGCGCGTTCCTCGTCGGCCCCGCCGGTTTCCCGGGTGGCTTCGCGATGCCCGTCGCGGTCGTCGTCGCGCTCATCGCCGCCGGCGTGCACGCGCTCGCGGGCTGGGACGCGCGCGCGCGCGACCCTGCGCCGATCCGCGCCGAAAGCGGCGTCGCGCCGCTCGCCTGAGTGGCGAGCGGTGACCTGGGTAGGCGCGTGCGGGCAGTCGGGGCATCGACCACTCTCGACCCAAACCCAGCCTACAAGTAGGTGGGCTTCATGTGACCACTTCAGGCTTCCCACTATATGGGTTTCGGGGCCGAAGCCGCCGGTGGGCTTGCACACCGTAGTCAGGGATAAATCCCAGGGTTTCGATCACGGGTCTGGATCACAAACTGAGGGCGTTTCGACCGCGCCCGACCACCTTCACGCACGACGATAAGTAGCATGCGTTTTCGGGTTGGTCACGCGCCAGTCGCATTTGAATGCGTTTTCTTCGACGGCTCGGAGGTCCGCACCGAAAGCCACGTTGCGCGCCATGGCCGCGATCAGTCGCCGTACTCTTTCAGGAGCTGTTTCGCGATGGTGCCGCGCTGCATATTCGAGGTCCCTTCGTAGATGGGACCGATCTTCGCGTCGCGATAAAACTTCTCGGCGAGATAGTCCTTCGTGAAGCCGACGCCGCCCATGAACTCGACGCACTGCGAGGCGACCTGGCCGGCGACGATCGAGCTCTTGAGCTTCGCCATCGCGGCCTCTTTGAGGAACGGCTTGCCGGCGTCTTTCAAGCGCGCCGCGTTGTACACCAGGAGGCGTGCGCACTCGATCTCGGTCGCCAGATCGGCGTACTGGAACTGCACGCCCTGGAAGTCGCAGAGGCGCTGACCGAACTGCTTACGCTCGCGCATGTAGGCCATCGCGTAATCGAACGCGCCTTGCGCGATGCCCACCATCTGCGCGCCGATCCCGATGCGCCCTTCGTTGAGCGTCTCGATGGCGACCTTGTAGCCCTTGCCGACCTCGCCGAGCACGTTGCCCTTGGGCACGCGGCAGTCGTCCATGACCAGCTCGCAGGTCGAGCTCGCGCGAATCCCGAGCTTGTTTTCCTTCTTGCCGACGGCGAAGCCGGGCATGTCGCGCTCGACGAGAAACGCGGTGATGCCGCGATACCCGAGCGCCGGATCGATCGTCGCCATGACGATGTAGAGCCCGGCCTCCATCGCGTTCGTGATCCACAGCTTGGTGCCGTTGAGGATCCAATGGTCGCCGTCCTGGCGGGCCGTGGTGCGCAGCGCGAACGCGTCCGAGCCGCTCGACGGCTCGCTCAGCGCGTAGGCGCCGACCGTGTCCTTCGCGAGCTTCGCCAGATACTTGTCGCGCTGTGCATCGGTTCCCCAACGCAGGACCGCGTTGATGACGAGCGTGTTTTGCACGTCGACGCAAACGGCGAGGCTCGCGTCGACCCGCGCGAGAGCCTCGATGACGAGCACCGAATTCATGAAGTTCGACCCGGCGCCGCCGAGGCGCTCGGGGACCTCGATGCCCATCAGGCCGAGCTCGAAGCAGCTCTTCAGGATCTCCGGGCGCATGTGCTGCGCCTCGTCCATCGCCTGCGAGTGCGGCCCGACCTGCTCGCGCGCGAAGGCGAGCGCCTGATCGTAGAACATCTTCTCGTCGTCGGAGAGGACCGTGAGCGGGAGGTGATGCGACATGACTGAGCGCTCCTCTAATGGTGCGTGTACGAGCCGGGTATGGCGCGGCGCCCGCTCGGTCGTCAACGTCCTTTGGACGGGGAGGGGCGGGCCTTTCGGACCGCACGCGGCGCCGCGCCGGCGATGGCCTTTGAGCCGCGCCCGCATTCTGTTAGAACAGCCGACGCTGTGCTTACCGACGAACCCCGCGCGATGCTCGAAGCTCCCCGACCTGCGGCCATCTTCCGCCTCGAGGGGGGCCTCGCACCCCTTGGGACCGTGCCCGCGCCCGCGTATTTCGGACTCCAGCAGGGCGACGCCGGCGCGCGCATGTGGCGCCTCGGGTCGGTCCTTGCGGGGCTCGGTGCGCGCGTCGCGTCGCCGCTCGGCAGTGGTGACGCCGCCGAGCGCCTCGCGTGGTCGGCCCTGCGCGGACTCTCCGAGGATCGCATCGCGGTCCTCGGCGAGGAGTACGCGCGCGCCGAGGTCCTGCCGCGTGTGCGCGCCGCGGGGCTCGAGCTCGCCCTTGCCGCGCGCCGTGCGGGGTTCCGCATCGTGCTCTGGTCCGATTGGATCCACGCGATCGTCGATCCGGTCGCCGCTCACCTCGGGGCGGACACGGTCGTCGCGAACACCCCACTCTTCGCGGACGGACGAGCCACCGGACGCATTGGGGAGCCGGTCGTGGCCGCCACCTCCGCGCGCTGGCTCCAAGCGGGGGCCAAGGGCGAGAGCCTCGTGCTCGGCGCCTCGCGGGCCTATGGCGCGCTCGGGTCCGACGCGTTCCTGATGCAGACGATCGCGACGCTCGGCGGCGAGGTCTGCGCGCTCCATCCCGATTGGCGCTTGCGGCGCCTCGCCGGCGATCAGGGGTGGCCGATCGTGGACGCGCGCTGACGATGATCACCGAGGCGCTCGCGGGGGCGCAGATCGCCGTCGTCGGCGGTGCGCACGGCATTCATGGCGGCCGCCCGAGAGGGCTCGGTGCCTTCGGTGAGGTGTTCCTCGGGCTGCTCCTCGCGGCTATGCCGGGGATCCGCGAGGTGCGCGTGCTCGGCCTCTCGCGCGCGGCTGCGGACCGGCTCGCGCGGCGGCTGGGCGATCGGCGCGTCAGGTCCGCGACGCGGCCGGCGCGGGATACCGCGGCGATCGTGCACCTCGGCGCGGGCGGGGCGTTCGCGAGCGATCCCGAGCGACTCGCGGCGATGCTGCGTACCACCGACG
>SXIE01000409.1 GCA_005772945.1 Pseudomonadota bacterium
CGAGATCGGCCTGGCGCGCACGGGCTTCCTGTTCGTCGGCGACGTCGCGCAGACCGAGGTCGAGGACGACGAGGACGACGAGCCGCGCGCGGCCGAGCCCGAGGGCGGACGCGGCGAGAAGTACCCGCCGATCGACACGCTGCTTCAGGTCGGACAGCCGATCCTCGTGCAAATCGCCAAGATGCCGATGGGCACCAAGGGCGCGCGCCTGACGACGCACATCTCGCTGCCGGGGCGGCATCTGGTCTACGCGCCGACCAGCGAGCGCGTCGGGGTCTCGCGGCGCATCAAAGAGCCGGACGAACGACTGCGCCTGAAGGCCTTGGCGCAAGCGGTCAAGCCGCCCGTCGGCGGGCTCATCGTGCGGACCGCCAGCGAGGGGCTCGACATCGCGGCCTTGCGCGACGACGTGCAGTTCCTGACGGAGTTGTGGGCGGACATCCAGCGGCGCGGGCTCGATGCGCGACCGCCGGCGCTGGTTCACGAGGATCTGGATCTGACGGTGCGCTCGGTGCGCGATCTCCTCGCCACCAAAGACGACCGCGTGGTCGTCGACGACGACGCCGAGCTCGAGCGCATCCTCGGCTTCGTCAGGCGCTTCATGCCGCAATTCGAGGAGAACATTCATCGCTGGGACTCGGCCGAGCCGATGTTCGAGCGCTACGGCGTCGAATGGGAGATCACGCGCGCGTCGCGACGCAAGGTCTGGCTCAAGCCGGGCGGCTACATCTTGATCGACCGCACCGAGGCGCTGACCGCGGTCGACGTGAACACCGGGCGCTATGTCGGCAAGGCGGATTTCGAAGAGACGATCCTCGAGATCAACCTCGAGGCGGTCAAGGAGATCGCCGATCAGCTGCGCCTTCGCGACATCGGCGGCAGCATCGTCATCGACTTCATCGACATGGAAACCCAGGTCAATTGCGACAAGGTCACGCACGCGCTGCAGGCGGTCCTCACGCAGGACCGAGCCCAAACGAAGGTCCTGCCGATGTCGGGGATGGGTCTCGTCGAGATGACGCGCAAGCGCGTGCGCAACTCGATCATCCAGAGCCTGACCGAGCCGTGTTTCTACTGCGAGGGCAAGGGCTACCTGCGCTCGCTGCAGGTCATCCAGGACGCCATTCTGCAGGGGCTTCATCAGCAGCTGCGCGGGACCGCCGGTAAGGTCGCCGAGGTCCGCGCGCACCCGCGCGTCACCGAGTCGATGGCGCACGAATCGCAGGCCGAGCTCGAGCGCGTCGAGGCGCTCTATTCGGCCGAGGTCGAGCTGGTCGACGGCGCCGATCTGCACCTCGAGTGGTTCGAGGTTCGCGTCGGCGAGCGCGGCGCCCCGCGCGCGGCCCGTACGCGCATCGACTTCCCGCCGCCGCGCGAGGACGATCGCTGACGATCGCGAGGCCTCGCGATCAGCCCATCAGGCCGAGCTCGCGAAAGCGCGCCACCACCGCGTCGCACACCGCATCCGGGACACGATGGCGCTCGGCAATGGCCGCGGGCGAATCGGACGACGTCAGCAGCTCAGCCAAGAGCGGGGTCACCGGACCTTCGACGTAACGCCCGCGCGCGGCCGCATAGAGCTTGGTCCCCGCACCGATCTGCGAGAGGGCAAACCAGCCGTCGGGGGCAGGTCGGAGCTCGGGCGGCAGCGTGAAGGTCGCATCGGGCGAGAGCAGCACCGCCTTCACGATCGCCGCCAGGTACTCGCCCTCGCGCGTCGCCGGATCCCCGAGGCCTTCGGCGCACGCGAAGCGATAGAACGCCTCCTCGAGGCTCGCTCCCGGACCCGCAAACGGCAGCTCGCGGTAGGTCTGATACGCGGGCGACGCGACGAAGGCGGCGAAGATGCTGTCGGCGCCCGCACCCGGATAGGCCGCTTCCCAGGCGGCGATGGTGGCCGCGAACAGCTTCTTGATGCCGCCCGATCCCCGGTACTGACGCTCGGCCAGATCGGCACGCACGCGATCGGCCGTGCGCGCCAATTGCACGCGATCGATCGTTTGCAGCGCGATGCAATCATCGGCCGCGACGGCGAGGCGCTCCCAGCGACCGGCCATGAAATCGGCGCGGTAGTCGGGATCGACCAAGAGCCGCTCGAGCGCATCATCCAGGGTCAGGAGACCCATCGGCGGACCTCCGCGCGGAGCGCCTCGAAGCTCGCGACGGTTTCCGGAACCAGCGCGCCCTCGTCGTCGAAGCGTGGGTCTTCGTAGGTCACGACGCGCAGGTTCGGGCATTTCGGGATCAGCTCGGCGAGCAGCGTCAGCTGATCGGGCAGCAGGATCCCGTCGTGGCAATCGAAAAACGCCTCGCCGTGGATCGCCGTCCCCGACAGATGGATCTCCGCGCACGCCGCCAGCGGCAACCGCTCGAGCTCGTCCCGCAATGCGGCTCCGCGGGCCCCGCGCACCCACTGGTACGAGAGGAGATGCCCCAGATCCAACGTGATGCCACATTGGGTCTCGTCGGCCAGCGCGCGCAGAAAATCGTACGCGTGCCAGGTCCCGACCGAGACGCTCGTGCCCTCCGAGAACCCCGGAAACTCGACCAGCAACGGCACCTCGAGCCGCGCCATCACATCCCTCACATTGGCCACCGATGCGGCCAGACCGCGGTCGGTCAGAAACGGCGGCAGCGGGTACGGCAGCGGCCGTCCGCGCAAGGACCAGACCCCGAGGTCCTCGTTGACCCACTTCAGATCGTAGCGCCGACAGAGCTGATTCGTGAACGCGCAGATCTCCGATCGGTCATAGGCCTCGAGCGCCCCGAGGTTCAGCACCGTCTGGTGCAGCGCGCGCGCCCGATGGGCGGGGAGCCGCGAAAACAGCGTGTCCCAGGCCGGCGCGTAGTCGTCGAGCCGGAGCCGCGAGCGGCTCTTGGGCTGCCACGACACGAACGCCGTCTGGAACTCTTTCGCCATCCGCTCGAAGAAGCGAACGACCCCGGGCCGCACGCGATCGCCGAGAGCGGGATCCCGCTCGAACCCCGCGCGCCCCGGGCCCGCCCCCCACGGGAGGTCGAGCCCGACGCCGAGGCCGGTCGCGATCGGCACCTCTGGAAACTGCACGCCCAACTACCGCCTCCCGCCTCCCGCCTCCCCGCGGCGCGCGCGCCTCTCAGAGGTTCCACGCGCCGCTGTCGACGAGCCCCTGAACCGCGACCGCACGCTTGCATGCGAGTGCATGCGCCTGGGCGTGCGCCGCCTCACCGCAGGAGCCAACGTAGCACAACCCCTCGGCCGCGGGATCGCGCTCGATGAGTCCCCCGACATCGACGATCTGCAGGTCGCGCAAGAACGCCATGTTCGCCTCGACGGTCAGCGGCGCGCACGCCGGGTCGTCCACCAGGCTGGCGGGCTCGACCATGGCGAGCTTGTCCCTGGCCGCCTCGGCCATGTTCACGAGCGCCTCGAGCCGCGTCGCCGCGACACGCCGCCATTGCGGCTCGGGGTTGCACACGTAGCACGACGAGCGCTCGATCTCCGCCCCGAAGAGGAGGTCGCCGATGTCGAAGAGGTCCAGCGCCGCAAGCCGATTCAGGTTCGCGTCGATCGCTGCGATCGCCGTGGCCTCCTCCGCTGATGGCGTCACCCTGACCTCGCCATCGAACGTTGCGGCCGCGGCCGCGGCGAATGCGCCGAGCCGCGCGGACTTCGCGCAATCAGCCTGGGCGGCGCGCGCGAGGTCCTCGGGGCAGGGCAGGTTGTAGCAGTTTTGCTGCGTGGCCGGCTCGGTGACGAGGAAGCGACCGACATCGACGATTGCAAGCTGGTGCAAGGTTGAGATGTTGCCGTCGACGGAGTCCATTGCGGCCGCGAGGTCGCACGCGGTGCCCATCGGGTCGGGGCTGGCCTCGGGGATCGCTGTGGCAAGCGCGACCAGCACATCCAGCGCCGCCGCCTTCTCGGCGCGAATCGCGTCCTCTTCGACCTGGTCGCACGGGAATCCGTAGCAGTGTCCCCCGGCGCGCGGCGAATCGACCACCAACGCGCCGATGTCGACCAGGTTCATCGCGCGCAGCGTCTCGAGGTTCGCATCGATGCGCGCGACGGCCTCGGCCGACCCGACCACAACGGGCACCACCGGGTCCACCGGCGTCACGGGGTTCACCGGCGTCACGGGGTCCACCGGCGTCACGGGGTCCACCGGCGTCTTCGTCACTTCCACCACCGGATCGACGGGCGCCCCACGCTGCGTCCCCCCATCGTCACACCCAACGCCGGCCGTCCCCGCGAACCCCAGCGCCACCATCCATCGTCGCTTGCGAATCACCATCGTCTGTCTCCTCGGTTAGCATGTCGCGCCCTACGCCAACGCAAGGGCCATGCCGCAGAGCGACGCGTGAGATCCGCGAGATTGCTGGCACCGCCGCTCTCGAAAAGAAATCTAATGTTACAGTCATGGAAATATCAATGACACCACCTGGTCGCTCGGCGTCGCCCGGGCGCCGCTCCCCGCGCACGCCTTTTTGGATCCCGCTCCGGCGCCCGTCTCTCGCACGCCCCTCTCGCACCGAGGTTCTCATGCGGCACCGATTCATCCCTCTCGCCCTCCGCTCGCTCACTGGCCTCGTGGCGCTCGCGACCGCGCCGCTCGCCATGCTCGCCGCCCCCGCGCACGCCCGCAAGGTCTCGGCCGTCGCGGAGGTCGAGCTCGGCTTCGGCTTCGGCAAGAGCGCCACGCTCGGCAGCGTGACGGGCCTCACGCCGCGACTCTCCTTCTTCGTACCGTTCGAGCCCGGCTCGGGGCTGGTCCTGCAGTGGGGCCTGACGACCGCCTTGGGTGAGGCCGCGGCACCGGTCGCCTCCTCGGGCTTCGCGCTCCAGAATCCCGTTCTCGGCTACCGTTTCGCTCTCGACGAGCACATGTGGTTCACGCCCAGCGTGGCGATCCCGGTGGCCACCGTGACGACCGACCCCAACGATCGCCCCGCGCAGACTGTCGCCTCGAACCTGGGTCGCAGCACCTACGGCGTGCGCGAGCTCTGGCGCTACATCCCCGACAACGTGAGCATCGTCGCGCCCGTCCACGGCACGCTCCCGCTCGACGCCGGGATGGCGTTCGTCTACGACGCCGCCCTGGCGCTCGCGATCCCGACCGCGGACACCGACCCGGACATCGACCTCATCGTCGATCTCGGCGTCGCCTGGGTCTTCGACGTTTTCTCGCTGGGTGTCGGCCTCGCGTGGATCCCGACCAACAGCGGGGACAACACCCACTGGTCGCTGCGCACGGGCGTCCACGTCCCCGTCGGTGACGGCCTCTTCTACGGCGACGTCACCGTCAACCTCGGCGGGCAGTTCGACAGCTTCGGCGATGCAGGCGTCATCGGTGCCGACCTCGGCGTCCGCTTCCATTTCTGACGCGCCGCGCCAGGCGTCAGGGCGACCAACGCCACGCCGGAAACGCGCGCGCCGGGCGCGCCAGAAGATAACCCTGCAGGTAGTCGCAGCCG
>SXIE01000045.1 GCA_005772945.1 Pseudomonadota bacterium
ACGGGATCCCCGACTTCAAGATGGAGAAGCACGTCATCGATCGACGGCTCGCGATTCTCGCGGCCGAGGGTGTCACGTGGCGGACGGGGATCGAGATCGGCAAGGATCTGAGCTGGTCCGAGCTCAAGCTGACGCATGATGCGGTGTTGGTCGCGATCGGCGCCGAGGTGCCGCGCGAGCTCGATGTACCGGGCCGCGAGCTGGGTGGCGTGGTCTTGGCGATGGACTATCTGATCGCGCAGAACCGCGTGGTCGCGGCGGGAGCGGGTGTTTCGCTCGCGAAGAGCGCGCCGAGCGAAGCTCGGAGCAGCGAGTGGGGCAGGGGCCCCACGGAGAAGGTGGAGCCTTTGGAGCGCTTGCCCGCGACGAATTCGCCGATCGACGCCAAGGGCAAGCGCGTCGTCGTTCTAGGCGGCGGCGACACCGGCAGCGATTGCGTCGGTACGGCCCACCGCCAGGGTGCGGCGAGTGTCACGCAATTGGAGCTCATGCCGGCGCCGCCCGATCAGCGTGCGGTCGGAAATCCGTGGCCGCAATGGCCGCAGATCTTTCGCACGAGCTCGAGTCAGGAAGAAGGCGGCGAGCGGCAATTTGCCTTGCAGACCACGCATCTCACGGGACGCGACGGACGGCTGCAGGCGCTGCATGCGGCGCATGTCCGGCCGGTGCGCGGCCCGGGCGGCGAGCTGGGTTTCGAGCGCGAGGGCGGCGCGGAGCTGACGTTGCCGTGTGATCTGCTCGTGCTCGCGATGGGGTTCGTGTCGCCAGTGGCGGCCGGAATTGCCAGCGAATGTGGCGTCACATTGACGGCGCGCGGGACAATCGCAGTTGATCGCGAGTTTCGCACGAACGTGCGCGGCATCTACGCGGCGGGTGACGCCCAGCGGGGGGCGAGCTTGATCGTGTGGGCCATCTCGGATGGGCGCGAGGCCGCACGGGCCATCGATATCGACTTGCTCGCCGAGGCGCGCGGGCCCGATTGGCGCGGGTCCGGGGCACTTCCTACACGTGGGGGCGACGCTTCGTTTTAGGGGTGCTGGGGCTTGACGGCGCGGGGTCTGGGGTCGAGGATGCGCGGCCTTGGAGGTACCTATGCGCCCGACGTTGTTTGCCACGCGGTTTGTGTCGACGATCGTTCCGATGTTGTTGGTCGCGGGTTGCTGCGCGACCCTTCCCAAAGAGCCGGATCCCGAGCCGGTCATCGTCACGCCGCCGCCGCCCAAGATCGGCGGGATTGGCGCCAAGATGCGTGGCGACACGCTCGTCGACGGCACGCCCATCATCGTGGTCGACAAGGTCGTCTTGGGGAGTCCGGCGGAGGGCGCCGGGATCGCCAACGGCATGATCGTTTGGACGGTGGACGGGCAGCCGGCGACCGACCTCAAGGTGTCGGTACCGCAGATTCGGGGTCCAGTCGGGACGCCAGTGGCGCTCGAGGTCGGGTTCACGCGTGAGGGCAAGAAGGTGGTGGTCCTGACGCGCGCTGAGGTCGATTCCGAGAAGCTCACGTGCGAGGTGGGCGACTGCCAGAACGGCACGGGCGCGCAGCTCGATGCGTTTGGGGACCGCTATCAGGGCGGGTTCCAGAATGGCCGCTTCCACGGTCAGGGCAAGTTCGTCGAGAAGTCGGGTCGGGTCTTCGAGGGCGCGTTCGTCGAGGGGTACGCGACCGGGCCGGGTGTCGTCGTGATGGCCGACGGCAACAAGATCGAAGGCGAATTCAAGGACGGCTACGTGGTCGGCAAAGCCAAGCGCACGGCGCCCAACGGCGACCTCTACGAGGGTGAGTTCCGGCAGTTCCAGGCGGACGGGCAGGGCGTCTACACGCGGCCGTCGAACGGCGACACCTGGACCGGGACGTTCGTGCGCGACCAGTTCATCGCAGGTCCCTGGGTGCACCACGTCGAGAGCGGCGCGGTCTGCACGCGTCTGGTCGCCGAGGGCAAGCTCGCCGCGACCGGGCAGATCACCTACCCGGTCGGCGACAAGAAGAAGCGCGTCACGTTCGACGGGGCCTTCGGCGACGATTGCGTCGCGAACGGCGACGGAATCATGACCTACGTGCGGGGCCCGAAGAAGCAGGGGCCCTTCCTGAACGACGAGCCGCAGAAGGGCGTCAAGAACGTCAAGTAGCGCTCAAAGGGCGGTGGCCGCCTCGGTAGCCCTCGCGCGGTACTCTTTGGCGTGCTCGCGCGAGGCCTTCGCGGCGGCCTGGAAGGCGCGTACGGCGGCCTTGCGTACGGGGACGGTTTTGACGAGCTGGCTGAGGACCTGGTCGCCCGCGACGTGGACGGCGAGGGCGAGCGTCTCGCCGTCGGACGCGACCTGGACGCTGGCGGGGTAGAGGATCTGGCCCTTGGGTGCCTTGAAGGTGGCGAGCTCGACCTCGGCGCGGGTCGCGCGGTGGACGAGGGTGAACTTGATGGCGGTCGCGTCCTTGGTGGCGCTCCAGCTGACGGCGAGGTCGTCGAAGAGCCAGCGGGCTTTCGCGTCGGCCACGCCGAGCTCGGCGGCGACTTTCGCGATCGAGGGGTCTTCGAGGATAGAAGTGCCATCGACGTCCTCGCTCGAGCGACGAAGCCGCACGGTCTTGGTCTTGCCGTGGAGATCGGTCACCGTGCAGAGTCCGTCGCAGGCCAAGAGCTTGCCGCCGTCGCGCGAGAACCAGAGGCCCATGAGGCTGAGCTGCATGCTGATGCCGGCCCAGCCGGGTGCGGCGCCGCAGAGATCGGGCGCGACCGCGAGCATGCCGGCCGGGACGGCCTGAGGCGCGAACGCGTCTTCAGAGAGCGGCGTGCCGGTCGGACGTGCGCGTGTGCAGTCCTCGTAACCGTCCGCCGTGATGGGCGAAACGGTGGCGCCGGCCGGGCGCGGCTTGAGCGGCGCGCGCGTCACATTGCCGCGGCGGAAATAGGCATCGAGTCCCTTGGCGCAGGTCGCGGCTTCGGCGGGGCGCTCGGCTCCGGCGCGCTCGACGCCGACCAGATCCAAGAGTGCGTCGCAATAGGGCGCGTTCTCCGGGAAGGCGGGCGGGCCGCCGAAGCCGCGTTTGCCGACGAGAAGGCCGCCCATCTCGGTCGCCTTCCAGGCGGCGCCTTCGTAGCGCCAGGAGCCGAAGAGACCCGCCTTGGTCGCGGTCAATTGGAAGCTGAAGTCGAGGGCTGACTTTCGGTTCTTGAGCGTGATGGCGAACGTGACGAGCGCCGCGCCGCCTGCGGGTCCGGCGCCGATCGTCGCGTCGGCCGTACCGACCTGGCGCTCGTCGGGGCCAAAGCGTGTGTCGGAGAAGCCGGTCTTGGTCAGCGTCGCCTTGAGCGTGCAGTCCTCGCCGACCGGGACCGACTGAAACGCGAGCTCGTAGTAGCCGTTCGTGCCGTAGGCGCGCGGCGACTTGGCTTGCATGACGCGCGTCGTGAAGCGCCACGTGCCGGCGAACACTTTCGCGACGGTGCAATTGTCGGCCGCGCGGGCGCGGTCGGAAGTTGCCAACGCCGCGACGCCCGTGAGGCATGCGAGGAGGGCGAAGCGGGACCAGCGACGATGCTCGAGCATGCGATTCCTCGTAAATATGTGGCGACGAGCCGAACGCGCGCGGGACGGCGCGCATGCCGGAGCGTCAAAGGGTGAGGATATAGCCGCGACTGCAGCGCGAGCCGCGGATCTGGCTGTCGTCGCGCACGAACCCGTGCCTTTCGTAGAAGGCGATCGCGGCGCCCATCTGCTCGGTCGTGTCGAGGACCAGCTGGCGCACGCCGTGCGCGACGGCGAATCCCTTGGCCGCATCGAGCAGACGCGCGCCGAGACCGTGGCCGCGCGTCTCGGGGGCGAGGTACATCTTGCGGAGCTCGAGGGTGCTCGGGTCCGCCTCGCAGGAGGTTCCCAGGCCCGTGCCCACGCATGGCCCGACGCCGCAGGTGCCGACGATCGTACCGTCCGCCGCGACCGCGACCCAGAATTCGCCGCCCGCATCCCGGTACGAGCCGGGCAAGGCGTACATGGCCAGATCGGTCTCGCTGCCGTCGCCGAAGGCCAAGTCGAATTCGCCGAGCACGCGCGTGACCAGCGCCACCGCGGCCGGTACGTCCGCCACCGCGATCGGCCGAACGGTGAATGGCTCGCGAAGAGCGCGAAGCGCTTGCCCGCGACCAAATGTAGAAGCTCCCGGCAGGGCGGCGCGCATCTAATGAAGGGTCCGGCTGCGGTCCTGCAGCTCGAGCAACTTCATCTCGGCGATGCGCGCCTCGCGGGTCCCCGGCGAGTGCTGCGCGACCCACTTGTAGCAATGCTTGGCGTCCCCGACGGCGCCGACCACTTCGGCCATGCGAGCGCGCTCGATGAAGCTCGGCGCGTCGTCCGGCGCGATCTGCGTGAGGAGCCGGATCGCGCGATACAGGCCGACGAACTCCGGCGTCCAGCCGATCTCGTTCACGCGATCGCCGCGATCCATCTCCGTGCTCGCCTCTACGAGGTCCGCCTCCGCCTGCTCGACCGCCCTATGCCGCAGCAGCCACCCACGCGCGAGGTTACGCAGCACGCGCTCGATGATCGTACGCGTCGACGCCGGCTCCATCCACTGAGCCTCGAAGGGACGACCCGGGACGGCCGCCTGCGCGAGCGCACGGCACTGCTCGGGTGTCATCGCGCGGCCGCGCGCGAACGGATCGACCGGCTCGCCATGCACGGCCGCGATGAAGTGGCCTGGCAGAGGCAGCCCCGTGACGTCGATTCCGGCCAGACGACCGACCAGCATCCAGATGGCGCTCACGATGATCGGCTGCCCGACCCCGTGCTCCAGCGCATGTGAGATCGCGCTGTTCTCGGGCGCGTCGTAGCTACTCGCGAAGGCCTCGCGTGGGGTCCGCATCGGACCCCGGAGCGAGGCTGCCCGCGAGTTCGCGCCCGCCCCGCCGAGCCCGAGATCGTGGCCGAGCACCTGCGCCAGCGCCGCCTTGGGAGACAGCGGCGGGTCCCCGTCGACGGCCATCTTGACGCGCGCGCCGAGCTCGAGGAGCCGCCCCGCCACCGCGAGCGATTGCGCCGTGTCCGCGCCCTCGACCGCCAGGAGGGCGGTCAAGAGATCGTCGTCGTCGACCGAGCGCCGCAGCGCGTCCTCCGCGGCCACGTCGCGCTCGGACCAGAGCACCGGGATCAGCTGCGACATCCGCTCAGGCCGTGTAGAGCTTGGCGATCTCGTCGCCGTATTTCGCCATGACGTTGCGGCGCTTCACCTTCAGGGACGGCGTGAGCATCCCGTTGTCCGTCGAGAAGTCCTCGGTCGCGAGGACGAATTTCTCGGGGCGCTCGAAACCCTTGAAGTCCACGCCCAGCTTGACGATTTCGTCCTTGATGAGGGCCGTCACTTCCGGTCGCGCGACGAGCTCGGCCGGCGTCTTGGCGTTCAGGCCCTGGCCTTCGGCCCACCCCTTGAGCGCGTCGAAGTCGGGCACGATGACCGCCGTGTTGTACGGTCGGTTCGTGCCGTCGACCATGATGTTCGCGATGTACTGCGAGAGCCGCAGCTTCTCCTCGAGCGGCGCCGGCGCGACGTATTTGCCATTCTCGAGTTTGTACTGCTCTTTCACGCGCCCAGTGATGAAGACGAAACCGTCCTTGTCGACGCGCCCCATGTCGCCCGAGCGGAAGCCACGCGTCTCGGTGAAGACCTTCGCGTCCTCGTCGGGCAAGTTGTGGTAACCTTTCATGATATTCGGTCCGGCGATGATGATCTCGCCCTGGCCCTCGGGCGCGACGTCGACCGGGACGATCGTGATCGTGACGCCCGGGATCGCGCGTCCGACCGATCCGATCTTGCGTCCGGCCGGCGTATTGGCGGTGGCAATCGGGCTGGTTTCCGTGAGGCCGTAGCCCTCGTAGACGGTGATGCCGAGATTGTCGATGAACTCGCCGACGTCCTTGGAGAGCGCGGCGCCGCCCGAGAAAGCGTACTTGAGACGCCCGCCGAAACGCGCGCGGACCTTCTCGGCGACGAGCTTGTCGAGGACCTTGAACTGGAGGCCGGTGATGAAGCCAGCGCTCTTGCCCTCGGCCTCTCGCTCCTTCTTGAGTGCCGCCACTTTCAGCATCTTCTTGAAGAGCTTCAGCTTGAGGCCGCCGGCCTCGTTCATCTTCTTGTTCACGCCGTCGTAGATGCGATTGAAGATGCGGGGCACCGAGAAGAGCAAGGTCGGGCGGACCTCGGCGAGGTTGTCGATGATGGTCGAGACCGACTCGGCCAGGCCCATCGACGCGCCGTAGGACAGCATGCAGTGGAGCTCGACGGTCTGCCCGAAGCTGTGGGCCCAGGGCAGAAACGAGAGTGACACGTCGCCCGTCGTCATCGGGAAGATCTGGTGCACGGCGTTGATATTCGAGCAGATATTGTCGTGGGTGAGGAGCACGCCCTTCGGGTTGCCGGTCGTGCC
>SXIE01000410.1 GCA_005772945.1 Pseudomonadota bacterium
GCCAATCTTGAACTGCTTGGCCACGAGCCATTGCGGTAGCAGTCCCTCTTCATACACTTCGACGATCCGACGACGCAGATCGAGAGAAAGAGCTTGTGTCATACGGCCTCCTGACCCGGCAGACCTCCTTGGATCACACGCTCAGGTGCAAGTCGAGTTTCCGCTCCGTGATCCCGAGCGGCGCTGTGAGACCGCGTCGTAACACGACCCCGCGCCGCGGCCAATGGCACTCGCGCCCTGATTTTTCGCGTGTTCGCGTGCGGCTAGCGCGCCACGCACTGGCCCGCTTTGGGCGGCGCCGTACACGTCTCGACCCCGCACGGACACACGGTCGCCCCACCGCAGCGCTGGTCGGTCCCGCAGTCCTCGTCGACGAAACAGGCGATCCCCGTGGTCACCGCCGGCACGCACACCGACGTCGTGTCGATCGAACACGACGACCGGTCCGCGACCGACACGCAGCGCAGCCCCGGCTCGCACCCTCGATACGACGAGCAGCACCCGCCGAGCCCAGCCCGCGGCGCGCACGTCCCCGGCATGTCGGGCCACGGGCACTCGTTGCCGAGCGGACACACCTTCAGCCCCTCGCAGTAGTTGCCGTCGCCGCATTCCTCGTGGGTCCAGCATCCGCCTTCGACGAGCAGCTGGCACACCCCGCCCGGCGGGCAGTTGAACGCCGTCGTGCAGGGGCTGTAGATACAGTCCAGATCGCGCGCGCACCGCGCGTCCCCGCCGCAATCCATATCGCTCTGGCAGTTGACGGGCACCTGGCAATTGCCCTGGTGATTCCAGCGACACTTGCCGTTGCAGCCGCAGATGACGACCCCGTAGCACGCCTTGCCCTCGGGACAGTCCTCGGAGTTCCAGCACTGATCGCCGAAGTTCGGCGACGGGACGCAGACCGCCGAGGGGCTCGGCGGGCACGTCACGGACGTGTCCTGGTTCCGGCACTCGAGCCCGTCGGCGCACTCGAGGTGGCTCGCGCAGCAGTCCCACTTCTTGACCTTCACGTCGCAGCGCCCCGGCGCGTTCGGCGCCGCGCACCCGGCCGGGTCGTCGCAGAGCACCTCGGCGCTGCAGCGCACGCTCTTGTGGCACTCGGCGCTGTTCCAGCACCCCTCATCGGCGATCGGCGCACACACGCCCGTCGTCGCAGCCTCGGCCCCCGGGCAGCTCACGCGGTCCGGCACCACGCAGCGCATCGCCGTCGGGCACTCGCTCGATTCCTTGCACGGAAGCGCAAGCGTCCGACACTGCCCGACGACGCTCCCGGTGCAGCCGTCCTCGTGGCACCCGCACACGCGCGCATCGTCACAGACGCGCCCGACGCCGCAATGACCGTCGACCCAGCACTCGTCCTTCGCGCGATCCGGCGCCGGCACGCAGCCGCGCCCCTCGACGCACACGTTGCCCGCCCCGCAGTCCGAATCCTTTGCACAGCAACTATCGGCGAGGGCGCCGCACGCGCCGGCCGTCGGCGGCACCACGCACGCCGCGTCGTCGCTCGCCCCCGGTACGCACCCGCACAGCGCGGCCCCGAGACACGTCGCGCCCGCCGTGCAGTCCTCGCTGCCCCAACACGCGCCGCCCGCCGCCTTGGGCACGCAGCGACTGCCGCGACACACACCGGCCGCGCCGCACTCGGCGTCGCCCTTACAGCAGAGACCCGCCAGCCCGCACTGCCCCGCCGCCTCGACGCACGTCGTGTCGCCGCACGGGCAATTCGTCGCCCCCTCGCAGACCTCGCCGGCCGCGCAATGCCCGTCGCGCCAGCACGCCCCGGATGCCGCCGGAGGCGACTTGCAGCGCCCGAGCACGCACGCCTCGCCGGCACCGCAGGCCGCGTCGTCGTTGCAGCACCCGCTGGGGTACTGGCAGAGCCCGAGCGTCGCGCTGCACGCCGTGTCGCCGCAGCCGCACGCCGTCGCGCCCGCGCACTCCTGGCCGGCGGCGCACTGCGCGTCGACGTAGCACCCGGTGTCGCCGGGGCTCGGCAGGCAAGCCCCTTCGAAGCACGTCAGGCCGAGATCGCAGTTGCCCGTGGGGCAGCACGCGACGCCGAGCTGGACATCGCCGTGCGAGCTCTCGGGCGACTTCAGGTCCATCCAGCCCGAGCTGTCGCCGGCCTGGACATCGACGGCGGACTTGGTTTCCCCGCAGGCGATCGCGCCGGCCAAGAAGGCGAAGGCTGTCGCAGCGAGCGAGGCGAGGCGAGGTGCGGGAGTCATCGTGAACGCCGCTTTTCCGATGGGACTCGCGCCGGGCGCCGTGCGCCGGACCGCGAAGGGGGCTTCATAGAGGAGAAACGACCTCAAGCCAACGGGCGTTTTGCACTTCGAACCCGCGCTCCCGCGAGCACGCGATCAGGCGTCGCGAGCTGACCGATGGCCACGGCGTGCGCGCTCTCGAGCGACACGCCCATCACCGCATCGTGGGGCGCCCCGCCGTGCATGCCGCCGATCGCATCGACGCGCTTCAGGCCCTCCTGGTCGAGGACCACGCGGACGCGCTCGACGAACGACGCCGACTCCTTCTTGTGCTCGCCGCGCGTGATCCGGAGGACGACGTTGATGTGATAGACGCGCGCGCACGGCACCTCGACGACGCTGCGATTGGTCGGGTGGACGATGCGATAGAGCTCGATGGGGTCGTCCATCCGCTGCCGGAAGCGCGCGAAATTGAAGCGAATAATGTCGTTCAAGCCCTCGACACCGTTCATCGCTTTCTGCAGCCCGCCCGAGTCGAGCACCACCTCTTTGATGTAGCGGACGACCACCTCGGGCCGCCCGTGACTGGCGATCGCGGACGGATGGTCGGCGTGCCGCAGCTCGAGGATCTGCGGGTCGATACGCGAGGTGTCGACCACCGCGACCGACTCGCGGCACTGGCCGATGGCGTCGTTCGAGTCGGGGGTGCGCACCTCGGTCACGTAGTCGGGGAGCCAGCGCGCGAGGCGCTTGCCGAGGAAGCGCTTGCCCCACTCCTTCAGGCGATCCTTGATGATGTAGGACCCGACCAGGATCGCCACGAAGGTCGCCGAAAGGCGGTCCCACTCGACCTGCGCCCAGATGGTTACGAGGACGGCGAAGAGCATCGCGATGGCCGCGGCGACGCCGGCGATGATGTCGCGCTGGAGGCGCCCGCCTTCCTCGTGACGCAGATCCAGATAGAGCACCGAGGCCATGACGCGCTTCAGGATGCGGCGGCGGCGCGGCAGGTCCTCGTTGGGCGCGCCGGGGACCGCGTAGCTCGGATAGCCGCGGCTGCGACGGTACTTGTAGGCGGCGATGGCGATGTCGCCGAGGCGCTCGCGCATCGGGCCCAGCGGCGAGTCGGCGCCCCCGTCCGGGTCGCGCCGCATGCGGTCGTCGCACCCCAAGACCAGCGACGTCACGATCTCCTCGGCGAACAAGGAGACGTACTCGTCGACCGCGCTCCAGACCTCACGCACGACGTGCGGCACGATGGCGTGATCGCAGCGGCCACCGACGTGGCGGAGCCGCGTGACCGCGCTCTCGAGGTGCTCGATGAAGGTGCCGAGGGAGCGCGCGATCTCGGCGTCGCGCATCTTCGGCTCTTCCAGATCGCCGTCGAGCGGCGCGAACTTCTGTAGCAGCGTGTGCCCTTCGTCGCGGATGGCCGAGCGGTAGATCGCGCCGAGCAACTTCAGGTCGCGCACGAGCTCGTCGGTGATGCGCGAGCCGCCCGAGAGGAGCCGATCGAGCTCGGCGCGCACCGGCGAGAACCAGCGCTCGCCGCGTCCCGCCTTCGCCAGCGCCTCGAGCGCGACGGTCGGCGTCTTGAGGCGCACGAAGGTCTGGGTGTCCTCGAAGAAGCCCGCGGGGCCGTAGCTCTGGCCGCTGATGCCGAGCGTGCGCGGCACGAACATGAAGGTCTCGACGACGTAGCGTTGCCGCTTGATCCCGGGCTCGACCAGGTAGCTCAACTTGAGCTCGAGCTGATTGTCGTCGTGCGCTTCCAGACGTGGGTCGATCACCGCTTCCCCTGTTCCAACGACTGCCGTCGCGCTGGCGGCCGAACTTCGCAAAGACCGGACCGCACCCTACGCACGGGCGACGCCCGAACCGGCCAAGAATAGGGCATCTCCGACCCGCATTCCAGAATTCGCGCGGGGCGCGCGAGGCGTCGGTTCACGGTCGTGGCACGCGGACCGTCGCGCGCACGGTCGGCACCTTGCGGCGACGGAGGAGCCGGCGTCGGCGCTTGGGAGCGAGACGGCGCGCGAGCGCTCGCAAGGCGGTGATGGCGGCCGCCGCCTGCTCGAGGTGGGTCGTCAGATCGGCGCGCAGGGCCGCGGCCTCGGGCCCCGACGGGGTGGCGAGCGCGGCGCCGATCAGGGGCACCAGCGCCTCGAGGCCGATCACGGCGAGCGCGCCGAGGGCACGCGCGAGGGCCTCGGCCTCGGGCTCGAAGAGCGCGTCTCCGGCCGCGTCGCACGCCCACGGCGCGAGCACGCCGGCGTCGAGCCAGCCGCGGATGCGCGCCTCCGGAGCGGCGACGCGACGCGCGAGTTCGGCCAGCGTGATGAGGCGCCGCGGGCGCTTGCGAGGCGCGGACGGAGCGGTCGCGACCCGGCCCACGACGAGCGCGACGTCGGCTTCGGCGTAGCCGGCCGCGATGAGCGTCAGAACGCGGCTGGTCGTCTGGCGCGCGCTGGCCTCGTAGTAGACCGCGTCGCCGGCCGCGTCGCGCGCGAGCGGCACGATCAGGCCGAGGCGCTCGATGCGTCGGACGACCTCGGGCGTCGCGCCGAGCTCGTCGACGATCTGTTGGCGCGACACCAGCTGGCGCACGGGGCGTCCCTCAGTCCCGGGTCGGCGGCGCGGCGGCCGAGGTCACGGTCGTCGCCAAGGTCGGGAGATCGGACGGCACCAGCGGAAGCTCGGCGGCGCGCGCCTCGGGCCTGTGCGGGGCCTCGGGCTTCGCGTCGGGCTTGGGCTCGGCTTTGGTGTCGGACTTGGGGCCCGCCTTCGCAGGGACCTCGGGCACGTCCGTTCCGTCCTCGCGCGGCTTCTTACGCCGACGTCGATCGCTCGATTGCGCCGCGTCCGCCGCCGTCCCGCCCGCACCCAGGTCGGGCGGCAGCGGCGCGATCCCCTCCTGCGGCCGCACCGTGTTCGCCGCCAGATCGATCGTGAAGAGATCGGGGAACGCCAAGACGAATTGCCCGAAGCTCTCGAACCCGAGCGCCAGCTCGTCGAACCCGGGTTGCACCGACTGCACGAGATCCTTGAGCCGCGAGAGCCCGAGCGCTCCCTTGCCGCGCCCCGACGCCTCGATGGCGGTCCGCAACGCGACCAGCCGGGCGTCCGCGAGCTGCCGATCGGTCAGCCGCGGCATCGCCACGAGCTCGCGCCCGCTCGCCTCGAGCCGCGTGAGGGCGTGGGCCGTCCCGTCGTGGCGCACCGCCACGAGGTGGTCATACGCCGCCAGGAAGCGCGTGAAGGTCGTGGCGCCGTAATTGCGCTCGCTGAACGCGGCATCCTGCGCCCGCATGCGCGCCTTGAGGGCGGCCACGGGGAAGTCGCGACCGTGCTCCTCGATCACCTTGTCGATCGCGCGCGCGACGCGACGCTCGCCCTCTTCGATCGTCGCGCCCTGCGTGCGCTGCCCGAGCAGCGTCTCATAATAGATGAACTCGTGGCATTGCTTGGCGAGCACCGGGCTGGCCGACGCCCGCGCCGACACGCCCACCACGCGGCGCCCGTGGTCGCGCAAGCGCTGCGCCAGGAGCGCGAAGTCCGAGTCGCCCGACACGATCACGAACGTGTCGATTGACGGCCGCGTGAAGAGGATCTCCATCGCGTCGACGCAGATGGCCGCGTCGGTGCGACTGCGGTCGCTCGGGCCGTGGCTCGGCACGAACACCATCTGGACGCCCTCTTCGAGGAACTGCCGCTGCTGGCGCCGATAGCGCGCCCAGTCGGCGTACGCGCGCGCGACCATGAGCGCCCCGCGCTCGGCGAGGTGCGCCGTCACGGCGCGCACGTCGAAGTCGCCCTGAACGCCGAGGAGGAGGTTCTCGACGTCGAAGAAGACGGCGACACCGCCTAGCGCCTCGCCAAAGAGCGACGGCCCCTGCGCGGCCAGCCCTCCCGGGGCGCTCGCGACGCGGCCCGCGCTCGGTAGAGAGGTTCCCGCTCGATTCGTTCCGCTGGTCCCGGCGCCCATGGTCGGGATCCTAACAGGTTGTCGCCCAACGCTCGACCGTGTTTCGCGGGGCCGCATGAACAAAGGGCGCGCGGCCCTAAACGCCGTCGGCGTCACGTCCTTGGAGTGCCTGGCGGAGCACCTTGCCGGTCGGACCGAGCGGCAGCTCGGCGACCCACACGAACGCGTGCGGAACCTTGTACGGCGCGAGGCGCGCCGCGACGAACGCCCGCAGCTGCTCCGCGTCCGGCGCGGCCTCCGGGCCCGCGCGCGCGCCGACCCGCGGGACGAGGTACGCGACGATCGCCTCGCCCAGGAACGCGTCCGGGCGCCCTACGACGGCCGCCGCGGCCACATCCGGGTGGGCCGCGAGGGCCGCCTCGACCTCGGCCGGATACACGGTGTGGCCGCCGACGAGGATGATGTCCTTGAGGCGATCGACGAGAAAGAGATGGCCCGCCGCGTCCCACCGCCCAACGTCGCCCGTCCGGAGCCAGCCATCGGCGGTGA
>SXIE01000411.1 GCA_005772945.1 Pseudomonadota bacterium
GCGGGCGCGTCGGGAGGCGGAGCATCGGGCGCGGGGGTCGGCGCGTCGGGGATCGGCGCAGGCACCGGAGCGTCGGGCGTCGGGGCCGGCGCGGCCGCCACGAGCTTCGCCTGCAGCGCCTTGAGGACGTCCTGCGCCTTGGTCTTCGCGGCGGTGCGGTCGGCCGTGAACGTCGTGCGCTGCTCGTCGTCGGCCGCTTCCTTTGGATCGGGCGCCGTGAACCGAATGCCCCGAACCTTCAGCTTCTTGGGCGTCGTGAACTCCGAGGCCTTGCGCGTTGCGTAGAGTTCTTTGACCTTCTGCTCGTTCGTGCCGAGCCAGTCTGCGACTTCCTGCTCGCTGACGAGCACGAGCGGTCGCGCCGACGCCTTGTCGACCGCGACGACCTCGAGCTTGACCGTCTCGTTCTCGAGCGTGTGCTGCGCGTCGATCTCGGCGTCGGCGGGCGCGAGCTCTCCGACGAGCGCTTGAATGACCTTCTCGCGCAGGATCTCGTCTTTCACGAAGTTCTCGAACGTCCCGCTGTTGACGCCCATGCGGCCGAGCCACTGCTGGAACGCGGAGGCCTCGAACCTGCCGGTCTGCTGGTTCGCGAAGTCCTTGAGGAACCCCGCCAGCCGATCGTTCATCTCGTCGTTGGAGACGGTCATGCCGAGTGACCGCGCGTAGTTTGCGACGAGCTTCATCTCGAGGAGGTCGTCCATGACCTTCACGAGCTGCACCGGGCTGGCGTCTGCCGCGTCGCGTCCGAAGGACGTGCAGCGGAGCGCCGGCGTGTCATCCGAGCCCATGAAGCTCGCGCGCCACTGGTCGACCGCCTCCTGGAGGCCACAGGCCGAGAACGGGCCGGTCAGCTTGAGCCCGGGAAACCGCGTCGTCTTGAAGGGCTCGATGAAGAATGCGCGCCCCATATCCTTGGGATTTGGGAGGTCGGCGCTCATCTCCGCCGCGAGCTCGAAGAGGCCGGCGTCGATGCGTTCACCGCCGATCTGCGCGTACTTCGTGCTCTTGGCGCCGGGTGCGCCACCGCAAGCCTTGTCGGGCGAAACGGCACCAAAGCCCACGGCGAAAATCAGGATGATTGCGCCGAAGGTCAGGTAGATGCCCCACGAGCGCGAGTGCTTGCGGAACGTGTCGAGCATGGAGCGATCCCTAGCAGGGTGTTGATGAAGACTCGCGACGACCGCGATGCGGCGGCCCTCGCGACAGGAACCTCGTCCGACGCAGATCGTTGGTGTACCAAGTATCTTGCGGCACGGGACGGAGGTGCTTAGCAAAGCCGGCCGAGGCCGTCAACGCCTTTGGGGGACGGCACTTCGGGGGACTTGGCGCGAATCGGACTGCGTTCTGGCATGCCCGGCGGCGTTCTGTTAAGAGCGACGCCCGCCTCGGGGCCCCCAAACCCTCGGGCGCTCGCTCCTAACATTAGAACAAGCGATTGAACCAACCCTGATGTTCGACTGGCTCTACGGCCTCGTCTCCAACGATTTGGCGATCGACCTCGGTACCGCTACGACCCTGGTCTATGTCAAGGGCAAGGGGATCGTCTCGGCCGAGCCCTCGGTGGTCGCGGTTCAGAAAGACGCGCGCGGCGGGCGCCGTGTGCTTGCGGTCGGCAAGGACGCCAAGGAGATGCTCGGGCGCACGCCGCACAGCATCACGGCCATCCGCCCCATGAAGGACGGCGTCATCGCGGACTTTGAAATCACCGAGGCGATGCTGCGCTACTTCATCCAGCGCGCCCACAACCGCCGCACGCTCGTCCGCCCGCGCATCATCATCTGCGTGCCGCACGGCATCACCGAGGTCGAGCGGCGCGCCGTGCGCGAGTCGGCCGAGAACGCCAGCGCGCGCGAGGTCTATCTCATCGAGCAGCCCATGGCGGCGGCCATCGGCGCGGGCCTGCCGATCACCGAGCCGAGCGGGAACATGATCGTCGACATCGGCGGCGGCACGGCGCAGGTGGCCGTCATCAGCCTGGCCGGCATCGTCTACTCGAAGTCCATCAAGTGCGGCGGCGACAAGATGGACACCGCGATCATCAATCACATCAAGCGCAAGCACAACCTGCTCATCGGCGAGCGGACGGCCGAGAACATCAAGTGCTCCATCGGCAACGCCTACCCGACGGACGAGGTCATGACGATGGAGGTCAAGGGGCGCGACCTCGTGTCGGGCATTCCGAAGACGGCGACCATCAACTCGGATGAGGTGCGCGAGGCGCTTTCCGAGCCGGTCTACCAGATCGTCGAGGCCGTGCGCCACGCGCTCGAGGGGACGCCGCCCGAGCTGGCGGCCGACATCGTCGACAAGGGCATCGTGCTCGCGGGGGGCGGCGCGCTTCTCAAGAACCTCGACATCCTCATTCGCGAGGAGACGGGGCTCCCGGTCATGATCGCCGACGACCCGATGAGTGCGGTCGTCCTCGGCAGCGGCAAGGCGCTCGACTCGCTGACGCTGCTCCGCGGCGTGGCGGTCCAGGGGTAGCCCGGGAGGCTCAGCGACGATGCGTGAGTTCCTCGCCCGGCACCGCCCGACCATCGTCGCGTTCTTCGCACTCGTCGTGCCGCTGTTCCTCCTGTACGTGCACGGCCGCAGCCCGCGCAAGACGACCATCATCGAGAAGGCGCTGATGCAGGTGACCGCGCCCGTGCAGGGTGCGGCGTCGCGCCTCCTCTCGGGGATCTCGGATCTCTGGAATGGCTACATCGCGCTGGTCGACGTCGAGGCCGAGAACGAGTCGCTGCGCGCCGAGGTGAAGAAGCTCGACACGATGGCCGGCAAGGTCACGGAGCTGGCCGACGAAAACAAGCGCCTGCGCGCGATGCTGGAGTTCAAGCGCGCGCGGCGCGATCTGCGCCTCATCGCGGCGCACGTCTTGGGCAAAGACGTGACGCCGTACGGACGCGTCATTCGCATCGCGGTCGATTCGGGGGCCGATGCGGGGCTCGAGGAGGGCATGCCGGTGCTCGACGGGGATGCGCTGGTCGGGCGCGTGGAACTGGTCGCGGGGGGCAACGCGGTCGTGCGCCTGACGGTGGATCCGACCTCGATCGTGAACGTGCGCGCGCAGGGCAAGGGCGTGACCGGCACCGTGACGGGGACTGCGTCGCAGTTCAATTATGTGTCGCGTTTCAGCTACTTGCATCGTGCCGAGCCGATCGAGGTGGGGGACGTGCTCGTCACCTCTGGGCACGACAAGCTGTTCCCGCCCGGGCTGCGCGTCGGGGCGGTGCGGACGATCGAGGAGCGCCAGACCGGGCTCGAGTACGAGCTGCAGGTGACGCCGGCCGTGAACTTCGCGGATCTCGAGCACGTGATGATCGTCATCGGCGTGGTCGAGGGGCCGGTGGGGCCTATGGGACCCGGGGGGGCCGTGGGACCGGGGGGCGCCGACGTGCCCCAGCCGGCGCCGCGGCCCGCTGGTACCGGGGCGCCGGGGGCGCACGCGCCGGGTGCGTCCGGCGGCGTCGCGAATCCGAACCCCGCGCCTCCCGGTGTGCCGATCCCGATCGTCGGTCCCCCGGCGCCCGCGCCCGCGCATGAATCGGCTCCGCGCCGGCGAGGAGCGCCATGAGATCGGCCGCCCTCCTCTTGCTGACGTTCCTCTTGATGGCGCTCGAGTCGCCGCTGCTCTCCGAGGCGGGCGTCGCGGCGTACGCGCCGGATCTGGCGCTCGTCGTGACGATCTACCTCGGGCTGACGACGACCCACGAGAAGGGCATCGTGCTGGCGGCGACGGTCGGGCTCATGCACGACGCGTTCGCGCTGGGGTCGCCGGTCGGGCTGCACATGGAGATCGCCGTGCTGACCTTCCTCGTGAGCCATCGCGTGTCGCGGCACCTGGTGCTGCGTGGGCCGCTCGGCAGCATGATCATCGCGTTCACGTTCTCGGTCGGGGCGTCGCTCGTCGAGCTCGTCCTGTCGCTCATCTTCGTCCGGAACTTCACGCAGGGGGTCGGGGGGCCGGGCCCGCTCTTGACGGCGATGGTGCCGCAGGCGCTCGTGACGGCGCCGTTCGGTGCGGTCCTCTTCTGGCTCCTCGATCGGCTCGACGGCTTCGTGACCAAGCGCAACGAATCGGTCTTCTCGTAGGCGGGTCGGAGGCGCGTCGATGCAGGCCTGGGACGATGACGACGGAACGCTGCGACGCCGCTTCGGTATCGCGGCGGTCCTCTTCACGTTCTGCTTCGTCATCCTCTTGGCGCGCCTCTTCGACCTGCAGATCCTCCAGGGTGACGAGTACCGCGAGCGCTCCAAGACGAGCCTGTCGACGACCGACAAGATCCCGGCGCGGCGCGGCGAGCTGCGCGATCGGACGGGCGCGGTGCTGGCGCGCAATACGCCCGCCTTCGCGCTGAAGATCCTGCCCTGGGCGGTGCGCGATGCGGCGGTGCGCGGGCCGCTCCTCAGGCGGCTCGGCGAGCTCCTCGAGCTCACCTGGGAACAGGTCGAGGCGGTCGAAACGCGGGTCGCCGACGCCATCACGCGCGGCAACGCCTGGACCGCGATCGCCGTCGATGAGCACCTCGTCGCGTCGAACTGTCCGTACGATGGCACCGCGCTCGTGCTGCCCGACGAGGCGCATACGACGCCGGACGTGGACGCGCGGCGGCAGTTCTTCTGTCACACCTGCGGCCTCGACCACGAGCCGCTCGCGGCCGACGCCGTGTACTGCCCGCACGACAAGACGAAGCTCGTCTGGACCGGCGCGGGCGACCACCGCCACGCCGAGTGCGCCAAGTGCAAACGCAGCTTCGTGACCAAGCCGATCTGCCCGAACGACGGCGCGCTCATGGTGCCGGTCGACCACAACCTCGTGTGTCCGCTCTGCAAGCGGCGCTTCACCGACCAGGTCGCCGTGCTGAAGACGAGCCTCGACGCGCTGAACGAGCTGGGCGGCGCGCGCAGGAAGACGGACCCAGACGCGCTCACGCTCGAGACGACGCTCTTGCGCGAGTACATGCGTCCCTTCGATGTGGCGCACACGCTCGGCTACATGAACTTTGTGACCGACGCCGAGCACGAGGCGAACCCGGGGGTGTACGGGCTTGATTCGCGCATCGGTCGGTCGGGACTCGAGAAGGCGCTCGAGCCCATTCTGCGCGGCCAGTCGGGGCTCGCCAAGTACCTCAAGGGCACCGACCGCTCGGTCATGCGCGAGTATCAGGAGCCGGTGCCCGGGCACCAGGCGTGGCTCACGATCGACCTGCGACTCCAGCGGGCCGTCCGCGACATCCTGCGGTACCAGCGGTCGGCCGCCGCGGTCGTCATGGAGCCGACGACCGGCGAGGTGCTCGCGCTCTACTCGCACCCCGGGTTCGACCCGAATCAATGGTCGACGGGGCTCAGCAAGGCAGCGTGGGACGAGATAACGGCGAACCCGTACGACCCGCTGCACAACAAGGCCGTCACCGCGTACGCGCCGGGCTCGGTGTTCAAAATCGTCACTGCTTACGCCGGGTTGCACGAGGGCGTCGTGACGCCCGAGACGACCGTTCAGTGCAAGGGCTCGTATCACTACCTCGGGCGCGACTTCGGATGTCACGCCAAGAACGGCCACGGCGTCGTCGCCATGGTCGACGCGATCAAGGGCTCCTGTGACGTCTACTTCTACCAGCTGGCTCAGAAGCTCGGCATGGACCGACTCGCGAAGTACGCGCGCGAGCTTGGGTTCGGCGAGCTGACCGGCATCGAAATCGCCGAGTCGGCGGGGACCGTGCCGACCGAGCGGTGGCTCGACGATCACACGACGCTCGGGTTCCAGCCGGGTCTCACCCTGTCGCTCGGGATCGGGCAGGGATCGCTGACGGCCTCGCCGCTGCAGGTCGCGCGCTCATTCGCGGCGGTCGCCAACGGCGGTCGGCTCGTGCGGCCGCAGCTCGTGTCGCAGTACACCGACGAGGCGGGGGTGCCGATCCAGAAGTTCCTGCCGATCGACGAACGGACTATCGGTTGGACGCCGGACGAGCTCACGGTCATTCGCCGCGGGCTCATCGCGGTCGTCAACGAGCAAGGCGGAACGGCGCGCGAGGTGGCCGATGACGTCATCACCATCGCCGGCAAGACCGGGACCGCCGAGGCTGAGCAGACGCGACCCAACGCGGACGAGGACGTGGCGCGGTGGCTCAAGGAAGACCACGCGTGGTTCGCGCTGTTCGCGCCGGTCGAGGCGCCGCAGGTCGTCATCGTCGTCTTCATCGAGCACGGCGGCGGCGGCGCGAACGCGGCCCCGCTGGCCAAGCGGATCTTCGACGCGTGGCGGCGCCTCGGGCTCTATCACGGACCCGTCGAGGGGCCCGACGTCGACGGCCATGACGGCGGCGGGGCTCCGGGCGGCGGAGGTGCAGACTGATGTTGGGCCACACCTCGCTACGAGCCAAGAGCGCGCTCCGCGGAACGTCGCTGCTCGATCCGCTGAACCTGCTCGCGTTCCTGACGGTGCTCGCGCTCATCGGTGGGAGCCTGCTCATGCAGGCCGACGCCGTCTTCTACAAGGGCGGCGATTCCTACGAGCGTCAGACGATCTGGATCGTCATCGGCGGCACCTTCTTCGTGCTGGCGGCGTTCGTCGACCTGCGCCTGGCCGAGCGCGGCGCGTACTTCTTCTACGCCGTGTGCGTGCTCCTGCTGATCCTGACGTTGTTCATCGGCACGCACACCAACCGCGACAACTCCACGCGCTGGCTGAGCTTCGGCGCGATGAAGCTCCAGCCGTCCGAGTTCGCCAAGCTCGCCGTCACGCTGGCGCTGGCGCGCTACCTCCACAATCGCAAGGAGCGCTCGCCGGGGGACAGCGAATCGCGCCACAGCGGCAAATACGATCTGCGCGGGCTCGTGAAGCCGCTCGGACTTGTGCTGGTGCCGGTGCCGCTCATCCTCGTGCAGCCGGATCTCGGAACGGCGCTCATGATCCTCTTCATCGCGGGGACGATGCTTGCGATCGAGGGCATCAAGCGCAAGGCCGCGATCGTGCTGGTCCTCGGGACGCTGGTTGCGACCCCGGTCGCTTGGAAGACGGGGCTCATCAAGGACTACCAGAAGGATCGCGTCTTCAAGCTCATCGATCAGGATTGGGAGAAGGTGAACCCGGACACGGGCGAGGTGATCACGCGGCGGCTCACGCAGGGTGAGCTCGGCATGATCGCGATCGGGACGGGCGGCCTGACCGGGCAGGGGCATCGCGCGGCGAATCCGGTGCGCATGTCCAAGCTGCCCGAGGTGCAGACGGACTTCATCTCGGCCATGATCGGCGAGGAATTCGGGTTCGTCGGGCTGCTCGTCGCGCTGTTTCTGTTCTGGTGGCTCGTCATGTGGAGCCTGCGCACGGCCTTGGACGCGCGCTCGCGATTCTGTAGGCTCGTCTGCGTCGGCGTGGGGGCGCTCTTCGGATGGCAGGTCTTCGTCAACATCGGGATGGTGAGCGGGATCCTGCCGGTCGTCGGGGTGCCGCTCCCGTTCCTTTCGTATGGCGGCTCGGCGACGATGGCGGGGCTCATCAGCCTGGGGCTGGTCTTCAATATCGCGCTCAAGCGCGGCCGCCTTTGAGGCGCCTCGGGGCGCGGTGGGCGGTGGTCCTCGGGGTTGCGTTCGGGTTGGGGGCGAGCGGTTGCGACGTCGAGCCGAGCGACTTCGCGAGCTTCCTCTCGGACGACTTCGGTCGCGCCTCCGACAGCGTGACGGCCCTCGACGAGTCGGGGGTCGAGGCGATCGTGAACGACCTCATGGCGAAGTTCCGTGCGTACCAGACCCTGCGCGAGGTCGTGCCGTTCGAGGCGCTGAACAATGCCGCGTGCGTGTCGGAGTTGGACTCGAGCACGACGCGCCTGTCGATGGTCGTCGAGGGGGCGTGCGCGTTCGGGGCACCTGCCGATGGACAGGTGGTCGCCCTGCAGGAGGTGCTCGCGAGCACGCCGGTCGGGGTCGTGCGTACGACGCTCGACTACGAGGGCGTCCTCGCGGCGGGGGTGCACGTCGACGGGCGCGAGGTCATCACGGACACGGATGGCGCGGACGGCGCGAGCGTGCGCGAGCTCGCGCTCGAGCAGGACGGCGTGACGTTCGCGTACGAATTCCGCTTGGGCACGCTCGAGGACGACGTGCCGGTCTTCGACTATGTCATCGCGTCGCGCGACGGTGACGTGCTCGCGCGTCTCACGAACCCCGGCTCGGTCGGCGGGTTCGCGACCCTCATTCTGAGCGGGCTCGACGGGGCGCTCGTATGCGAGATCCGCAACACCGATCCGACCCGACCTGCGCGCGGCACGTGCGAGAACGGGGTCGTCTTCGGCCTGCCGGACTGATGTGCCCGCGGCGCGTGCATTCGATTGACCCCGGACGCGCGTGTCGTTACTGCTAGGCCCCGTTCGCGCGTTTGTCCGCGCCAAGGAGCACTTCATGGCAGGCCCGTTGGTTCACGAGTTCACCGATGCCAACTTCGAGCAAGAGGTCCTGAAGAGCGAC
>SXIE01000046.1 GCA_005772945.1 Pseudomonadota bacterium
GCATCCGCAGGTCTTCAACATCCTCCTCCAGATCATGGACCACGGGACGCTGACGGATAACAACGGGCGCAAGTCCGACTTCCGCCACATCATCTTGATCATGACCTCGAACGTCGGCGCAGAGGAGCTCTCCAAGCGCAAGGTCGGGTTCGCGGACGAGTTCAAGCACGGTGACGGCGACGCGGTCTACAAGCGGACGTTCTCGCCCGAGTTCCGCAATCGCCTCGACGCCAAGATCGACTTCAAGGCGTTGCCGCTCAGCATCGTCGAGGAGGTCGTCGGCAAGCTCGTGACCGAGCTCGAGGGGAACCTCATCGCGAAGAAAGTCCGCATCGAGCTGACCCCCGCGGCGCGGCGCTTCCTCGCCCAGAAGGGCTACGACCCCGCGATGGGGGCGCGTCCGCTGGCGCGTGTCCTGAGAACGCACCTGGCCGAGCCGCTGTCGGAAGAGATCCTCTACGGCCAGCTCGAGAACGGCGGGACGGTGGCGATCGATGTCGCCGAGGGCAAGCTCACGTTCGCGTTCCGCGCCCTCGTCGAGGCCTGAAACAGAATTGCATCGAGCGTGAATAACGCGGGGGGACCTCCCGTCCCGGGCGCCGTTCGAAGGGAGGTCACCCATGCGCCAACTGCTCTCGGTTGCGGCGTTCGCCGCGTTTTGTTCGTCGTCCATCGGTTGCGTCGGCTCGGGCGGTTACGTCCGCGACACGGACGTCGAGGGGCTCGACGCGCCGGCGATGTCGACCGGGCTCGATCGGAGGGACCTCGATCGGGTCTTCCTCGAGACCGCCAGCGATCTTGTCACGTCCAGGTTCTATGCGGGTGTGAAGCAGGGCGGCGGCATGCCGACCATCGCCATTCTGGGACTGCGCAACGACACGACCGAGCACCTCGGGCCGCAGCTCGCGACCTTGCTCGCGCGCTTCGAAGACCAGCTCGTTGCCGATCAGGTCTTCGCGGTCGTGTCGAACGAGCGGCGCGGCGAGCTCATGGCGGACGCGGCCGATCAGCAGGGCAGCGCGTTCGATCCGCGCTTTGCGGCGCGCTGGGGACGCCAGCTCGGGGCGCAGTTCGTCGTGACCGGCAAGGTGCAGACGGCGACGGAGCGGACGCTCGACGCGCGGCGCGTGCAGTACTCGCTCTTCATGCAGGTGCTCGAGGTCGAGACGGGGCGCATCGCGTGGATGCGCGGCTCGGAGCTGACCAAGGCGCTCGTCTCCTATTGAACGTGAGCTCTCGCGTGCGGGCGCGGGGCGAGGGACGAGAAAATGATTTGTACACCAAGCTTCGCCGCGCGGGCGCTTGCGGGGCTCGCGTGCGCCATGTGGTTGTGGTTGTCGGTCGCGGCCTGCGGCTCGCTGGCTTACGACCGCAGCGTGAAGAACGTCTATGACGCGCTCGACCACGGTGACGCGGGGAAGGCGCTCGGGGTTCTCGATCGCGAGGTCGCCGCGGCGCGGCCCGAGCGAGAGGCGCTGCTTCGGTTGGAGCGCGCGATCGTGCGGCTGCGGGTTGGCCAATTCGCGGAGGCGGCGAGCGATCTCGCGGCGGCCGATCCGGTCCTCGAGGTCCTCGATCTCGATAGGGACGTCGACGGGCAGCTCGCCGCGCAGCTCGTCTCGGAGGCCGCCGGGAACTACCGTCCGCCGCCCTTCGAGAAGCTGCTGGTCAATGCCCTCGGGATGGCTTCACGCTTGGCCGCGGACGATGTCGAGAGCGCGCGGATTGAGGCCCGCCGCTTCGAGGTCCTCGCGAAATACTACGACGCGCAACACACCGCCGAGCACGAGGCGGCTGCCGTCGGTCGTGCGCTCGCCGCGCTCGTTGCGGAGGTGTCTGCGCACAAGGCCCTTTCCGTCGAAGGTGCCGATGGCGAGCTGGTGGTCCTCGTCGCCAGCGGGCGCGTGCCGCGCCGGGTTTCGGTCCGCCACACGCGCGCCGAGATCGAGGCCCGGCTCGGGCTTCCGGCGCCGGAGGCCGACGCCAAGCGCAGCCTCAACGTGTTGGGCCTCGACGGTGGGGCGGCTCCGTCCCTGACCGAGGTCGCGATCGATGGCGTGGGCGTCCCGCTGTCGCCGATAGGCAACCCCGCCGCGAGTGCGCGCGCGACGTTCGAGCGGCAGAGCGCCCGTCTCTACCGCGCGGCCCTCAACCGCGAGGGCCTCCGCCACGGCGCCAAGCGCGCGTCGAACGGCGGGGTGCTCGGGTTCTTCGTCGGCGCGACGCTCGAAGGCAACGACACGCCCGATACGCGCGCCTGGAGCTTGCTCCCGGCCGGGATCCACCGCGTGCGCGTGCGCGTCCGGGCCGGCGCCCATACGCTTCGGATCGGCGATCGCACGATCGACGCCACCGTCATCGCCGGCCAGATCCGTGTCGTCTTCGCGGCGCTTCCTTGAGGCGAAACGAGACGCTCAGCGCGGCGCGATGAGGCTCGGGCGGTAGTCGTCCGGAGCCGCGAAACCCATCAGCGCGAGGCACGT
This sequence comes from Pseudomonadota bacterium, assembly GCA_005772945.1. Next base: position 2,484 of record SXIE01000046.1, read on the forward strand.
GGCAGCCACGTTCGTGAGGCCTGCGTCGGCCGGTGCCGCCCAGCTCCAGGGCGCGACGATCGTCGGTGCACCCACGATCGCGCAGGGCACCGGATTCGTCGTGTGGCTCGTGCGCGGCTTGAAGCGTCGTGCCCCGGTCGCACTGTGCACGTCGAACTCGCTGACGAGCTGGCCGGTCTTCTTGTCGCGCTCGATCATCTCTTCGCAGTTGCCGTGATCGGCGAGGACGACCGCCACCCCGCCGCGCGCGTGGATCCCGCGCAAGAGCCGGCCGAGCGAGAGATCGACCGCCTCCATCGCGATGATGGCCGGGAGCAGCGCGCCGGTGTGCCCGACCATGTCGCCGTTGGGGAAGTTGAGGCGCACGAAGTCGGGCCGGTACGTGTCGATCTCGGCCAGGCAGCGGTCGGTGATCTCGGCCGCCTTCATCCACGGGCGCTCGGCGAAGTCGACCCGATCGGACGGGACCTCGACGTAGCGCTCGCGCGCGGCGTCGAAGGGCTCGGAGTTGTTGCCGTTGAAGAAGTAGGTCACGTGCCCGAACTTCTGGGTCTCGCTGATGGCGAGCTGACGCTTGCCGCAATGTGCAAGCATTTCGCCGATCGTGCGCTCGATGACCGGCGGCTCGACGAGGTAGCGTGCGGGCGTCTTGGTGTCGCCGTCGTACTGCGTCATCCCGGCGAAGCGCACGGCCGGGACGCGCTCGCGCTCGAACGGGAAGAAGGCCCCCGCGGGCGCTTGGAAGGCCCGCGAGATCTCGATCGCGCGATCGCCACGGAAGTTGAAGAAGAGGACCGCGTCGCCATCTTCGATCGTCCCGACGGAGCCGACGGGGCCGATGGGGCCGCGGGCGTCGGCGATGACGAAGGCCGGGAGGTTCTGATCGGTGATCCCCGGGGTCTCGGCCCGCAGCGTGCGGACCGCATCGCTTGCGCTCGCGAAGGCCCTGCCGCGCCCGAGGACGTGGGTCTGCCAGCCGAGGTCGACCATGCGCCAGTCGGCCTCGTAGCGGTCCATCGTGACGCGCATGCGCCCGCCGCCGCTCCCGACCTGCACATCGTGGCCAGCCGCGCGCCATGCGGCGATGCGGACCTCGAGCGGCTCGAGGTAATCGAGTGCGGTCGTCTCGCCGACGTCGCGTCCGTCGAGCAGGAGATGCAGCCGCACGTGCGCGGCCCCCTCGGCGACGGCGCGCGCGATGAGCGCATAGGCGTGCGCGAGGTGGCTGTGGACATTGCCGTCGGACCAGAGCCCGATGAGATGCAGCGTCCGACCGGCGCGCGCGGGCTCCAGGAGCCAGGACCAGGTCGAGCCTGCGCCCGAAAAAATCCGGCCCGACGCGATCGCCTCGGCCACCAGCTTGGCGCCCTGATCGAAGATGCGGCCGGCCCCGAGCGCGTTGTGCCCGACCTCGGAGTTGCCGAGGTCATCTGCGCTCGGCAACCCCACCGCCGGCCCATGCGCGCGCAGAGCGCCCGCGACCGGACCCGCCATCAGCGCGTCGAGGACGGGCGTCCGCGCGAGGTGCCAGGCGTTGCCCTCGTCGCGCGGCCCGATCCCGACGCCGTCGAGGATGATGAGCGCGACCGGACCCGCAGGCGCCCGAAACACAGGGTGTGGTTCAAGCCAGAGCGGGTCGGTCGCGTTCATGGGTTCACTTCTCAGGGATGCGGGCGTGGTTCGATGCGTCGTGCGATACGCACGGGAGGCCTCAGCGCAGGCCCTTGAGCGCGCGCATGGCGGTGCGAACGCGCTCGTCCTTCCAGACCTCCGGGGCGTCCTTGCGGAGCGCCTGCTCGCGCTGCATGAGGTCGGCCATGTCGCTGCCGTAGTCCTTGAGCACGGCGAGCATCTTGGTCTTGTCGTCGCCCTGCTCGGCCTTCAGCTTGTCCATCTCGACGCCGATCGCCTTCAGGTCCGCGTCGTTGTCCTTGAGGTACTGCTCGAGGGCATCGCCGGCCTTGACGGCGTCGGTCTTGTTCGCTTCGACGATGGCCACCATGGCCTTGCGGTGCCCGATCATCTTGCCCATCGGGCCGCCACCACCACCGCAGCCGACGACGAAGACGAGCGAAACGGCGACGAACAGGCGCGTCATGAAGTTGAGCATGGTCTCTTCCTGAATGAGGGGGGACGTGAGGGTCGTGCGCTTGGCGACCGGGCGTTTGGATACCGGAATCGGCCCGGGGCGACAACGTGCATTCGCCTCAGCGCGCCGCCGCGTACGAGGTGCGATCCCGTGCTCAGCCTTCGAGCTGCGCGATGCGCGCGACGCGGTCCGCCATCGCGGCGTCCCACGGGGCCTTGGTGCCGCGCAGATACAGGTCCACGAAGTGGGCGAGCGTGTCGGTGTCGGCCGCGCGCCGGGCGGGGTCGCGCTCGGTCGCGATGTCGACGCCGAAGGTCGCGGCCAAGACCGCATCGCCCAGACGCTCGGCGTGCGGACGCAGGAAGAAGGCGGCGCGGCCGGGGTCGCGCTCGGCGGCGAGTCCCACCAGTGCGTCGTGCGCGGCCGTCACGGCCTCGCGCGCCGACGCCAGCGCCACGGCGACGGCGGGGTCGCGCGCCGCCTCGACAAAGAGTCCGCCGAGCGTCGCGAAGAAGCCGGGCGCGAGGCCGATCGGGCCGAAGTCGCGCACCGTCTGGGCGATGAGCGTGTTGTGGGTGCCCTCCCAGTTCTCGCAGACGACATTGTCGCGCATGAGACGCGGCAGGACCGAGAATGTCTCGATCGTGCCGTTGCCGCCGAGCGTCTCGATGGCGAGCAGGACGGCGCGGTGAGCGAGCTGGGCGGTGCGCATCTTGACGAGGTTCGCGGCGACGCGGAGGTAGGCGCGCTCGGGGGCGGCCAGGCCGCGGCGCTCGTCCTCGTCGAGGAGATGGGCGAGGTGGAGGCCGGCGGCGAGCGAGGCCTGGCCGATGCCGCGGATCTCGGCGAGCATGCCTTGCACGAGCGGGAAGCCAATGATGGGCGTGCCGAAGGCCGTACGCGTCTTGGCGTAGGCGTGGGCGACGAGGCGGGCGCGGCGGGCGGCGCCCGTGACGGCGACGGTATTATAGATGCGCGAGGTCTGGATGACCTCGGTCATGAGCGTCTTGAAGCCCTCGGTGACCGGGCCGACGGCGTAGCCGATGGCGCCGTGGTAGTCGATCTCGCCGGACGGCATGGAACGCGTTCCAATTTTGTCTTTGAGGCGGCGCAGAGAATAGGCGTTGACCTGACCCCCAGCCTCGTCGAGGTGGCGCGGCACGAGGAAGAGGCCAAGGCCCGAGGTGCCCGTCTTGGCGTCATCGACGCGCGCCGTGACCAGCTGCAGCGCGGCCGCGGCGTTCGAGCAGAACCACTTCTCGC
>SXIE01000412.1 GCA_005772945.1 Pseudomonadota bacterium
AAGTTCCCCGACCTGGTCCATTCGGTGAAGATGGAGGCCGATCGCGCCTATCCGCAGGCGGGCAGCGCGCACGACACCTTCTGGGACTGGGCGAGCCTGATGCCCGAGACCACGCACATGCTGATGTGGGCGATGTCGGACCGCACGCTGCCGCGCTCGTTCCGCACCATGGAGGGGTTCGGCGTCCACACCTTCAAGCTCGTCAACGCCGAGGGCAAGGCGAGCTTCGTCAAGTTCCACTGGAAGCCGAAGCTGGGGCTGCAATCGACCATCTGGGACGAGGCGCTGAAGCTCCAGGCCGCCGACAACGACTATCAGCGCCGCGACCTGTGGGAGGCGATCGACACCGGCGCCTTCCCGCAATGGGACCTCGGCATCCAGGTGTTCGACGAGGCGTTCGCGCAGGCGCAGCCCTATGACGTGCTCGACGCGACCAAGCTGATCCCCGAGGAGCTCGTGCCGCTCCAGCCGATCGGCCGCATCGTCCTCGATCGGAATCCCGACAACTTCTTCGCGGAGACCGAGCAGGTCGCGTTCCACCCGGGCAACCTCGTGCCCGGCATCGACGTGAGCGACGATCCGCTGCTGCAGGGCCGCCTCTTCTCGTATGTCGATACCCAGCTGAGCCGCCTCGGCGGTCCGAACTTCCACCAGCTGCCGATCAACCGACCGCAGTGTCCGATGCGAAACTTCCAGCGTGACGGACACATGCAGATGATGGTGCCGACGGGGCGGGTCGCCTACGAGCCGAACAGCCTCGCACCCGATGGGCCGCGCGAGGACCCGCATCGTGGCTTCGTGACCTTTGCGGGGACGACTCGCGGCCTCAAGACCCGGCATCGCTCGGAGACGTTCGCGGACCACTACAGTCAGGCGCGCATGTTCTACCGATCGCTGACCGAGTCGGAGAAGGGGCACATGATCGCGGCGTTCGCGTTCGAGCTCGCCAAGGTCGAGACCGTCGAGATCCGGCGTAGGATGCTCGGTCACCTGCGCCTCATCGATGTGACGCTGCTGGAGGGCGTCGAGCGCGCGCTCGGCATGGAGGGTCAGGCGGACATCATCGTCCCGGCGCGCGCGCCGATCGAGTTGGCGCCGTCGCCGGCCTTGAGCCTGATGGGCAAGGCGCTCCCGACGTTGCTGGGTCGGACGGTCGGCGCGCTCGTGAGCGACGGCTGTGATGGGGGGCTGATCGAGCGTCTGCGTATCGCCCTCGAACGGGAGAGCGCGCGCCTCGAGATCATCGCGCCGAAGATCGCCGGCGTGACGACCGATCGGGGTGAGCGCCTGCAGGCTGACCACGCGCTCGGGGGCGGGCCGTCGGTGCTCTTCGACGCGGTCGTCGTCGTGACGTCGGACGCTGGCGCGGCGGCGCTCAGCGACGAGCCGCGCGCCATCGACTGGGTGCGGGACGCGTACCGCCATCTGAAGGTGATCGGCTACGTGCTGGCAGCCAAGCTGCTCATCGAGAGCGCGCTGGTCGCGCGCGATCGGGGTGTCATCGAGCTGGACGCGTCCGACGGGACCGAGACGTTCGTCGCCAGCGCCCAGGAGGGGCGCGTCTGGGGGCGCGAGCGGAAGTTCCGCTCACCCGATTGACGCGGGCGTGAGCGCGGGTCCCGGGCGTCAGACGACGCGCGAGAACTTCGGCGCCTCGGCGCGATCGGAGGTCGGGACCCCGAAGTATTTGTCGAAGGCCATCGCCGCGAGTCGCGGGAAGAGCTCGCCGAGCGGGGTCAGCTCGATCGCCTCGGGCGTGACCGCGACCAGGCCTTCGGTCACCAGCGGCGCGAGGCGCGCGAGCTCGGGTGCGAACGAGGTCGGCACGTCGCGGCGGGGAACGCGCGACGAGGTCATGAGGCGCTCGATCAGATCGCGTCGCAGCATGTCGTCCGCGCTGAGGACGAAGCCGCGGGCGAGCGGGAAGCGGCCCGCGTCGGTCGCGTCGGCGTACGTCTCGGCGTCGCGTGTCGCCTGGGCGTAGACGCCGCCGAGATCCGAGATGGCCGAGAGCCCGAGGCCGATCATCTCGATATGCGCGTCGTCGACGCCGCGCGGTGCGACGGTGTATCCCTGGAAGTTCCGGCGCAGGCGGCCGGTCGCGGCGGCGGTCGCGAGCTCGTCCGCGGGAAGCGCGAAGTGGTCCATGCCGATGGCGACATAGCCGGCGGCGAGAAGCCGCTCGCGCGCGCGGACGAGGAAGCCGACCTTGGCGGTTGCCGGCGCGAGCTTGGCGGCGTCGATCTTGCGCTGGTTGGGGTGGGTCTCGGGGAGGTACGCGAACGAGAAGAGGGCGACGCGGTCGGGGCGCTCCTCGAGGAGGAGATCGAGCGTCTTCTCGAAGCTCTCCGGGGTCTGCTGCGGCAGCCCATAGACGAGGTCCATGTTCACGCTGGCGAAGCCCGTGGTGCGCGCCCCGCGGATGGCGTCGCGCGTGGCCGCGGCGCTTTGGTGCCGGCCGATCGCGGCTTGCACGGCCGGGTCGACGTCCTGCACGCCGAACGAGACGCGGTTGAGACCGGTCGCGCGCAGGGCCGTCAACTGCTCGGGCGTGGCCCAGCGGGGGTCGACCTCGATGGCGAGCTCGGCATCGTCGGTCGGGGCGAAGCGCGCCGTGATGGCGTGGACGAGGCGCGCGAGGTCGTGGGTGGCGTAGCTGTTGGGCGTGCCGCCGCCGAGATGGAGCTGCCCGAGCGAGCGCCGGGCGGGAATGCGGGCGCCGACCAGCGCGAGCTCGGCCAGGAGGTGGTCGATGTAGGCGATGCGCTTCGCGGTGCTCTTGGTGCCGACGACGTTGCACGCGCAGTAGCTGCAGATGCGCGTGCAGTGGGGCAGGTGGACGTAGACCGAGAGTGGGCGATCCTGCGCAGCGTTGGTGCGATCGAGCGCGGCTTCGAAGTCCGCGGCGCCGAAGCCGGCGTGGAAGCGATCGGCCGTGGGGTAGCTCGTATAGCGGGGGCCCGGCCGGTCGAGGCGCAGGACGAGGTCGGCGGTTGGCCGTGCGGAGGTCTTCATGCGGCGAGTATGCGCAATGCCTGTGCCAGGCTCACGCCCTTCGATGCACGTGGGTCGCGAGGCGGGCGCGCGGGCAGGAACCGTGCGGGCGAGGGGTGGCCCGCCCGCACGATCCTCGGCGGTGGGACGTTGGGTCAGCGCGCGCGGGCGTTCCCCGAGGGGCGCACCGGGCGGCTCGGTGTCCGCGCGGGGTCCTTGGGACCGACGCGGGCCACGCGGCGGCACGCGAAGTCAGCGGGTGCGCAGGTCGTCGCCGGCTGGACGGCCCCCTGCTGCGCGCTGGGAGCGGTCGGGAGCGCGGGTACGCTCGGCGTCGCGGGGAGCTCGGGGCGCTCGACCGGCGCCGGAGGGGGCGCGGGGGTGCCGGGTACGATCACGGGGCTCTGCAGCTTCTCGAGACGGTGTTTCAGCGCGAGGCGACGGCGCGCCTCCTCCTGCTGGCGCAAGGCTTCGCGCTGGGCTTCGGCGACGCGGCGGGCCTCTTCGCGGGCGCGGATCTCGGCCTCGTGCTGGCGCGCGGCCTCTTCGCGGCGGAGCTGTTCCTCGCGTGCCCGCACCGCCTCTTCACGGAGTCGAAGCTCCTCGGCCTTGCGGGCCGCCTCCTCACGGATGCGCTGCTCTTCGGCGCGTCGGAAGGCCTGCTCGCGCACGCGCTCTTCCTCGGCGCGTCGGATGGCCTGCTCGCGGGCCCGCTGCTCGCGCCAGTGCGCGTTGCCCGCCCCATGGCCCCAGCCCCCGCTCGGGTTCGGCCCGGGAACGACCGCCACGCCGTACGGGTACGGGAGGGCCGCGCCGTCGCCCGGAACCACGGGAACCACGGGCCACGTCGGGTCTGCATCGAAGGGCCGCGGACGCTCGCTCTCGACCGGCACGTAGACGACGCCCATTCGCAGAAGGCCTGGCGAAGCCAGGCTGCCCAAGAATGGAATGGGAGGCAGCCCTTCGTCGCTTTCGACGTAGGCCGTCATGACCTCGGGCTGCACGGCCACGGGTCCCTCGGCCTCGACCGGCGCGTCGCAGGGCTCCGCAAGCTCGCTCGGCTCGACGGCGACCGGCGCCGGCGCCGGCTTCACCACCTTGGCGACGGGCTTCTTCTTCACCGGCGCCGGTGCGACAGGAGCGGCGTCGATCGCCGGCTCGTCGAGCGCGTCGTCGTCCGGCAGCGCGGCCAGCGGATCGTCCTTGGGAACCTCCGGAGCGTCGAGGGGCGGCGGTTCGATCGGAGGCGCACCCGCCATCGGAAAGTCGACCGGGGTCGCGGCGCCGACCGCGACGCCCCGGTCGATCGGCGTATTCGCGACCGGCGTTGCGGCGTGTGGCGCCGAGAGCGCGACCGGGCTTGCCTCGACGCTCGGCTCGCGACCCGCCTGATTCCCGCACGCACCGCCCACCAGGGCGCCAACCATGACACCGACCACCTTGCGCATAACACCTCCGCTGGCTCGCAGCTCCGGGGGACGCTCGTCTCGGCGGGAAACGGGTCCCCGCGTGTCGGCGAGACGGCCCGTCCAGCGCACGATTCGTGAGGTTGGGTTCAGGCGGCGTCACGAAAACGTGAGCGCGCCGCCCCGGTGCTTGGCGCCCGCGGCGCGCCTCGACACGCGCACGCCCATCTGCGATCTTCGCAGGTGGAGATGCGGACGAACGACATGACGCTCGACACCGATTTCGTGGTCATCGGCTCCGGCTTCGGGGGCAGCGTCGCGGCGATGCGGCTGGCGCAGCGCGGCTACGCGGTCACCGTGCTCGAGGCCGGCAAGCGCTGGGCGCCCGAGGACCTGCCGAAGTCGACCTGGGATGTCCGTCGCTTCTGTTGGATGCCCGGCCTCGGGGCGCACGGCATCTTGCGGATGGCGCTCTATCGGCACCTGATGGCCGTGTGCGGGGTCGGGGTCGGCGGCGGATCGCTCGTCTACGGCAATACGCTCTACCGTCCGCGCGCGTCGTTCTTCGAGAGCGAGGCCATCGCGCGCCTGGGTGGCGAGCGCGAGCTCGGGCCCTACCTGGATCTCGCCACCAAGATGATGGGCGTCGTCGACAACCCCGCGATGATGGAGCCCGATCGCCTCTTGAAAGCGACCGCCGACGCGATGGGCCGCGGGCATACTTTTGCGCCGAGCCCTGTCGCGGTGTGGTTCGGCGAGGCCGGCAAGCGCGCGGCCGATCCGTACTTCGATGGCGAGGGTCCCGAGCGCAGCGGCTGTACGCTGTGCGGCGGCTGCTTCCTTGGGTGTCGGCACGGCGCCAAGAACACGCTCGACCAGAACTACCTGTATTTCGCCGAGCGCTTCGGGGTGCAGGTCGTCCCCGAGACGCGCGCGACGGCGCTCCGTCCCGCGGAGGGCGGCAAGGGCGGTTGGACCGTCGACACCGTGCCGTCGGGCGGTCGGCGCGGTGCCGGTCGGAGCTACACGTGCCGCGGCGTGGTTGTGTCGGCCGGCGTCCTCGGCACGCTCGAGCTCCTCATGTCGTCGCGCGACGCCGGGCACCTCGCGCGCATCTCGCCGATGCTCGGGCGGCGCGTGCGCTCGAACAGCGAGGTCATCGTCGGGGTCACCGCGCGCGACCCGAACGTCGACCTCTCGCGCGGCATCGCGGCGTCGTCCAGCGTGTGGCTCGACGATCACACCCAGGTGCAGGCCGATCGCTATCCGAAGGGCTCCGATGCGATGGGGCTCCTCTCGACCCTGCTCGTCGACGGCGGCGGTAAGATCCCGCGGCCCTTGCGTTTTCTCGCCGCCGCGGCCGGCGCGCCCGGCGACTTCCTGCGAACGCTGCGCCCCGACGGCTTCGCGCAACGCACCGTGTTTCTCATCGTCATGCAGGACCAGCCCTCGAGCCTGCGCATGATCCGCGTCGGGCGCGGCCTCGATACCCGGGCCGAGGACGTCCCGATCCCGACCTACCTCCCCGAGGCCAACGACTTCGCGCGCCGACTCGCGGGCGCGATGAACGGCTTCGCGCGCAGCGCCGTGACCGAGGTCTTCCTCGATCGCCCCGTCACCGCGCACATCCTGGGCGGGTGCCCGATCGGGAGCGGCCCCGACGACGGCGTCGTCGACGACCGCCAGCGCGTCTTCGGCTACGACCACCTGTGGGTCGCCGACGGCACGGTCATTCCGGCCAACCTCGGCGTGAACCCGGTGCTCACCATCCTCGGTTTCGCCGAGCGCGCGATGGCGTTCGTGCCGACCCGCGATGGGCACTTCCGGGGGCTCGCGGCCGAGGCCCGCTGGGGCGTGTCGGAGTTGCTCGTGCGTGCGTGAAGAGCCCCGGCGTGCCTCCCCGTGCCTCCCCGGGGAAGTTTGCGCCGCGTCGTGGGCGCGTGCCATACTCCGCCCTCGCCCGTCGCTGGCCGCCGTCGCTCGGTTCGCCAGCGGCTTCGTCACATTCACGTTCGCTCGCTCGCTCGCGCTTCGCGTCCATCGCGCACGCGCCCGAGCGCGACCCTCTCTCGGAGGCTGCGATGTTCTTCATCGTACGGTCCCGGCTCCGTCAGGCCCTTCTCGGCGCATGCGGCGTCGCGCTGCTCGCGTCATTTGCAGCGGGATGCAGCGATGCCCAGAAGCGCAAGCTCGGCATGCTCTGCAGCGAGGACGCCGAGTGCGCGTCGGGGTTCTGTCTCGAGAACATGTGCATGGATCCCAACGGCGACGACGACGGCGACGGCCTGAGCAACAGCGTCGAAGCCGCCAACGGCACCAATCCGCTCAAGCCCGATACAGACGACGACGGGACGCCCGACGGCACCGAGGTCGGTCCGACGCCGCTCGCGCCGCTCGATGGCGACGGCGACCAGATCCCCAACGCGCTCGAGAGCTCGATCGCCGACCAGGACCACGACTGCCTCGCCGACCAATTCGACGCCCACAACGAAGCGCCCGATGCGCCGTCCGCCGAGCTGCTCGCGCGTGTGTGCCCGGCCGCCATCGGCGCCTGCGGGGCGCCCGGCGCCGCGCTCGGCGTCACCTGTCCCGTCGACGTCGAGCACCCCGAATGCGACGCCCACGCGGTGCCGCATTTCGAGCCAGCCGAGAGCGCGTGCGATGTCCTCGACAACGACTGCGACGGCACGACCGACGAGGGTTGCACCGTGCCGCCGGTCCTCCCGGTCGAGTGCGACCGCCTGCCCGCGAGCGAGCGCACCTCGGGCGTTCATGTCATCGATCCCGATGGCGCGGGCGGCCAGGCGGCGTTCGAGGTCCCGTGCCTGTTCGAGCTCGAGCGCGGAGGCTGGACGCGGCTCACCGGCGGCATGGTCCAGGCGGTCGAGGGCGGCGGCGAGCTCGATCCGGCGTTCGAGTACTTCTACCGCGCGCCCGGCGGCAGCGCGTTCTATCGTTCGCCGGTCACCAGCGCCGCCTGGTCCACCTCCTTATATGAGGAGGTCACCGGGCTGTGGGTTCACGCCCAGGCCGAGGCGGCCGGCGGCGACGCGGTCTTCGATTGCGCGGGCGGCCTGGCGGGCGGTGCGGGGCTCGGGTGCGGCACGCCGGGCGCGGCGTCGCGCGTCTTGCCGGGCGCGGCGTTCGACGCCCTGACCGGCGCCGCCGAGGTGTGCGGGGCGCCGGTCGATCCCGGGAATCCCCAGAGTGGCTGCGTGGCCGGGACGGAGATTTGGGTCCGGAGCCGCGCCTGCGTCCCCGATGGCAAGGGCCTCCTCGGCGATGGCGGTTTCGATCTGAGGGCCGCCGAGGCCGCGGGCGGCGAGCCCTCGCCGTGCTGGCAGACGCCTGTCGCGGACGGCCTCACCTTCGAAGACGATGATCTGCCGCCGGCCGGCAAAGCACCGGTGCTGGTTGCGACGGTGGCCGCGGCCGGCGGCGCCGACGAGGCCTTCGCCGTGCGCCAGGCGCAGACGAGCCTCATCGCGGGGCGCGCCTATCGCCTGACGTTCTGGGCCAAAGCCAAGCCGGCACGATCGATTCACGTGCGGGTGCAACGTGAGCCCGCGGCGTCGCCGCGCGTGCCCGCCACGCCCTCTGGGGTAGACACGGCCGTGCATGAGCAGAACGTCGCCGTCGACGCGACCTGGGGCGAGCACGTCGTCACGTTCGAGGTCGCGACGACCGTCTGGAATGCCCAGCTCCAGCTGCAGCTCGGCGGGGTCGCGGGCTCGGTGCGGCTCGACGACGTGCGCCTCGAGGACGTCGGGCGCACGACCTGCCCGCCCTGCGAGTTCGCGCACGCGAGCGCGGTGTGCGTTCAGGGCGAGTGCGGCCTCGGGCCGTGCGCGGGCGGGCACGGCAACTGTGACGGCAACGACGAAAACGGCTGCGAGACGCCGCTGGGCACGCCCGACCGCTGTAAGAGCTGCACCGACGTCTGCGCGTACGACGGCGGCATCGGCGAGTGCGGCGCGGCGGGTTGCGCGATGGCCGGATGCCAGGGCGGATTCGGCGACTGCGACCACGATGCGGGCAACGGCTGCGAGACGGTGCTCGGCAGCTCGGCGCATTGCATGGCGTGCGACGACGCCTGCGACTTCGCCGCGGGGATCGGGATCTGCGGCGTGAGCGGCTGCGCGCTGAGCGGCTGCGAGCCGGGTTTCGGCACCTGCGACGACGACACCGCGAACGGCTGCGAGACGACGCTCGGCACGATCACGAACTGCAAGAGCTGCTTCGACGCGTGCGCGTTCGACGGCGGCGTCCCCGGGTGCGGGGCCGACGGATGCTTCCTGAGCGGCTGCCAGGGCGGGTTTGCCGACTGCGACGACAACACCACCACCGGCTGCGAGACGGCGCTCGGCACGCTCGCCAACTGCCTCCGCTGTCGCGACGCGTGCACGTATCCCGCGGGCGTCGGGAGCTGCGGCGAAAGCGGCTGCACCCTCAGCGGGTGCGACGGCGGGTTCGCCAGCTGCGACGCCGACGCGGCCAACGGCTGCGAGACGCCGCTCGGCACCCTCGCGAACTGCAAGGCCTGCAGGGACGCCTGCGCGTACCCGAGCGGCACCGGGGCCCGCGGCGCGAACGGCTGCGAGCTGACGGGCTGCGACCCCGGCGCCGCCGACTGCGACCACGCGAGCGGCAACGGTTGCGAGACCCCGCTGGGCACCAACGCGAACTGTCTCGCGTGCGCGGACAGCTGCGTCTACGAGGGCGGCATCGGGGCCTGCGGCGCGGCGGGCTGCTCCTTCGTCGGGTGTACGCCGGGGCTCGCGAACTGCGACGCCGACGGCGTGAACGGCTGCGAGACGCCGCTCGGCACGCTGAGCGACTGCCTACGCTGCAAGGACAGCTGCACCTACGACCACGGCGTCGGCGCCTGCACCCTCGCCGGGTGCGTCATGACCGACTGCGACGGCGGCTTCGCCGACTGCAACGAGGACGCGGCCGACGGGTGCGAGACGCCGCTCGGGACGACCGCCGATTGCAAGGCCTGCGGCGACGCGTGCACCTACGCGGGCGGGACCGGCGCGTGCGGCGCCAATGGGTGCGGCTTCGTTGGGTGCCTGCCGACCCAGGCGAACTGCGACGACGATCTCGCCGACGGCTGCGAGACGCCGCTCGGGACCCTCAGCGACTGCCGCGGCTGCGACGACGCTTGCACGTACGTGCATGGAACGGCCGTGTGCGGCGCCGGCGGTTGCGCGCTGAACGGCTGTGAAGGCGGCTTCGGCAACTGCGACCAGAACGCCGCCAACGGGTGCGAGACGCCGCTCCGCACGCTCAAGGACTGCCTCGCCTGCGGCGACGCCTGCAGCTACCCCTTCGGTGTGGCGGCCTGCGGGGCGGGTGGCTGCGGCCTGAGCGGCTGCGTGGACGGACACGCGGACTGTAACCGCCTGGCGGGCGACGGCTGCGAGGTCCCGCTGGGGACCCTCAGCGACTGCGAGAGCTGCGGCGACGCCTGCGCGTTCGAGTTCGCCGGTGCGGTCTGCGGCGCCTCGGGCTGCGCGATGACGGTGTGCGACGGCGGTCACGGCGACTGCGACCACGTCGCGGCGACCGGCTGCGAGGTGCCGCTCGGCACGCTCACGAACTGCCTCAGCTGCGGCGACGCTTGCACCTACGCGCATGCATCCGCGCTCTGCGGTGCGGGCGGCTGCGCGATGGGAGACTGCGCGGCGCTCTACGACGATTGCAACGGCCTCGCGGGTGATGGCTGCGAGCGGCCGCTGAACACGCTCACGGATTGCGGCGACTGCGATACGGCGTGCGCGCGCGATCACGCCAGCGCGACCTGCGCCGGGGGCACCTGCCAGCTGACGACCTGCGATAGCGGCTACGGCAACTGCAATCAGCTCGCGCCCGACGGGTGCGAGGCGCCGCTGGATACGCTGACCCACTGCGGCTTCTGCGACACGGCCTGCACCATCGCGAACGGCAGCGCGACGTGCGCGACCGGGACCTGCGAGGTGCTTGCGTGCAACGACGGCTTCGGCGATTGCGACGACGATCCGAGCAACGGCTGCGAGGTCGATCTGCACGCGGATCCGGCGAACTGCGGTGGCTGCGGCCTCGCCTGCCCGGGCGGCGAGCAGTGCGTCAACCAGGCGTGCATCTACGACGCCGTGGTCGCGGTCGCGTCGGGGACCGGCTTTGGATGTGCCCTGCGGACCTCGGGGGTCATCGCGTGTTGGGGCAAGGGCGACGACGGCCAACTCGGCGACGGCGGCACGACCTCGCGCACCAGCGCCAGGACCAGCATCCAAGCGGCTCCGAACGATCCCTACGTGCAGCTGACGGCCGGCTCGGATCACGCCTGCGCCCGCACGGCCAGCGGCAAGGTCTGGTGCTGGGGCCGCAACCTGAGCGGGCAGCTCGGCCTGCCGACGAGCACCCAGCGATCGCTCGTCCCGGTGCGCGTCGCCAACCTCGGAATCGCGACCGATGTGCAAGCCGGCTGGGGCTTCACCTGCGCCATCACCAGCGACCTCAAGGTCTGGTGCTGGGGCAAGAACGCCGAGGGCGAGCTCGGCAACGGCACGAACAACCAGTCCAGCACGCCCGTGCAGGCGACCGGGATCACGACCGCCACGCAGCTCGGCGTCGGTGCGTACCACGCGTGCGCCGTGGTCGCCGCGAACCTGGTGAAGTGCTGGGGATACGGCGCCTACGGGCAGCTCGGCCGCGGCACCACCGCCAGCTCGAACGCGCCGGTGTCGGTGACCGGGACGCTCAATGCGCTGACCGGCATTTCCGCTGGCGTCTACGGAACCTGCGCGACACGCAGCAACGCGAGCCCGGTGTGTTGGGGCAGCTTCGGCGGCAGCGCCGCGCCGAGCACGGCGACGGTCACGAGCTTCGGCGGCAACGCGACGGCGATCGCGCTCGCCAAGGAGGCCGAGACGTCCTGCGCGCTGCGGGTCGACGGCCGCATCGCCTGCATCGGTAGCAACTACTACGGTCAGGTGGGCAACGCCACGTTCACCGCGTCCATGGGTGCGCCGCGCGAGGTCGTGCGCTGGCGCGATATGGACTCGCTCACGAACGTGACGGCCGTCAGCGCCGGCGGCGCGAACGCGTGCGCGCTCGACACGGCGGGGACGGTTCACTGCTGGGGTGCGGGGTGGGCGCTCGGCGACGGGCAGGTGTTCCAGGGCGGCAGCGCGCCCACGGACCGCTGGTCCGCCGTCCCGGTCGTCAACCTGACGGCCACGCCGGTAGGGACCGAGGCGGCCCTCTGCACCAACGGGATCGACGACGACAAGAACGGGCCGATCGACTGCGCGGATGGCGCGTGCGCGACCGATCTCGGTTCGACGCTCGGCCGCGTCGCCGCCTTCGCCTCGGACGGTCAGTCCGGCAACTACGCGCAGCCGCCGGTGACCACGTGCACCGGCTCCGTCGGGCGCGAGCAGCGTTACCGATGGCTGGCGCCGACGACCGAGTCGTATGTCCTCTCGACCGTGGGCTCGAACGCGGACACGGTGATCGATGTCCACGCGGCCGGGTGTACGGCCGGGACGCTGATGTGCGACGACAACGCGCAAGGGCTCGGGACGCGCTCGCGGCTCGTGCTCGCGGCCGAGGCGGGGACCGAGTACACGGTCATCGCCGACACCAAGACGGGCAACAGCATCGAGAACGTCGTCTTGACGATCGTGCCCGAGGCCTGTGGGGGCGGATGGCTCGAGTGTGACGACGACGCGGCGACCGGCTGCGAGGTCGACGGCGCGCGCGACCGCTTCAACTGCGGCGCGTGCGGCAAGGTCTGCGCGTTCGACCAGAGCTGCGTCGCGGGCGCTTGCCAGGCCGACCCGCAGGCCCTGCCCAGCGGCATCGCGGCCGGCAGCGACTTCAGCTGCGCGCTGACCGTGGGCGGCGCCGTCCTCTGCTGGGGCGACAATGACACTGGCGCGCTCGGCGACGGGACGACGACGCCGCGCAGCGAGCCGCGTCTGTCGCTCATCACGAGCGGCGCCGTGAAGCTGACGGCCGGCGGGGGGCATGCCTGCGCGCGCATGAGCGACGGGCGCGTCAAGTGCTGGGGCAAGAACGACCAGGGGCAGATCGGGCGCGGGATGGGGCAGTTCTATAGCGTGCCGGTCGACGTGCCGACGCTGACGAACGTGTCCGAGGTGCGCGCCGGCGGCGACTTCACGTGCGCGCGCCGCGCCGACGGGAAGGTGTGGTGCTGGGGCTACGGGCCCGAGGGCGAGCTCGGCAACGGCACGAACTACAACTCCAGTCGCCCGAGCGAGGTCCAAGGCGTGACGACCGCCACCGCGATCGGCGCGGGCGCGTATCACGCCTGTGCGGTCGTCGCGTCGAATGCCGTCAAGTGCTGGGGTTACGGGGCCTACGGCCAGCTCGGCAACGCGGGCACCGCCAGCTCGAACGTGCCGGTGTCCGTCACCGGCACGCTGAACGCGCTGACGGGGATCTCGGCCGGCCTCTACGGCACGTGCGCGACGCGCACGAATGCGAGCCCGGTGTGCTGGGGCAGCTATGGCGGCGCCAGCGGTCCGAGCATCGCGACCGTGCAGAGCTTCGGCGCCAACGTCACCGCGATCGCGCTCACCCGCTCAAGCGCCACGGCCTGCGGCCTGCGCGTCGACGGCCGCGTGGTTTGCATGGGGCAGGGCTCGGTCGGCCAGGTCGGCAACGGGACCTTTGTCGCCTCCGACGGCGCGCCGCGCGAGGTCGTGCGCTGGAGCGACATGGACTCGCTGACGAACCTCGCCGCGATCGCCGCGGGCGGGAGCCACGCGTGCGCGCTGACGGCGACCGGCGGCGTCCACTGCTGGGGCGCCGGCTGGGGCGTCGGCGACGGGCAGCTCACCCCGAACGGGGAGGCGCCCAAGGACCGCTGGTCGGCCTTTCCGGTGGTCGCGCTGGCGCCGACCACCACCGAGACCGCCTCCTGCACGAACGCCCGCGACGACGATCAGAACGGCCAGACCGACTGCGCGGATGCGGCGTGCGCGACCGATCTGGGATCGGCGCTCGGCCTGGTGCTGGCCTTCCCGTCCGACGGGCAGTTGGGCAACTACGTGCAACCGGCCGTGACGTGCACGAGCGCGAAGGGGCGCGAGAAGCGCTATCGCTGGGTCGCGCCGGGCGATGAGACGTATGTCATCTCGAGCGAGGGCTCGAACGCCGACACGGTGCTCGACGTGCGCCTCGCGGGCTGCAACGGCGTCTCGATGATGTGCGCGGACGACACCGCCACGCTCGGGACGCGGTCGCGCGTGGTGCTCGGGGCGGCCGCGGGCGACGCGTACACGATCATCATCGACACCAAGACGGCCAACAGCATCGAGAACGTCGTCTTGACGATCGTGCCCGAGGTGTGTGGTGGCTCGCGGCTCGAGTGCGACGGCGACGCGGCGACCGGCTGCGAGGTCGACGGCGGCAGCGACCGCTTCAACTGCGGCGCGTGCGGCAAGGTCTGCGGCTACGATCAGAGCTGCGTCCAGGGCGCTTGCCAGGCGGACGCGGCGGCCACGCCCAGCGGCATCGCGGCCGGGACCGACTTCAGCTGTGCGCTGACGTCGGGCGGTGCGGTGCTCTGCTGGGGCAAGAACGGCAGCGGCGCGCTCGGCGACGGGACGACCGAGTCCCGCACGCGACCGGGGGCTTCGCTGATCACGAGCGGCGCCGTCGAGCTCACCGCCGGCTGGGGGCACGCGTGCGCGCGCATGACGGACGGGCGCGTGCGCTGCTGGGGCCGCAACGACTACGGGCAGGTCGGGCGCGGGCATGGCCAGTTCTACAGCGTGCCGGTCGAGGTGCCGGCCCTCTCGAACGTCACGGCCGTGCGCGGCGGCGGCGATTTCACCTGCGCGCTGCGCGGCGATGGACGCGTCTTCTGCTGGGGCGCCGGTGGCAATGGCGAGCTGGGCACGGGCGCCACGTACCCGTCCAGCCGCCCGCTCGAGGTGCCCGGGATCACGACAGCGACGGCGGTCGCGGCGGGCGCCTACCACGCCTGTGCCGTCGTCGCTTCGAACGCGGTCAAGTGCTGGGGCTATGGGTCGTACGGGCAGCTCGGTAACGGCGGCGGGAGCTCGCTCTCGCCCGTGTCGGTGACGGGGACCTTGAACGCGCTGACGGGGATCTCGGCCGGCCTCTACGGGACCTGCGCGACGCGCACGAACGCAAGCCCGGTGTGCTGGGGCAGCCACGGCGGCGCAGCGTCACCGGCGCTCGCGACGGTCGAGAACTTCGGCGGCAACGTGACGTCGATCGCGCTCACCCGCTACAGCGACACCGCGTGCGGGCTGCGCGCCGACGGCCGCGTCGTGTGCATGGGCCAGAGCAACATGGGGCAGGTGGGCAACGGGACCTTCGTCGCGTCCAACGGCGCGCCGCGCGAGGTCGTGCGCTGGAGCGATCTCGACTCGCTGACGAACCTGACGGCGGTCGCCGCGGGAGGGGAGCACGCGTGCGCGCTCGCGGTGGGCGGCGCCGTCCACTGCTGGGGCGCCGGCTGGGGTCTGGGCGACGGACAGATCATGCCGAATGGGGCGAGCCCCGAGGACCGCTGGTCCGCGTTCCCGGTCGTGTCGCTGGCGCCGTTTGCGACCGAGACCGGTGAATGCACGAACGCGCGCGACGACGACCAGAACGGCCAGACGGACTGTGCCGACGCGGCGTGCGCGACCGATCTCGGATCGGCCCTCGGCCTGGTGGCCGCCTTCCCGGCGGACGGGCAGGTCGTCAACTACGTGCAACCGGCCTCGACGTGCACGAGCGGCACCGGGCGCGAGAGGCGCTACCGCTGGGTCGCGCCGGCGGACGCGGATTACGTCATCGCCAGCGTCGGCTCGAACGCCGACACCGTGCTCGACGTGCGGCTCGCGGGCTGCTCCGGCGTCTCGGTCGCGTGCGCGGACGACACGGCGCCGCTCGGAACGCGCTCGCGCGTCTTGCTGAGCGCCTCGGCGGGCAGCGAGTACACGATCGTCGCCGACACCAAGACCGCCAACACCATCGAGAACGTCGTCCTCTCGATCGTCCCCGCGACCTGCGCCGGCTCGCGGCTCGACTGCGACGGCGACCCGGCGAGCGGCTGCGAGGTCGAAGGCGGCAACGACCGCTTCAACTGCGGCAGCTGCGGCAAGGTCTGCGGCTTCGACCAGCGGTGCGTGGCGGGCGCTTGCCAGGCGGATGCGGCGGCGACGCCCAGCGGGGTGGCGGCGGGCACCGACTTCAGCTGCGCCCGGACGGCGGGTGGCGCGGTCCTCTGCTGGGGCAAGAACGACAGGGGCGCGCTCGGCGACGGCACGACCACGTCGCGCTCGCGCCCGGGGCCGTCGCTCATCACCAGCGGAGCGGTCGAGGTGGCCGGCGGCTGGGCCCACGCCTGCGCGCGCATGAGCGACGGGCGCGTGCGCTGTTGGGGGCGGAACGACCACGGTCAGGTCGGGCGTGGACTCGGGCAGTTCTACAGCGTGCCGGTCGAGGTGCCGACGCTCACGAACGTGACGGCCGTGAGCGCGGGCGGCGACTTCACGTGCGCCCTGCGCAGCGACGGGCGGGTCTGGTGTTGGGGCGGTGGCGGCAACGGGGAGCTGGGGATCGGGGCGACCTACGACTCGAGTCGCCCGCTCGAGGTCCCGGGGATCACGACCGCCACGGCGGTCGCGGCCGGCGGATATCACGCCTGTGCGGTCGTCGGGCCCAACGCGGTCAAGTGCTGGGGATGGGGCGCCTACGGACAGCTCGGCAACGGCGGCACGAGCCCCTCGACGACGCCCGTGTCCGTCATCGGCACGCTGAATGCGCTTACCGGGATCTCGGCCGGCCTTTATGGGACCTGCGCCACGCGCACCGACGCGAGCCCCGTGTGCTGGGGTAGCCACGGCGGCGCGACGGCCCCGAGCAGCGCCACGATCGAGAACTTCGGCGCCAACGTCACCGCCATCTCGCTCGACCGCTACAGCGACACGTCGTGCGCCCTCCGCAGCGACGGGCGGGTCGCGTGTATGGGCCAAAACGACGCGGGTCAGGTCGGAAACGGAACGTTCATCGCGTCCACCGGCGCGCCGCGCGAGGTCGTTCGCTGGGGGGCGCTCGACTCGCTGACGAACCTGACCGCCGTCGCGACCGGCGGCGATCACGCCTGCGCGCTCGCGCGGGGCGGCGCGGTGCATTGCTGGGGCACGGGCTGGGGACTCGGCGACGGGCAGTACGTCACGGACAACACGGCACCCAAGGACCGCTGGTCTGCCTTTCCGGTCGTGTCGCTCGCGCCGTTCGCCACCGAGACCGGCGAATGCACGAACGCGCGCGACGACGATCAGAACGGCCAGACGGACTGCGCGGACACCGCCTGCGCCACGCTCCTCGGGTCCGCGCTGGGCACCGTGGCTGCCTATTCGGCCGACGGCGAGCTCGGCAACTACGTGCAGCCGGCCTCGACATGCACGAGCGCGTCCGGGCGCGAGAAGCGCTACCGCTGGGTCGCGCCGGCGACCGCGCGCTACGTCATCTCGAACGAAGGCTCGACCGCCGACACCGTGCTCGACGTGCGCGCCGTCGGGTGCACCGGCGGGACGCTCGTCTGCAACGACGACACGGCGGGGCTCGGCACGCGCTCGCGCGTCCTCCTCGACGCCACCCAGGGCACCGAGTACACGATCGTCGCGGACACCAACACGGCGACCAGCATCGCCAGCGTGGTCCTGACCATCGTCCCCGAGACCTGCGCGGGCGGGCGCCTGAACTGCGACGCGTCGGCCGCGACCGGCTGCGAGATCGACGGCCAGGCGGACCGCTTCAACTGCGGCGCGTGCGGCAAGGTCTGCGCCCACGACCAGAGCTGTATCGCAGGCGCGTGCCAGGCCGACGCGCTCGCCAAGCCCGCTGGCGTCGCCGCGGGCCACGACTTCAGCTGCGCTGTCACCGCGGGCGGGGCGGTCCTCTGCTGGGGCAACAACGACGCTGGGGCACTCGGCGACGGAACGGCGGTCTCGCGCACCGACCCGCGCCCGACGCGCATCACCAGCGGCGCCGCCGCGGTGACCGCGGGCTGGGGCCACGCCTGCGCGCGCATGACCGACGGCCGCGTGCGCTGCTGGGGACAGACCAGCCAGGGGCAAGTGGGGCGCGGGCGCGGGCTGTTCTACAGCGTGCCGGTCGAGGTCCCGAACCTGACCGACATCGTCGAGGTGAGCGCTGGCGGCGACTTCACCTGCGCCGTCGGCGGCGACGGGCGTGTGTGGTGCTGGGGGTATGGCGCCGACGGCGAGCTCGGCAACGGCACGACCTACGGCGCGAGCCGACCGACCGAGGTGCCGGGGTTGACGACCGCCACCCACGTCGGCGCGGGCGCTTACCACGCGTGCGCCATCGTCGGGCCGAGCGCCGCCAAGTGCTGGGGTTGGGGGACCGACGGGCAGCTCGGCCAGAGCACGAACACGAGCTCGCTGACGCCAGTCACCGTGCTCGGGACGCTCGACAGCCTGACGGGGATCGCCGCGGGCCTCCAATCCACCTGCGCCACGCGCAGCGGTGGGGGCGCGGTGTGCTGGGGTGCGTATGGCGGCAGCGCGTCGGCGAGCACGGCCACGGTCGTCGACTTCGGGGGCAGCGTCTCCGCCATCGCCCCGAACAAGTACGCCGGCGCGACGTGCGCACTGCGTAGCGACGGGAGCGTCGCCTGCATGGGCGCGAACGCCAGCGGTCAGTTGGGCTGGGGCAGCTTCGCGGCCTCGTATGGGACCGCACGCCAGGTGGTCCGTTGGAGCGACGGCGCGGCGCTGTCCGGGGTCAGCGCGCTCAGCGCGGGCGGCGATCACGGCTGCGCGCTCGACGGCGCGAGCGGGGTCTTCTGCTGGGGCGCCGGTTGGGGCCTGGGCGATGGGCAGCTCGCGACGCCGCTCGATCGCTGGTCGGCCTTCGCGGTGAACGGCCTCGCGCCGCGCACGCGCGAGACCGGGGCGTGCGGCAACGCGCTCGACAACGACCTCGACGGCCAGCCCGATTGCAGCGACAGCGACTGCGTGAGCGATCTGGGCCAGGCGGTCGGGCAGGTCGCGAGCTTCCTCATCGATGCGCAGCTCGCGAGCTATTGGCAGCCGTCGTGCACCTCGAACAGCGGCCGCGAGCAGCGCTTCCGTTGGGTCGCCCCGACGACGGCGAGCTACACCCTCTCGACCGCCGGCTCGGCCGCCGACACCGTGCTCGACGTGCGCGGAGACGGCTGCACTGGCGCGGGTGCGCTGGCCTGCAACGACGACTTCACGGGCCTTGGGACGCAATCGAAGGTGACGCTGAGCGCGACCCAGGGCGTGGCCTACACCATCATCCTCGACTCGAAGGTGGGCAACAGCAGCCAGACCGCGATCCTGACGATCACGACCCCCTGAGGCGCCGCGCGTGCGGTCCAGCGCCCGTCGTGCAGACAGTCCGCACGGTCTGTGCGGACGTCTGCACAGAGGCGCGCCCAGGCTCTCGATGCACCCGAGCGGACCGCGTGAGTTGACCGCCTCGGCAAGAAGCATTCGGCGAGAAGAGCGACGCCGCCCACCACAAACCCAGGTTATTCCCCCCGGTCGTTGAGTCGCCGGCGGCAGGGGGGTACCCAGTCGGCCCTGCCAACGCGAAGCGCTTTGCTCGCCCGACCCGGAGCCCGCGAATGAAAGTGAAAGCGTCCGCCTTCCTCCTCTTCGCCCTCGCCGCGAGCCTGCCGACCTCCGCGCATGCCATCCTCAATGGCGGCCTCGAGCCGACGCTCACCCCGCTCACGCCCGGACAGGTCCTCGCCATCGGCTTTCTCGAGGATCGTGACGGCTTCTTCTGCTCGGGCACGGTCATCCGCGCGGACGTCGTCCTGACCGCCGCCCACTGCGTCAAGGACAGGCTCCCGGAGGATATCCGCTTCGGCATCGGTCCCGTCTCCGCTCCGATCGGCCGCCTGGACGTCCGGCGCATCTCGCTGGCTGCGGAGGGAACGGACATCGCGCTGATCGAGCTCGACGGCCACGCGACGAGCGTCGGCGGCCTCCAGGTCATCCCGATCAACCGCGTCGCGCTGAACGACGACCTCGTCGGCGAGGACGTCGAGATCGCCGGCTACGGCGAAATCAACGGGATCGCGCTGCGGCGCTTCGTCGTGATGCAGGTGGCCAGCGTCTACGAGCGCGTCGCCGTCGACGGCGACGGGGAGCGCGGCGCCTGCATGGGGGACTCGGGCGGCCCGTTCCTCCTCGTCGATGATGCTGGCCGCGTCACCGTCGGTGGCGGCCTGAGCAAGGTCCTGCTCTCGTGCCTCGACGAGGCC
The DNA here is from genome assembly GCA_005772945.1 of Pseudomonadota bacterium. Next base: position 19,696 of record SXIE01000412.1, read on the forward strand.
TACTACACGCGTATCGATCTGGTGGCCTCCTGGGTCGATGAGGAGCTCGCCTGGTTCGACTCGAACGGCGGCGCGGGCACCCCGAGCCAGGGCACGCGCATGGCCGATCCCTGGTCGTGCCAGGCCGGCGGAGCCTCGACCGCCGTGCCCATCGCCATGGCCCTGCTCGCGATGCTCGTCGGCGCGGCCGCACGCCGCCGCGCCTGACGTCGAGGCCGGTGGAGGACGCACATGAATCCGCTGCGCGTGACCCTCGAGCGCCGCACCCTCCTGGTCCTGATGGTCCTCGCGGGCGCGTACCTGCTCTTGCACGCAGGCGCGCGCGCGGTGGTCGCGTTGGGTGGGATGGAGTCCCCGCTCGCGCCGGGCGTCCTCTTCGCGCTCGCCGGCGTGGCCTCCGTCGGGGTGCTTGCGGCGATGGCGAGCTACGCAGCCGTGTCGCCGCAGCGCACGCTGGCCTGGGTCGGCTTCGGGATCACGCTCGGCATCAGCGCGCTCGGTCAGGTCGTCCCGCTGATCGAGGTCCTGCACGGCGAGGCGCGCGACGCGTTCTTCGACCTCTTTCCCGTCGTGTCCAGCGTACTCTACGCGGTCGCCGGCGCGTGCATGCTCGGCGCGATGGCGCTCAGCTCAAGCGGGGGTGCGCGCACGGCCGGACTCGCGCTGGCAGCGCTTGCGCTCGCGCTCCCGATCGTCGTCATCGCGCTGCCGCGCGAGCTCGCCGCGTCCGCGTGGGGCATCGGGCTCGAGGTCCTGATGGACCTCACGCCGATCGCCGCGTACGCGCTCCGGAGGCGCGCGCTGGGCGGGGTGTCGATCGACGAACAGCCGGCCGGCGCGCCGCTCGCCGGGCGCGAGGATTGGCAGGTCGCCGCCACCGGCGCCGGCACGCTGCGCGCGGCGGTCGTCCTCCAGATCGTCGTCGTCTCCGGCGTCTTCGCGCTGGGGCTGATCGGAGCGTTGGGCCGCGGTGGTGGCGGGGCCGGGCTAGCCCTCATCGTCATGATCCTCGGTCTCCTCGGGGCTATCGCGGTGGTGGTCCTCTACGTGGTCGGGCTGAGCCGCCTCGGCCGGATGCCGTGGGTCAGCAGGGGCGCGCACCGCTCTCGGCCGCGTTCTACCTGACTCTCCTCAATTGCTTCACCGGACTCTTGCTGGTGGTGACCACCGTGTTCGCGCTCGCGAAGCCGGGGGCACTCGACGATGCACGGTGGGTTCTCGGCGAGCTCCAGGAGTCCATGGCGCGCGTCGGGCTCGTCGCCAGCGTCGCGATGCTCTTCGCGTTCCGCCGCGTCGCGATCCGGCTGGGTGCGCCGCGCCTTCGTACCATGGCCGTGACGACGCTGTGGCTCCAGCTCGCGGGCTACCTGCCGACCGTCGCGCTCCAGTGGATGCAGGAGCGCTGGTCCGACGCGGAGCCCTCGCAGGCAGTGGTGATCGCGCTCGGCTTGCTGGGCCTGGCGCTCGGCATCGCCGCCTGGTCCTATCTCCTCGTCGCCCTGCGCGAGCTCCGCGCGACGCTCAGCGGCTCGGCGCTCGCCGATGCCTTCCGAATGCCCCCACACGACCAAGGAACCCCGTGACGACGATCGCGCGCGCACGCTTGGCGATGGCTTGTATGGCCGCTTCGGCGCTGATCGGCTGCGGCGATGACAGCCCCCGCGACCCCGCGAACGACAGCGAGGCCTGCCCGCTCCTCGACGCGGCCCAGGTTCCCAACGCAGGCCTCTACACCCATCGCATCGAGTATTCGACCTCGACCGACGCCGTGCACTTCACCCACCAGGACGCCGTGCTCCTCGAGCACGCCTCGGTCCCCGACGCGGTCGTTCGGCCCGACGGCGCGATCTGGGTCTACTACATCAACGCGAACCCCGGGCAGCACGCCGTCTTCATCGCCGAATTCGACCGCGCGAACGAGCGCCTCGTCCCCTTCGACTGCGTGCGCATCGACGGCAAGGTCAACGGCAACGCGGTCGATCCCGACGTCGTGCGGCTCGCCGACGGGCGCTACCGCCTCCATGTTTTCGAGGGCTGGTTCGTGTCGCCGCCTCCTCCCGGCCAGCCGCCGCACGCATTCTATGCGGCCGTCAGCGAGGACGGGATCCACTTCACGACCGAGGCCAAAGTGCTCGAGACCGAGGGCGGCGGCACCGATCCGACCGTCGCCCAGGCCAGCGACGGGACCTGGGTGCTGGCCGTGACGCACGACAGCGAGGGCGTCATCGTCGCCACCAGCCGCGACCCGATCGCGCCCTACACGCGCACCGGCGACACGTTCCCGGGCGGGATCCCCGAGCTGGCGGCCTTCGAGGACGGCAGCGTCCGCCTCTACGTCGCGGGTCTGGACGGGTTCCGCGTCTACCGGACGACCGACGCCGCGGAGACCTGGACCTTGGAACAGCATGGACCGGGTGGCGGCGCCGATCCGTCCCTCATCCACAACCCGGACGGAACCTACACGCTGTTCACCAAGTCGTTCGACGCGCCGCCGCCGCGCTAACTCGCGCCCGAGAGGTCCTGTGTCACGTTCCGTCCGTTCCGTCGTCGTCGGGTTCCTCGCGTTCGTCGCGCTCGTCGCCTCGCAGCTCGTCGCCTGCACCGATGCCACGAGCGGCGGTGCGCTGCTCGACGCCGCCACCGCCGCCACCACGCCGGACGCGGCGGGTGGGGGCGACACCGCCGCGGACCTCGGCCAGAGCTGGTTCGTGGCGGCTGGGACAGAGGGCGGCGTTCCGTTCGACTTCGCGGCGCGCGCCATGGTCATCAGCGGCGCCGACGACTTCATCGCGACCTCGGCCGACGGGAGCAGCCTTGGTTTCTCGCTGGGTTTCCGATTCGCCGGAGTCACCACCGACTCGCCCTGCACGCGGTGCCTCGGGCTGACCCATCGCACCAGAGAGGGTCGCTCAGCGGCGATGATCCCGGTGACTGGCGGCGTCGTCTCGTTCACGGCGATCGGAGGACCGGGCGAATTCGTCGACGGTAACTTCACGCTCGACCTCGACGCCCCTGAAAACGCGACGTTTCCGGCGATCGCCATCCAGGCCACCGGGCGGTTCCACCTCTACCGCAAGCCGTGAGGTCCCGACGGCGGACCTGGTCGCGGCTCGGCGGCAGGGAGAGCGCCGTGGTCCGTGCGCGCCACGAGAGCCTCGTGGGGCGGCGCGGCGCGCGTGTCGTTCGCAATCGCACGGACGTTGGCGCTGGACGCCTCCCGCGGGGCGTGCGCTAGAGTCCGCGCGAGCAGGGGTGCGGGGTGGCTCGGCGGCGCGACGCGGCTCGAGACTGCCGCGGACGCGCTCGAACGGGGTTCGTCGCATGTACACGATCGTTCGCCGCGAGGTCTTCTCCGACGTGACCTTTCTCTGGGAGGTCGAGGCGCCCGATGTCGCGCAAGCCGCGCAGCCTGGGCACTTCGTGATGTTGCGGCTGCACGAGGGATCCGAGCGGATCCCGCTCACCATCGCCGACTTCGACCGCGCGCGCGGCACCATCACGCTCGTCATCCAGGCGCTCGGCAAGACGACGCAGGAGATGATGAGGAACTACGCCGCGGGCGACACGTTCGACGACTTCGTCGGGCCGCTCGGGTTGCCGCAGCACATCGACGACGGGGCGCCAGCGCGGGGGCGGCACGTGGTGCTCGTCGGCGGCGGGCTCGGGGTCGCGCCGGTCTTCCCGCAGCTCCGTGCCTTCAAGGCGACTGGCCATCGCGTGACCGGCGTCATCGGGTTTCGGAGTCGGCCCCTCGTCTTCTGGGAGGACGTCTTCCGCGCGCACTCGGACCGCCTCATCGTCTGCACCGACGACGGCAGCTACGGCCAAAAGGGGTTCGTCACGGCCGCACTACAAGAGGTCCTCGAGACGGACCCACCTGCGCTGGTCGTCGCCATCGGGCCTCTGCCGATGATGAACGCCTGCGTGGAAACGACGCGCCCCTTCGGGGTGAAGACCATGGTCTCGCTCAACGCCATCATGGTCGATGGCACCGGCATGTGTGGCTCGTGCCGCGTCACGGTCGGCGGTCAGGTCAAGTTCGCCTGCGTCGAGGGCCCGGACTTCGATGGTCACCAGGTCGACTTCAAGGAGCTCATCGCGCGCCAAAGACGCTTCAAGAAGGAGGAGTCGGTCGCGAACAAGGACTACGCGCACGTCTGCAATCTGGAGAAGCAGCTCTTCACGGAGAGCAAGCGGAACTATCGCAAGATCAAGGACTTGCAGCCGCACCAGACGAAGATGCCCGAGCGCGACGCGGCCGAGCGCGCGCAGAACTTCAAAGAGGTGAACCTCGGCTACAACCTGAGCGACGCCCTCGTCGAGGCCGAGCGCTGCATCCAATGCGCGAAGCCGACGTGCATCGCCGGTTGCCCCGTCTCGATCGACATCCCGAAGTTCATTCGCCACATGCTCGTGCGCGACTTCGACGCCGCGCTCGGGACCATTCACGGCTCGAACCTGTTCCCTTCGATCTGCGGCCGCGTGTGCCCGCAGGAGTCGCAGTGCGAGGCGCAGTGCGTCATCGGCAAGAAGGTCGAACCGGTGGCTATCGGGCGCCTCGAGCGCTTCGTCGGGGACCACGCCGAGGCGCCGCGCGTCGTGCGTTCCGAGGCCGCCAGGCTGGGGCGGGTCGCGGTCGTGGGCTCGGGGCCGGCGGGCCTCGCGGCCGCGGCGGATCTGGTCCGCGACGGGGCCGAGGTCATCGTCTACGAGGCGCTGCACGTGGTCGGCGGGGTCCTGCGCTACGGGATCCCGAGCTTCCGATTGCCGCGCGCGATCATCGACCGCGAGGTGCAATATCTGCGGGATCTCGGCGTGCAGTTCGAGACCAACAAGGTCATCGGCAAGACCTTCACCGTCGCGCAGCTGCTGGGCGACAGGGGCTTCGACGCGGTCTTCATCGGGGTCGGCGCCGGGGCGCCGGCGTTCCTCGGGATCCCGGGCGAGTTCGCGGGGCAGGTCTATTCGGCCAACGAGTTCCTGACGCGCGTGAACCTGATGGGCGGCGACAAGTTTCCGTTCGAGGACACGCCGGTAAACGTCGGCAAGAGCGTCGTCGTCATCGGCGCCGGCAACACCGCGATGGACTGCCTGCGGGTCGCCAAGCGGCTCGGCGTGCCGAAGGTGCGCTGCGTCTATCGCCGCTCGGAGGCTGAGGCGCCGGCGCGCTTGGAGGAGCTGCGGCACGCCAAGGAGGAAGGGATCGAGTTCTTCTTCCTGCACGCGCCGGTCGCGATCCGTGTGAACGCCGAGGGCGACGTGGCCGGCATGCGCGCGCAGCGGATGGCGCTCGGCGAGCCGGACGAGCAGGGGCGTCGCAAGCCGATCCCGCTCGACGACTTCGTGGAGCTCGACTGCGACACGGTCGTTTACGCGCTCGGGACGAAGGCCAATCCGATCGTCACGAAGTCGACGCCGGGGCTCGCGCTGAATAAGTGGGGCAACATCGTCGCGGACGAGGTCACGCAGGCGACGAGCCTGCCGGGCGTGTTTGCGGGCGGGGACATCGTGACGGGCGGCGCCACGGTGATCCTGGCGATGGGCGCGGGGCGGCGGGCGGCGCGCGCCATCGGCGGGTACCTGCGCCTCGGCAAGAAGTGGCCGCTCGGGGCTGCGGACCTGGAGACGGTGGCGGGGGGCGTCGCGAGCGCGGTACCGGCCTGCCCGAAGTGCCACCGGCCGATCGGGATCGGGGCGCATGGTGAGGACGGTGAGGACGGCGCGGACGGCGCGGACGGCGACGCCTACGTGTGCTGCGCGCACGCGACCCTTGCATGGCGATGCATGGAATGCCGCAAGGTGAGCGAGGGCTTTGCGTTCCCCTATGGCATGTGCCCCGCGTGCGGCGGGCACCTCGAGGTCCTCGAACGGCGCACGATCGACGACCAGGCCGCGCTCGACGCGATCCGCACGGCGTTCGAGATCGAGCTCGGCGGGCAGGCGTTCTACCAGCGCGCGGCGGTCGAGACGGCCGATCCGGACATGCGGACGCTCTTCACGAAGCTCGCGGCGATGGAAAACGAGCACATGGCGACGCTCGCGCGCCGTTACCACGTAGCGATGCCGGAGGCGCAGGCCACGCTGCAGGTCGAGCGCGCCGCGCTCCTGGCCGGGATCCCCTATCGGCCGGACGATCCGGCGAATCTGTTCCGCGTCGCCATCGCCTTCGAGCAGCGGGCGGTCGCGTTCTTCCAGCAGCGCGGCGCGACCGTGAAGGAGGGCTCGGTCGAGCAGCAGCTCTACGCGGAGCTCGCGGCCGAGGAGGTCGAGCACGTCGCGATGCTGACGACCGAGCTGGCGCGGTGGATGGTGGGCAAACCCGGGCTGCTGTGAGCGGGGCTCGGGCTCGGGCTCGGACTCGAACTCGGACTCGAACTCGGACTCGAACTCGGACTCGAACTCGGACTCGAACTCGAACTCGGACTCGAACTCGAACTCGAACTCGAACTCGAACTCGAACTCGAACTCGAACTCGAACTCGAACTCGAT
>SXIE01000413.1 GCA_005772945.1 Pseudomonadota bacterium
GCAACCTCGAGATGTACGACGTCGTCGTCACGTTCGGCGACGACTCGAAGTTCTCGCCCGAGACGCGCTTGGTCTTCGAAGAGGGCTCGCGCTCGCGCACGATCGATCTGCCTGGCAACACGCGCATCATCCGCAAGGTCGACTTCCTCTACCGCAGCAAGCTCAAGGAGGGGCGCGCGACGCTCAAGCTGCTCGGACGCCATGCAGGCGCTGCCGCGGCGCCCGTCGCGCCGGTCGCCGAGCGCGTCTGGGACAAGCTCGGCACGCGCAAGGTGAAGTTCATCGCCGAGAAGGACACCATCGCGGTGACCGCCAAGGCGGGCGTCTTCGACGCCATCAAGTTCGAGGTCGACAAGGGTGACCTCGAGATGTTCAACGTGGTCGTGACCTTCGGCGACGGCTCGAAGTTCTCGCCCGAGACGCGCTTCCACTTCGACCAGGGCACGCGCAGCCGCTGGATCGATCTGCCGGGCGAGGCACGCATCATCAAGAAGGTCGCGTTCTTCTACCGCAGCACGCTCAAGAAGGGCCATGCGGCGGTCACCCTCTTCGGCCACCATCCGTAGCAGGTTCACGCGATGCGCGTCGGCATCATCGGCTCGGCCGGAAGCGGCAAGTCCACGCTCGCGAAGAACCTCGCGACGCACCTCGGTGCGACGTACATTCCCGACTACGTGATCGCGGTCCTGCGTGACCAGGGCCGCGACTCGTGGCGTGGGGTGAACGACGTTCAGCAGCGGCGCCGGATCCGCGAAGAGGCGCTGCGGCGCAAGGTCGCGGCCGAGAACGAGCACGCCGAGTTCGTGTCCGACAAGACGATCGTCGACTACCTCGCCTACTGGCTGCAGAACCAGAGCGAGCACGAGGACCGCAAGAACAACGAGGCGTTCGTCGCGCAGTGCAAGGCCGCGGTTCAGCGCTACGACGTCTTGGTCTTTCTGGCGTACCGCGAGACGGTCGACTACGCGGTCGGGCGCAATCAGGAACCCGTTCACAACCTGAAGGTGGCGGCCCACAAGCGTGGGCTGCTCTCGCTCTGGAAGCTGCCGTTCGTCGAGGCGGAGTACGTCTTCGGCGAGGAGCTCACGGCCTGGTGCGACCGCTACCTCGCGCCGTTTCGCGTGCCCGCAGGGGCGCCCTGACGAGCGCGCCGCGTCGCACCGTGCCCACGACGGAAGCGTGCGCGGCGCGGGTCGGATCCAGATCGGCCGGCGACACCAACACCCGATCGAAGAGCGTCAGCTCGAGCAGGCGACCGACCGCGAGGGCGCCGCGCTCGGCCTCGCCCTGAGCCGCGTACGCCACTCCCGCCGAGAACGCCCGGAGCGCCTCGGCGAGCGTCAGGCATTGCTTGGTGTACCAACCATGTTCCGGCCTGGCGTCGCCGCCCGGCGCCTGGCGCGTGGTCGCCGCCCAGAGCCCGAGCCGCGGGTCGTACGCCTCGACCGGGGCGTCCGAGCCGAAGGCCAGCGGCACCCGCGCCGAGAGCAGCGCGCGCCAAGCATAGGCGCCCAGGACGCGCTCGGGACCGAGCCGCGCCTCGGCCCAGCGCATGTCCGAGGTCGCATGCGTCGGCTGCATCGAGGCGACCGCGTCGCTGTCGCGCAGACGCGCGAGGTCGCTGGCGAGATCGAGAACCTGCACGTGCTCGACGCGATGGCGCAGCGGCGCCGCCGCCGCTTGCCAGGGTTTGTGGAGACTCTGCGTCAGGGGCGTTGCCGGGCTGCCCGCGAGCGCCCAGGCGGCGCGCGCGCGCTCGATGGCGGTGAGCGCGTTCGCGTTGCCCGCGTCGCCGATGGCGTGAATCGCGACCTGGTAGCCGAGCGCGTCGGCCCGCAGCGCAGCGCGCACGAGCGCCTCGGCGTCCGCCGGCTGTCCGCGGTGTGCGGGCTCGTCGCTGTAGGGCGCCTTCAGCGCGGCCCCGCGGCTCCCGAGCGCGCCGTCGGCGAAGAGCTTCACGCCGCGCACCTCGAGGTCGGGCCCGAGCACGACCGGCCCCGGCGCGTGCGTCGTCAGCCACTCCCACGACGCCGGCTCATCCTTCAAGTAGACGACGACGCGCAGCGGCAGCCCGTCGGGAGCGGCCGCGAGGGCCATCAACGCCTCGAGCTCCGCCACGGTCACGCCCATGTCGTGGGCCTCGACCAGACCCGCCGCGGCCAGCGCGGGAAGCGCCGTGCCGAGCCAGCGCGCGAAATCGGCGCGCGTCGGCGCCGGAATGAGCGCCGCATAGAGGCGCGGGTCCGGGTCCACCACGATCCCCGTCGGCGCCCCGCCCGCGTCGCGAAGGATGCGCTCGCTCGCGGCGTGCGGACCTCCAGCGCCGGCGGCGCCGGCGGCGCCCGCGGCGCCCGTGGCGAAGTACTCGCCGACCTTGCCCATCGCGACCTCGTCGAGCCAGAGCGCGTGCCCATCGACGCGCCACAGCGCGAGCGGGCGAGCGCCGGGATCGACCGCGCGCAGATCGGCAGCGCTCGGAAACTCGGGCGGCGTGAAGCGCGTCTGGTCCCAGTTGATGCCGACGATCGCCGCGAGATCCGGATGCGCGCGGGCAAACTCCGCGATGCGCGTCTGCACCTCGGCGACCGAGGTCGTGCCCGCGAGATCGACCATCTCGGCCTGGCTGCCGATCCCATCGAGATGCACGTGCGCGTCCCCGAGGCCCGGCACGGCATAGGTCCCCGGGAGCTCCACGACCTGCACGCCGGCCAACGGCGCGGGCAGCGCAGCAAAGACGCGCGTGACGCGCCCCGTTGTATCGGTCAGGACGGCCGCCGCCGTCGGGGCCGCATCGTCCAGCGTCGCGAACGTCGGCCCGACCCAGAGCGTCCCGCCCGACTCCGCGGTCGCGCACGCGGCGAGACCGACCGTCAACGCACCGACCCAGACCCCGCGCGGCAGCATCGTCATGAAAGGCCCTCGTCGTCGGCAAAGGGCGCGAGCCACGGATCGGCGGCCCGCACCTCGGGCGGCGCGCCACCACGACCCGCGGCCCACGCCGGCGATAGCACGATCTTCAGCCCGGCCTGAAGCGCTCTCGGCGGGTCGCTGGCCGAGGCCGCATCCGGCACGAGGCGCGCTTCGCAATGGGCGGCATCGAGGACGATGCGCGCGGTCGTCGGCGCGCGCACCACACGCCACGCACCCTCGGGCGTCTGGCGAAGCGTGAGGCTCAGCGCCAGCACCGCACGCCGCACCATCGCCTCATCGGCGGCGGTCGCGGGCGACGTCGGCACCGCTGACCACGGCCACGCGACGAGCCGGCCCCAGCCCGCATCGCGCGGCAAGGCGCCTGCCGCCGCCAGCCACGCGGCCTTCAGCCA
>SXIE01000047.1 GCA_005772945.1 Pseudomonadota bacterium
AGGCTTCATGCGACACCTCCAACACCGACCGGAACGCCCGGTCGGGTGCCAGAGGATCACAGCGGGGAACCGCTGTCGATCGACGCAGCGAGCAATGGCGGCTCCCCCGCGCGTCTCGCTTCATGATCGGCGTCCTAGGCTCTCAACGCGGGCACGTGCCCCATAGGCAATCCCGTGCGACGCCGACCACGACTGGGATGGGACCGCGGCGCCCAATGCCGTGATCGAGAACGAGGACCAAGTGCTGCGACAACGCGAACGGCCTCGACGGTGATGGCGGCGGCGACCAGCGAGGCGGGCACCAGCGATCGCGCGGGCATGGCCGGTGACGCGGGCTGCGGGTGCAGCGCTGGCGGCGGGGAAACGGGCGGCGGGAATGCGCCCGCTTGGATCTGGATCGGACTTGCAGCGCTATGGATGCGGCGCGTGCGACGCACGCCGTCGCGCGCGGCCTGATCGCTCGTCGCTCAGCGCGGGCACGTGCCCCATGGGCAATCGCGTGCCGCGGCGCCTTCGTCGATCCATTGGGTGAAGATCCGGATGTCCGTGTCCGAGATGCACGCCTTGCACTCCGCGTAGCCGCTTTGCGTGTCGGCGGGCATCGAGCACTCGCTGATCTCGTCGATGATCTTGCTGTTGTCCGCACGGCACGGTCTCACGGCCCAGTTCGAGCCGGCCGTCGCTCCCGTGTAGCTGTCCCAGCGAAGACCAGCGGGCGCATACTGACCCGAGTGGCAGTGCGCGCAGCGCGCCGTGAGCACGGGTTGCACGACGTCATCGTACGCGAAACACTCGGCCGTCGTCGTGTGGCAGGCTTCGACCACGTTGGTGTCCAGGTTGCCCGCGAGGTCGCGCGCCCGCACGACGAAACAGGTCTCCTGCCCGGTCGGGACCGAGACCTGCCGGCAGGTCGCGCCGCCCGACACCGCATAGGGAGCCTTCGCGGTGAAGTCCTCGTCACCCGGCGAGGCGGCGTCGTAGAGCTCGTAGCGAAGATGCGCGGCCGCGGTCGTGTCGTCGGTCGCGGGGTCCCAGCACACGTCGACGGTCGAAGCGTCGATCTCGGTGATGCGCGTGACGCCCGCAAACACCGGGGCGGCGACGTCGCCGCACGGGCTCGCGGCGGCGCAATCTTCACGCGCGCCCGCCGTGACCCACGTCTCGAGGATCGAGCGCTCGGCGGGGCTGAGGTACGGCGGGCCGTCGAGAGGCATCTGCCGCCCGCACTTGGAGCCGCTCGTCTTGGTGTTCAGGAAGCTCTGAGTCCAGTTGCAGGCGAGCGCCGTGTTGCGAAGAACGCCGCCGGTGCGCACCCCGGCGTAGCTCTGCAAATCGAGCTGCCGCGCCGACGAGAGGTTGTCCTTGTGACAATGGGTGCAACGAGCGCTGAGGATCGGTTGGACGAGCGTCGCGTAGTCGACGCAGTCCGCGGCGGGGGTCTCGGCGCACAGCTCGCGAACGCTGTTCAAGTCCATGTTCCCCGCCAGGTCCCGCGCCCGCACGATGAAACACATGTTCGTGTGCGTGCCGACGTTCACGTCGAGGCAGGTCTCGCCGGTTACGGCGGCGGCGGGCAGACCGGTCGTGTACATGCCGGTTTCCCATAGCTGGTAGAGCATGGACTCGGCCGGCGTGTGGTTGTCCGTGGCCGCATTCCAGCACACGCGCAGCGTCGTCGCGTCGACCGGATCGACGGACTGGACGCCGCCAAAGAGGGGCCGCGTCTTGTCACCGCAGGCCGGTGATTCCTCGCAGGAGCGGCGCGCCCCGTCGTCGATCCATTGCGCGAGCAGGGCCACCTCGGCGCTCGTGAGGTAGGGCGGTCCATCGAGCGGCATGCGCTTGCCAGGCGACGGCGCCCCGCCGACCTTGTTGATGAGCAGGCTCGTCGCTGAGTTGCACGCGACGACGAGGTTGCGCCTCACGCTGCCGGTGATGACCTGCTCGTACGAATCGAGGCGCAGCCACTGGGGCGGCGCATTGCCGGCGTGGCAGCGCGTGCAGTTCTTGTCGAGGAGCGGCTGCACCATCGTCTCGTAGTCGACGCAGCCCCCGGGAAGGGTCGGTTGCGTGGCGCAGAGCTCGCGCGTGTTCTGGTCCTCGTTCGCGGCGCCGTCCGCGGCGCGCACAATCCAGCAATGCGTCGAGGAGGGGCTGAGGGCCGCGATCTCCACGCAGGTCGTGTCCGCGGTGACGTTCGTCACGGTCGTGGCGACGCGCGCGAAGTTCTCGGCGCCGCTCCGGTCACCCTGATAGACGTTGTACTTGATGGCCTCGGGCGGCGTGAGGTCGTCGGCCGCGGACGACCAGCACAGCTCGGCATGGGTCGCGTCGAGGGCCGTCGCGCTCTCCAGGCCATCGAACGTCGGTGCTGCGCTATCGGAGCAGGGATCCGCGCTTGCGCAGGACGCGCGCGTGCCCTCGTCCACCCAGCGGGTGATGACCCCGATCTCCGCGGCGCTGAGATAGGGCCCGCCGTAGGGCATGCGCGCGCCAAAGGGCGGCGTTTCGGAGAGCTTCTGCACGAGCATGCTGGACGCCGGACTGCACGCGGTCACGACGTCGCCGCCGTCCCCGCCGGCGAGGATGCCCTCGAGCGTGTCGAGCGCGAGGTGCCGTGGCGCGGTCGCGCCCTTGTGACACGCGTCGCTGCAGCGCTCCGTCAGGATCGGCTGGACGACGGTCGCGAAGTCGATGCACGCCGCCGCGGGCGTGGTCACGCAGCGCTCGACCAAGGGCGGGGCGCTGACGTTGCCGGCGCCGTCGCGCGCGCGCGCGACCCAGCAGTAGGTGGTGTCGGGCATGAGGCCCGACGCCTTCGCGCAGGTGGCCCCGGGGGTGCTCGTCGACGAGGGAAAGCCGAGGTCCTCGTTGCCCGCCCCGATGCCCTGGTAGACGTCGTAGAGCAGCCCTTCGACCGGCGTGGCGTTGTCGCTGCCGGCGGCCCAGCACAAGGTCGCGCTGGCGTTACCTGGGTCGAGCGTCGCGGTCGCGAGCCCGCCGAAGGTGGGCGCCGTCGCGTCGCTGCACGGGTCGGCGAGCGCGCAGCTCGCGCGCGCGCCCTCGCTGATCCACTGGTCTATGAGGTCCGTTTCCCCGGCTTCGAGGTAGGGTCCGCCCAGCGGCATCTGGGAGCCGATCGGAGGACTCGCCAGCGCGACCTTCTGGTAGAGGAGGCTGGCGTCGGTCTGACAAGCCGTCACGGCCTTGCCGCTTGCTCCGCCGGCCATCAGCGCGTCGTAGCTTGTGAGCTGGAGCCCGCGCGGGGCACCGGCGCCGCTGTGACAGCCGGCGCAGTTAGCGCTCAGCAACGGCTGAATCAAGCTCGCGTAGTCGATGCAGTCCGAGGGCGGCGTGGTCACGCAGCGCTCGACCAGCGGCGGGGCGCTCGCGTTGCCAGCCGCGTCCCGGGCGCGCGCGACCCAGCAGTAGGTGGTATCGGGCATGAGCCCGAGGGCTTGCGCGCACGTGGCCCCGGCCTCGCTCGTAACCGCAGGAAACGACAGGTCTTCTGCGCCTTCGCCCTTGCCTTGATAGAGGTCGTAGACGAGGGCCTCGGCCGGCGTCGTCTCGTCGGAGCCGGCCGCCCAGCAGATCGTCGCGCTCGTCTCTCCCGCGTCCAGGACCGCGGTCTCCAAGCCCCCGAACGTCGGCGCCGCGGCGTCACTGCACGGGTTGGCAACCGCGCAGCTCGCGCGCGCGCCCTCGCTGATCCACTGGTCGATGAGGTCCGTTTCCCCGGCTTCGAGGTAGGGTCCGCCCAGCGGCATCTGGGAGCCGATCGGAGGACTCGCCAGCGCGACCTTCTGGTAGAGGAGGCTGGCGTCGCTCTGGCACGCCGTGACGGCCTTGCCGCTCTGGCCGCCGGCCATCAGCGCGTCGTAGCTCGTGAGCTGCAAGCCGCGAGGCGCCCCGGCGCCGCTATGACAGCCCGCGCAGTTGGCGCTCAGCAGCGGCTGAATCAAGCTCGCGTAGTCGATGCAGTCCGAGGGCGGCGTGGTCACGCAGCGCTCGACCAGCGGCGGGGCGCTGACGTTGCCAGCCGCGTCGCGGGCGCGCGCGACCCAGCAGTAGGTGGTATCCGGCATGAGCCCCACGGCTTGCGCGCATGTGGCCCCGGCCTCGCTCGTAACCGCAGGAAACGACAGATCTTCCGCGCCTTCGCCCTTGCCTTGATAGAGGTCGTAGACGAGGGCCTCGGCCGGCGTCGTCTCGTCGGAGCCGGCCGCCCAGCAGATCGTCGCGCTCGTCTCTCCCGCGTCCAGGACCGCGGTCTCCAAGCCCCCGAACGTGGGCGCCGCGGCGTCGCTGCACGGGTTGGCGCCCGCGCAACTCTCGCGCGCGCCCTGGCGGATCCAATCGTCCACGAGCGCGATCTCGCCAGGCTCGAGGTAGGGCCCGCCCAAGGGCATGCGCGACCCAATCGGCGGGCTCTCCATCGCGACCTTCTGGTAGAGGAGGCTCGCGTCGCTCTGGCACGCCGTGACCGCGCTCCCGCTCTGGCCACCGGCCATTAGCACGTCGTAGCTCGTGAGCTGGAGCCCGCGCGGGGCACCTGCGCCGCTGTGGCAGCCCGCGCAGTTGGCGCTCAGCAGCGGCTGAATCAAGCCAGCGTAGTCGATGCAGTCCGAGGGCGGCGTGGTCACGCAGCGCTCGACCAGCGGCGGGGCGCTCGCGTTGCCAGCCGCGTCGCGGGCACGCGCGACCCAGCAGTAGGTGGTATCGGGCATGAGCCCGACGGCTTGCGCGCAGGTGGCCCCGGCCTCGCTCGTAACTGCAGGAAACGACAGATCTTCCTCGCCCGCGCCCGTGCCTTGGTAGAGGTCGTAGACGAGGGCCTCGGCCGGCGTCGTCTCGTCGGAGCCGGCCGCCCAGCAGATCGTCGCGCTCGTCTCTCCGGCGTCCAGCGTCGCACTCTCCAAGCCCCCGAACGTCGGCGCCATCGTGTCGCCACACGGATCCGGCAGCGCGCAACTCTCCCGCGCGCCCTCGGCGATCCACTGGCGCATGAGCGCCAGTCGTGAGTCCGAGAAATAGGGGCCGCCCTTGGGCATGCGCTCGCCCGACGGCGGCGACGCCAGCGCCACCTTCAGATAGAGGAGGCTGCTGTCCGGCTGGCACGCCGTGACGATCGAGCCGCCCTCCCCACCCGCGACGGCGTCTTCGTAGGAGGTCAGGCGCAGGCCGCGCGGGGCATCGTCGCCCTTGTGGCACCCGACGCAGTTGGCGTCGAAGACGCTCTGAATCTCGCTCGCGTAGTCGATGCAGGTCGGCGCCGCGCGAGGGGTCGCCGAGGCCTCCTTCGCATTGCAGTCGATCTGACCCTCGGCATCGCGGGCCCGCACGACGACGAAGTACGCGGTTTCGGTCGTGAGCCCCGCGAGGACGGTCGAGGTCTGCCCGACCACGGTCGCGACCGGCGCTCCGAAGTCCTGCGCGCCAGAGGCCGTCGCGAGATACACG
This sequence comes from Pseudomonadota bacterium, assembly GCA_005772945.1. The sequence goes on from SXIE01000047.1 coordinate 5,464, forward strand.
TGATAGGCGATGGCCTCCGGCAAGGTCTCGTCGGCCGCCTCGATCCACCGGAGCCCGATCGCGTTCGGCCCTTCGGACCACGCCTCGCTCACGCCGCCGAACAGCGGTGCCCTGTTGGTCGCCGACCCGGCCGTGCAGAGGGAGGACGGATCGGTCTCCGCCTCGCTGGCGGTGTCGAGGACCTCCGCGACCGCGTCGCCGTCGGGCGCCGGCGCAACGCAGAAGCCCATGCGGCAGATCTCGGATGCGTCGCACCCGAACACCCGGCCATCGTTGACGACGCATTCCGAGCCGATCACCTCGCCGCGATTCTTGATGACGCCGGTCGGCAAACAGAGGTCGTCGACGTAGCACAGCTGCCCGCCCGGGCATTCGTCGTCGGCCTCGCAGGCCGCGCGATCGCCCCCGGTACACGCGGGCGTGACGCCGGCGAGCGTGAGAGCAGCAATGACCGACCACCCTCTTGCGACCATGTGTCTGAGCACCACGTTGTCCATTGCGCTGCCGCCGCTCCGTTGGGGTCACCGCTCTGAGCACCCCTCGTGCCAAGCTGTTCGATCGCCAGTTGCGGGCCCCGACGGCGCTGATGGGTCCGCGCGCGCCACTCAATTGCCGCCCACGCAGGCGCAGGTGCCACCTTCAGGGTGGCGTTGGAGGACCCCCGCGCGGCGTGAGAAGTCGCGCACGCTCGACCCGCGCGGGCGCCCAAACCGGGCCGTTGACGGCCGCCCGACCCTTGCACCCGAGGCCTGCGCCGGAGGCGGCACACTTATCGTAAGGGGGCCTCGCCCGAGCCGGAGGAGCGCTGCATGGAGTCCGAGGTCCCTGGGGAAACGCCCGCGCCCGCGCAACCGAGACGCGGCATGCGCGGCCTCGCGCGCTTTCGCCTTGGCCTCGTCAGCGGGCTGCTTCTTTGCGTCACCGGGTGCGCCACGTCCGAAGCCCCCGAGTCCGACGCCGACGCCGACGCCGACGACACGGCGCTCGACACGGCTCTGGACGTGGCCGACGACCAGGTCGACGCCACCGGTGTCGACTCTGCGCTCGACGACACGGCCGCCGAGAGCTCGATCGCCGACAGCCCGGCGACGGAGACCATCGCGCCCGATGCGGTCGAGGAGACGGTCGAGGAGACGGAGGGCGACACCACGCCGGTCGATGAGACGGTGGGCGACACCACGCCGGTCGATGAGACGGTGGGCGACACCACGCCGGTCGAAGAAACGGTGGGCGACACCACGCCGGTCGAGGAAACGGTGGGCGACACCGTGCTGCTCGAGGAGACGGTGGGCGACAGCGTGCTGCTCGAGGAGATGGTGGGCGACACCGTGCTGCTCGAGGAGACGGCGTGCGAGGGCGCCTGCCCGTGCCCCGCCGGGCTCGGCGACTGCGACCTGGACCCGACCAACGGCTGCGAGACGCCGCTCGACTCCGATACCGACTGCGGCAGGTGCGGATGGGTTTGCGTCGCCTCGCGCACGTGCTCGGCCGGCACCTGCGAATGCGTATCGGGGCTGGCCGACTGCAATGGTTTGGCGGCCGACGGCTGCGAAGCGGACCTCGCGCGCGACGTCGACACCTGCGGCACCTGCGACATCCATTGCGGCGCACGGGCGACGTGCCAGGGCGGGCGGTGCGCATGCAACGCCGGCTTCGGCGACTGCAACGGCCGACGCGCGGATGGCTGCGAGACCTATCTCGTACACGACGACGCCCACTGCGGCGCTTGCGACCGCGCCTGCGGAGACCACCAAGTCTGCGCGGCGCAGCGCTGCGCTTGCGTGGGCGGCTTCGGCGACTGCAACGAGGCGGCCGCGGATGGCTGCGAAACGAGCCTGACGACGGACGCCGACTGCGGGTCCTGCGGCGCGCCGTGCCCCGACGGAACGGGGTGCGCGGCGGACGCGTGCGTCTGCGACCCCGGGCGCCTCGACTGCAATGGCGTCGCCGACGACGGCTGTGAGATCCATGCGACGGAGGACCTCTCGAACTGTGGCCGCTGCGGCAACATCTGTCCTCGGGGGCAGACGTGCAGCGCGACCGGTTGCGTGGCCGGCGTCGCTGATCTGGCCATGACCCGCGCCAGCCTCGGCGCGGCAAGCGTCAAGATCGGGACGACGCTCGAGGTGACGAACACGCTCGTGAACAACGGGAACGCGGTGACCACGGCCGGCTACATCGAAGTCGCTTTCTACGCTTCGACGGACGACCACATCACGAGCGCCGACAGGATGCTCGGCACGCGCTTCACGAACATCCTCGCCCCGGGCGGCGCGTCGACGGCCGTCACCGGGGTCACCATTCCGAAGACCCTAGAGCCAGGCATCTATTACATCGGCGCCGTCGCCGACTACTCCGCCCAGCAGGCCGAGTCCGACGAAGGCAACAACACGCTGACCGAGGCGACCGTCGAGATCGTGCGCGATGCGGACCTCGTCATGGCCGACGTGTCGTTGCCGGTGGCCGCCGTCGGTCTGGGCAGCGCAATCGACATCACGAACACGATGGCGAACCAGGGCAGCACCATCCTCTCGGCTCCCTATGCGGAGGTGGCGCTCTATCTGTCCGAGGATCCGGCCATCACGATGTCGGACACGCGGCTGGCCACGCGGTTCTTGTGGTTTCTCGATCCCGGCGCGTCCTCGACGGTCGTGACCCCCGGCGTCGTGCCCGCCAACATGGTCCCCGGCCTCTACTACCTCGGCGCGATCGCCGACTACTCGGGGCTCCAGCCCGAGCCCAACGAGTCGAACAACGCGCTTGCCGGCGCCCAGGTCGAGGTCTATCGCGACGCGGACCTCGTCATCGAAGAGGTCACGACGGCGACCACGCGGATCAAGATCGGCGAGACTCTGGCAGTCACGAACACCGTGCGAAACCGGGGGACGACCTACGCCTCGAACGCATACGTCGAGGTGGCGCTTTATTTGTCTTCAGATGCAACCATCACCACCGCCGATCGCGCGATCGGATCGCGCTACACCGCAAGTCTCGCCGGGGGCGGCGCGTCGACCGCCGTCACCACGGTCTACGTGCCCGCCTCGGTCGAGCCTGGGCGCTACTACCTCGGGGCCATTGCCGACCCGAATGCCCAGCAGCCCGAATCGGACGAAACCAACAACGCGACCGTCGGCACCCCGATCGCGATCGAGTGATGCCTACACCCCCGCAGACAAGGACTTTGGCGCCATGAACTCCCTCCTTCACGCGATTCGCGCGTCTCTCGCTGTCGCCGCACTCGCGGGCCCCTGGACCGCTTGCGACGACTCCGGCCCCGCGAGCTCCTCCCCGCCGTCGGCGGCGATCGCAGGCACCATCGCCTACGACGGCGCGGTCGCGGGGGACCTGCAGGTCGCCGTCTTCGCGACGTTCCCGCCCCACGGCGAGCCGCTGGCCATCAAGCGCGTCGCCGCCCCGACGTTTCCGTATCACTACAGCATCGAGGGGCTCCCGCCCGGTCGGTACTTCGTGCTCGCGATGGTGGACGCGGACCCCGCGGACGGCGACAACTTCCGGCCCCAGAAGGACCCGGGCGGGGCCGTGGGCGGATACCTCTCGCCGCAGAGCGTCACGGTCGGCATGGCCCAAGGCCCCGCGCGCGGGGACATTCAGCTGAGCCCGCCGACGGCACGCTCGCCGTATCTGACCGGAGGCTATCGCTAGCGGCGGCGGATCCGACGCGCTCGGGTCGCATCGTCACGCGCCGCCCTACCCGCCCGGACCGCGGCGACGACGGCGCGGCTCACTCTCCTGCAGGCAGCTCGATCGGGGCACCAGGGGTCAGAACTCGACCGGCCAGCCCCGGAAAATCAGCCCCGAACCGATAGGCGCGGAACACGTTGTTCGTGGACTTGCCCGCTTCGGTTGGAAGCGGCTCACCTTGGGGGTGAGGGCCATTGGCGAACACCGGGTTGATGTACTCCCACACCAGCGTCCCCGCCGACGTGACCTCGAAGAGCCGCCCGCTCTCCCCGCTACAGATGAGCGTATTGCCGTTGGGGAGCCGCTGCGCCCCGGAGATGTAGCTCGAGTAGAAGCGCGTCGGGGGATCGGCGACGTACTCCCAAATCGGCGCCGTTGGCGGGTACGCGCCCCCCACCAGCGCATACGACCCGTCCGGCTGAACGCCGGTCGCAAGCTCGACGATGCGCGAAAACTTGTCGCCGGTTCGCCCGCGGCCGTTGTCGAACACGAGCACATGGCCCGCGCCGCTCAGGCCCTCGGGGATCCAATGCGCGTCGTGCTGACCGAAGAGCTGCTGGTCCTCGGCGGCACCGGCGTGGTGGTTTTTCGGGTTTCCCCAACGGTACAGCAGATCGCCACCGCGCCCGCGGTTGCCGCCCGTGTGGCCCGCCGCCTCGGTGGTCGTGGTGCTGTGGTCGATGATCCAGACCTCGCTGAACTCGTGCACGCTGATCATGATCTGATCGAGATCGGCGTTGTAGGCGACCGCGTTGACGTGGTTCCAGTCCGGGGTGTGGGGCCCGTCGGCATTGAGGTCGATGCGCTCGGGGTGCTCGGCGATGACGCCGTAGTTGGCCTTCTGCGAATCGCTGTCCTGGATGAGGTGGTCCCACGCGTGCCACTCCCAGACGATGTCCCCGCTGCTCGCGCCGGAGGGCGCCACCTCGACGATCGTGTCGGGCCCCATGGCGTTCGTGCCGGTCGCCGGGTCGCGCCCGGCCGCCGCGACCTCGGTTTTCGATTTGAACTCCCAGGCGACCAGGAGGACGTTCCCCGACGGGAGCCACGCGACGTCGTGGTGTTGGCGATGCGTGGCGGTCGAGTAGGCGTACGACCACAGGACCGCGCCGTCCCAGTCGAGCAACCGCACGAGGCCGCCTTGTCCGCCGCCGTGCAAGCGAGGGTTCTCGTCCGGGCTGTAGTCCCCGGTGAACAGCAGCCGGCCGTCCTCGAGCAGCTTGACCACGTTGCCAGGGCTGTAGCCGGTGTCCCAGGTGTGGACGACGCGCCCGGCCATGTCGATGAGGTACACCGTCTTGGCCGCGAGCGGCGCGAAGAGGGTGTAGCCCGCGTAGGCCGCGGGGGCGCAGGAAAGAAGGCCCACGGTGTGATCGGGATGCGTCTCGTCACACGCCGACGGGGTCACCGCCGTGTCGCCGTCCGCGCCGTCCGCATCATCCGCGTCCTGCACCTCGCCGGTTTCGACCGGCGTCGTGTCGACGCTCGGAGGGACGTCCGCGACGCTGTCGGGCGTGGACGCCGTGTCGATCGCGGCGTCGACGGGGAGCACGTCAGCCCCTCCGGCTCCGCCCCCGGAGCCGCAGGCCGTCAAGCACGCGAGCGCGATGGATCCCCGGAGAAGCGCTCGCTGCATGCCGTTACCGCCCCTGAATTCGGATCGCCCACGTCAACTTCGCGAGCCCGCGCAGGACGCGCGGCACGCGCTTGAACAGGTTGATCGACGGCGGGCGCTTCTCGTGGATGACGATCGGAACCTCGACGATGCGGAACGCGTCACGCTCGGCGCGAATGACGAACTCGCTCGCGAAGAGGTCCTTGTCCTCGATGCAGCGCGACACGATCGGCAGGAGGCGCTCGCGATGAAACGCCTTCAAGCCGTGCGTGTCGGTGCCCTTGAAGTCCAGCAGTAAGCGCAGCATCCCGTTGATCACCGCGGTCCCGGCGCGCCGCACCAGCGGCCGCTGATCCTGCGCCTCCTGGTGCGCCTTCGAGCCGACGACCATGTCGCATTGGTCGGCCCGTAGCAGCTCGAGCGCGCGCTTGTGGAAGCTCACGTCGCAGATGTCGATCTCATCGCAGAGGACGTAGGTCCCCTTGGCCTCCAAGATCCCGCGGCGCAGGGCCTTGCCGTAGTTGGGCTCGGGGCTGTGCAGGACCTTGACCTGCCTATACGTGCGCTCGAGCTCGTAGGCGTGCTCGAGCGTCTTGTCGGTCGAGCCGTTCTCGGTGACGATGATCTCGTACGCCAGCTCCGGCAGCTCTTCGCGCAGCCGCACGATCAGATCGTTGACGGCCGTCTGGAGCAGCGCCTCCTCGTTGAACACCGGCACCACGATCGACACCAGCGGGGCGGCCGCCGTCGAATCGTTGGTGTGCGTAGCATTCACGGCGGCGCGAGGGGGCGGGTTCTGGGTGTCCGACGTTGCCAAGGCGGCCTCCGGTGCGGCTCAGGTCGTGGCCGTATAGCGGCGCCGGGCCTCGGGTGTCAAAGGTTTCCCGCGTGCGCTATGGTGCCGGTCGATGCCCGAGCGCGAGCGGACGCGACGCGGCGCGGAGGTGCGGCATGCGCAGAACGGCGATGGCGTCGGCCACGGTGGCGAACCTCGGACCGGGGTTCGACGTGCTCGGGCTGTGTCTCGAAGGGCCGCAGGATCGCGTGACGGCCGAGCTGACGACCACGGGCGAGGTCGAGCTGGTCGAGGTCACCGGCGACGACGGGCGCCTCTCGCGCATCGCGGCCGAGAACTGCGCGGGGGTCGCCGCGCGTCACGTCCTCACCGAGTTCGGCGACGTCGAGATGGGCGTGCGCCTGTGGCTGCACAAGGGGCTGCCGCTGGGCTCGGGCCTCGGGAGCTCGGCCGCCTCCGCGGTCGCTGCGGCCGTCGCCGTCGGGGCCTTGATCGACCCGCGCCTTCCCAAGGACTTCCTCTTTCAGGCGTGCCGCGAAGGCGAGCGCCTCGCGACCGGCTCGCCGCACCCCGACAACGTCGCGCCGGCGCTCTTCGGCGGGGTCGTCGCGTGCTTGGCCGGCGACGGCGAGCACGTGGACCTCGTGACGCTGCCGGTCCCGAGCGAGCTGGTCGTCGCCTGCGTGAAGCCCGACTTCGAAGTGCGCACCGCCGACGCGCGCGCGGCCCTTCCCAAGGACGTCCCGATGGGCGACGCGGTGCGCAACATGGGCGCCGTCATCGGCCTGACCAAGGCGCTCATGACGAACGACCTGCGGCTGCTCGCGCGCTGCCTCGACGACCGCCTCGCGACGCCCTACCGCAAGAAGCTCATCCCTGGGTACGACGAGGTCGTCGCGGCCGCAGTGGAGGCGGGCGCGCTGGGTGCCGGCATCAGCGGCTCGGGCCCCGCGCTCTTCGCGCTGTGCCCGGATCGCGAGACCGCCATGGCCGTCGCCGACGCGATGGTCGAGGCGTTCGCGGCGCTCGGCACGGGCGCCCACGGGATCGTGAGCGCGGTCGATCCGATCGGTGCGCACATCGTCGCATGAACGTCGGCATCGTCGGCGCTGGCTTTGCCGGCACAGCTGCAGCAGTCTTCCTCGCCCGCGACGGGCATCGCGTGACGCTCTACGAGCGCGCGGAAGTACCGGGCCCCGTCGGCGCCGCGATCATCCTCCAGCCCACGGGCCTCGCGGTCTTGGGCCGCCTCGGCCTCGCGGATACGGTATGCGCGCGCGCGACGCGCCTGACCGGGTTGAAGGTCGTCAGCCCGCGCGGCCGTCGCATCGTCGATCTCTCGTACGACGCACTCGACCCGACCTGGTTCGGGATCGGCGTCCACCGCGGTGTCCTCTTCGAAAGCCTCATCGCGAGCGCCCACGCCGCCGACGTCACGCTCCGCACGGGGGTCGACGTCGACGGCCTCGGACGCGATGGCGACGGGCGCTGGGTCCTCTCGGCCGACGTGCGCCACGGGCCGCACGACCTGGTGATCGTCGCCGACGGCACGCGCTCGCGCATCGCCGGATTGGTCGCCCCACGGCGCGTCAAGCCCTACGCGTGGGGCGCGCTCTGGTTCGTCGGGCCCGATCCCGGCGGCGCCGCTCACCTTCGGCAGGTCGCGCGCGGAAATCGCACGTTCCTCGGCGTCCTGCCGACCGGCCTCGGCCCGTGTGCGGGCGCCGTGACGCCGCCGATCACACCGCTGGCCACGCTGTTCTGGAGCGTGCGCGCCGATCGCGTGGACGCCCTGCGGACGAACTTTGCAAGTTGGTGCAAGGATGTTCTCGCTCTCGCGCCCTACGCCGAGCCGCTCGTCGCGGCCATCCCCGATCCGGCGGCCCTCCTCTTTTCGCGCTACGCCGACGTGCGCATGGCGCGCCTGCACGACGCCGACACCGTCGTCATCGGGGATGCGGCGCACGCCATGAGTCCGCAGCTGGGTCAGGGGACGAACCTCGCGCTCTGGGACGCGCTCGCGCTCGCCGACGCGCTGGCGAATCCCAACTGCCCCCTCGCCGCCCAGCTCGCGACCTTCGCGGCGACCCGTCGCCGATCGCTGCGCTTCTACCAAACGCGCGACCCGCTGGCTCACGCCTCTGTTCCAAAGCGACCGCGCCTGGCTCGGCTGGCTCCGTGACGCATCGTCGCCGGCACCTTTCGCGAGCCGCTCGCGAGCGGCGCGTTTCGCCTTTGGTTCCTGGCGGGGCTCGTCGGCACCGGCCTCGTGCTCGCCTTCATCGCCCCGGACGCGGTCGAGGCGCCCGATCTCGCGCTCGCCGGCTCCGCCGTCGCGGGGCTCCTCGTCGGGGTCGGCACACGCCTCGCGAACGGCTGCACGTCGGGGCACGGCGTCTGCGGTATCGGCCGTCTCTCGCCGCGCTCGCTGGTCGCGACGGTGACCTTCATCGCCACCGGAGCGGCCACAGTTCTGGTCGTACGCCTCGCGGGAGGTGCCGCGTGAACGCCGTCGTCGCCGTTCTCGCCGGGGTCCTCTTCGCCGTCGGCCTCGCCCTCTCCGGCATGACCCAACCCAAGGCGGTCATCGGCTTTCTCGACTTCTTCGGCCGCTGGAACCCGAGCCTCGCCTTCGTGATGGTCGGCGCGATCGGTGTCTACGCGCTCGGGCGACGCCTGGTCCTCAAGCGCCCCGCGCCGCTCTACGACACGACGTTTCACCCGCCCCTCCCGGCGCCCGTCTTCGCGCCGCGACTCATCGGCGGCTCGGCCCTCTTCGGTGGGGGCTCGCCGGCTACTGCCCGGGACCGAGCCTGGTCGCGCTGGGAACCGGCGCGCCCGCGGCCCTCGTCTTCGTCGGCGCGATGGTCGTCGGCACCCTGATCGAGCGCGTCCCCGGGTGGGTCACGCGCGGGCAGCCGGAACGCATCGCGGTCTCCGACAGCTAGCGTCTCGCGCTAGCCCGCGACTGCCGAGGCTGCTCACTCGACGAGCTCACCGTCCGTACCGGGCTGACCGTCCGCGCCACAGCGGTCGGTGTCGCAGGCCCCGCCCCCGCCTCCGAGACCAGGCGCGCCTCCCTTCAGCACCACGGTGATCGTCGGCGGCCACACGGCCCCGCGTCGGGCGAGTGCACCGCCGTTCCCGCCTGCGCCCCCACCGCCGCCGCACCCCCGGTTGACGCCGTACAAGCAGATCACAACGCAGTCATGAGCGCCTTCGGCCGAACCACCGTCGCCGCCGTCCTCGCCCCCGAGCTCAACCCTCCCATCCCCCACGACCTCACCGAGGACCTTGAAATACACGGGTTGTCCATGACGGCCGCGCTTGCCACCGCCCCCTCCACCACCGTCCCGGCCGATCCCGCCGTCTCCGCCGAAGGACATCGCACCTACGCCTGGCTCGCCGTAGCTGTGGAAGTCGAAGCCGCCATCGCCGCCGCGGGCTTCGGTGCCGTCACCTCCGGTGGAGCCGTCCGAGGCAAACGAGCATAATCCATCCGCGCTGGCGTAGGTTGGGCCGCCCGCACCACCGCCGCCGTTGCCGGCACTCTGATCGCTATGTGTGCCCGTGACTCGGACCCCGCCGCCGTCGCCGCCCAGCTGCTGCGTCGTCGTCCAAAAGAGCCGCTCGCCGTCGAGGTCTCCCGGCCCGCAGGACGCACTCCCCGGGGCGCAATCCCCCGCGCGCGGCCCGCGTGCTTCGGCCGTCCCTGTAACCTCGCCGCTAGCCCCCGTGATCCTCCCGTCGAGCCTGAGCGTCCCGCGCACCCCGATGATCGTCCAGGCTAGGCCGGGTCCCAGCTCGGGTCCAACGATGGCGAGCGTGGCGCCTTTCGCGATCGTCAGGTTGCGATACTGGACGATGGAGCCCGCCGGGATCACTTCATCGCCAGTCACGACCTTGTCGGAAGACGGGTCGGTCGCGAACGGCCAGCCCGGATCGCAGTGGCCATCGCTCGCGCACACCGTCGAGTCACATTCGTCCCCGGTGAGACACTGGACGCACCGCCCGTCGCCGCTGCAGCTGTCGCCGTCTTCGATACAGGGCGTCCCACGGTCGGCAAAATGGGCTTCGCACGCGCCGCTCATGCAGACCGATGGGGCGCACGTGGTCGCGCTGGAACAGGGCATCGTGTCGGCGATCGGCGTCCCTTTGCACGTGCCACCGACGCACTCGCTGTCGGTCGTACAGTCGTTGCCGTCATCACACGGCCCTGATGGTGCAGCCGTCCATTCAGTCGTCGATATCGTCGGCCGACAGCGTAGACAGGGCTCCCCAGGCTTGGCATCTCCCTCCGCGAAGCACTCGCCGCCGATGAAGCAGACGTCGGCGGAGCCGGCCACGCATACGACGGTCTCGGTCGTCTCGGCCTCGGTCGTGTCAGGCGGCGTCGTGTCGGGGTCGGTCGTCTCCTGCGTCGTCGTCGTAATGGCATCGGCGATGCCTCCGGGCACGCACACGCGGGCGACCGGATCGCAGACGAACCCGTCGGCACAGCCTGCGTTGGTCTCGCACGCGAACACCGCGCCGGTGGCGCCACCGCACGCTGACACCACGCAGAGCCCAACGGCGGCGATGACCATGACCGCCGGCGCACGTCGGTCGGCCGCGCGCGTCGGCGACCACACGCGCGTCCTGTGATCGGACCCATGAGCCAAGTCGCCACTCCCCGGGGACGGACACAACCGGCCAACGGCCAGCGTGGAACGAGTCGCCACGTGCGTCAAGGGCCGCCTCCGCCGCGGATGGGGGGCCCGGGACGAACTGCGAGATGCGGGCGCCGCGCTTGACGCACGTGGCGACTCGCCCCACGCTCGGCAGCGTCCGGTGGTGCCCGCACGGAGAATCGAGCCATGGTTCCGGATTCTGACGGCAGCACGCTCTCGCGTTCGGTCGTTCTCGTGGCCGCGCGGCGCGCGACCGCGCTCATGGCGCTAGGCGCGCTCTGGACGTCGGCGGGTTGCCTCCGGGACTCGAGCGCCGTCTTCGCCTGCACGGCGGACGGCGATTGCGCGCCAGGGTTCGTGTGCGATGCAGTTGCGCGCGTGTGCGTTCGCGGGGGCGCGACTGATACCTCGCCCGATGCCGGAGCCGAGACCGAGACCGACGCCGAGACGGTGACCGAGACCGTAACCGTAACCGTGACCGTGACCGAAACCGAGACCGAGACCGTAACCGAGACGGACACGACTGCACCCGTCACCGAGACTGTGACCGAGACTGACACGCTGGACCTGGGGTGGCCGGCCGCGTCTCACGGTTTGCTCGACAGGGTGATCGATCACCCTGTGACTATCCCGGCGGGCACGGTCCTCCAATATCGCAACTTGACGATCACCAGCGACGGCGAACTCGAGATCCTCGGACCGAGCCTGGCCTGGACGGTCATCGGGGTCAGCGGAACGCTCACGCTCGAAGGGCGGATCAAGGGGTCGAGCGGCGAGACCGCCAACGCGGCGTCAGCCCACGAACCGATCGCGACCGATTGCCCGGAGGCTGGCACGTCATGCACGCTGAACGACCTCCACGGCGACCCCCTCTCGTGGACGCCGGTACAGCGGGATGGCGGGCCGGGCGACACCACATCCTTCGAGCCCGCCGCGGCCGCGAGCGGCAATGGCGGCGGCGGCGAGGGGGGCGCGAAGGTCTTCGAGAACGCCTGCCTACTCTACGTGGGCAGGCCGGGCGAGGCGGCGACGGAGGGAGGCGGCGGCGCAGGTGGCCGCGGCTTCGACCAATCCGGCGCGCCGGGCGCTGGCGCGAGGACCTTCGGCGGAGCGGGCGAGGCCGGCGAGGACGGCGGCGGCGGCGGCGGTGGCAAGCGTGGTCGCCACGGACAGTTGCTCTACATCCAGGTCCTCGGCGAGGTCGCCGGATCGGGGGAGGTCGACCTCACCGGCGAAAACGGCGGCCCAGGGGGCGCAGCCAAAGGGATTCACGGTTGCCAGAGTTGTGTGCGCGATGTCGTCAATCGCGGGTTCGGCGGCGGCGGCGGTGCGGGCGGCAACGGCGGCAAACTGGTGCGACGCGGCGCCCCGTGGCCTTACACGATCACCGTGAAGAACGGCGGCGGCCTGGGCGGTGCCGGTGGCGAGGGTGGGCCCTGCGACGGCCCTCGTCCGGATTCGAACGGCGCGGACGGGGACCCGGGGACAGAGTGAGCGTCGGAGAGGCGCTCGGTGCGGCCGAGCGCGACCGCGCCCCACCTCGCCCATCCCCCCATCCACGCACCCGCCGCCACGCTTGCCTGTCTGGGAGTGTTCTCCTACGCTCGGGCACCGTCCACGAGAGGTCGCCATGTCGCCGTTGTCATCTTGGGCGCCTGGTCCGCGCGCACATCGCCCGTTCACGACACCGAACGAGGTCGTGCTCGCAGGCGAGAAGCACCGCATCCGCTTCGTCGCCATAGCCATCCTCCTAACGTCCATTGGATTCTTGCTCGCGGATGCAATCGACCACGCCCCGGCACGCACCCACCCAATCGCGACGGCTGGCGCCATCCTCCTGTGTGTCAGCGCCGCCGCAGCACTCGTGGTCACGCGTGGCCCCGGCTACGACCCGCGCGTCGGTTTCATCTTTGGCGTGTGCGTCGCGCTCGGACTCGGTGCCGGTTTCACCTCGTGGGGGCCCTTCTCGATGCACGTCGCGTTTCTGATGGTGGCCGTCTTGGTCTTCGCGCAGAACGCGCTGCGGGCGGGCGCGATCACGATCGCCGTTCTGGCGCTGGGTGTGCACCTCGTGCCCGGATTGCTGGTCATCACGGGTGGCGGCCTGGCCGGAAGCGTTGACTTCCAGGCGGGACCGGGCACGAGTCCAGGGACGCTCGTGCGCTCGTTGCTGGTGGTGCAGGGCGTGATCCTCGGCCTGTTCTTCGCGGGACGGCGCGCCCACAACACCCAGACACGTGCGCTACGCGGGCTTCAGCTAGCCCAGCGAGAGAACGCACGGCAGGAGGCCCTCCTATCCGAGGCCCAGCGCGATCTCGGCCGCCTCGTCGTGACCGGCGGACCCGGGCGCTACACCGGCCAGGTGCTCGGCAGCTACAAAATGGGCGCGCTCATCGGCCGTGGCGGGATGGGTGAGGTCTACCTCGGGGAACACGTCGGGGGCGGTCCACCCGCGGCCGTGAAGGTCCTTCATACGCATCGGCTGAACGACCCGCAGCTCGTCCGGCGGTTCCTGCGCGAGGCCGAGCTGGCCTCCGCCCTCGACACCGACAACATCGTGCGCGTGCGAGAGATCTCCGGGGAGGACGACGTCCTGCCCTACATCGCGATGGAGTGCCTGCATGGCCAGACGCTCAACGACTTCCTGCGCGTCGACCCCAAGGGCGTCTGGGCCGAGCTCGTGCCGATGGTCAGCGGGGTCGCGGCCGGGCTCGATGTGGCGCACGCCAAGTCGATCGTCCATCGCGACATCAAGCCGCAGAACATCTTCCGGCATCTCGATGGCCACCAGGTCGTTTGGAAGGTGCTCGACTTCGGCGTGGCGGTGCTCGCGACCGGCTCGGCGACGATCACCCAGAGCAAAGTCCTCGGGACGCCCTCCTACATGGCGCCCGAACAGGCCGCCGGCGAGCGGGTCGGTCCGGCGTGCGACGTCTACGCACTCGGCGCGCTCATCTATCGCGTGCTCACGGGTCGACCGCCGTTCGACTTCGCGGACGGACGGCAGACGATGATCGCGGTCGTCTCGCGCGCGCCTATTCGACCATCGGACCTCGCCGATATCGAGGACGACGTCGATTCTCTGCTCGCGCTCGCCCTGGCACGCGACCCCGCGCACCGCTTTGCCTCGGCCGGCGAGCTCGCCCAAGCGCTCCCCGGGGCGCTGCAAGGATCACTGTCGCCGGTCCTGAGAACGCGCGCCGCGCGCCTGCTCATCAAACGTCCGTGGGCGCGCCTGCACGAAGAGTTCGATGCGTCGAACCGCGACGCCATCGACCGATCCGCGCCTACCCCGTAGCCTGCGCCGCGCTCAGAAACCGGCCCGAAGCTGAACCAGCGCGCCGCCATCCATGGGCGCGACGCTGGCCTCGACACTTGCACCTTCGGGCAAGAGAAAGAACACAGTCGCGGTCGCCGCGGCGACACCGGCCGTGACGAACCCTGCGGTTCCCCAACCATGGAGCGCATCGCGGTCGGACCATAACCGCATCGCGCGACTCTGGGTCATCGGGCTGCCGACCGGAATGACGCCGTCGACCTTGGCGCCCTCGACCTTGTCCTCGTTCCGCTGAGCGACGATGAAGCACACGATGCCCGCCGTGAGCGCCGCGCCGCCGACGCCGACGGCTGTCCAGGCGACGGGGGCGTACCAGCCGTCCGAGGCGAGCGCGACCGTGAGCGCGAGGTCCTCGCCCGAGGCCACGGTGACGAACTGGCGACTCGTCAGAAACGCGGGCGCGCGAACGACGATCGCATGCCGGCCAGGCGCGAGCGCGATACGCCCGGTCGCGTCCGGCTCGAGGACGGCCCCGTCGATCTCGATCACGGCGTTCGTCGGCGTGAGCTGGGGCATGAGGAACCCGAGCAGCTCGAGTTGGCCGAGGCTCGTCGCGGCCTCTTCACGGCTCGCGGCGGGGGCCTCGGGATAACGCTCGAGGTACGTCCGATAGGCCGCGATCGCCGCGCGCACGTGTCCGGACTTCTCCTCGGCAAAACCGCTGAGCAGCTGCGCGTGAGCCCCATAGCTGCGGGCGCGCGCCTGGTCGCCCCACTCGGATCGGTAGGCTTCAAGCTTCGTCAACGCTAGCCGGCACGCGGCGAGAACGCCGACGTAGTCGCCCGACTCGGTGTAGAGCGCCGACGCGCGCTTGAGGTCGGCCTTGACGGCGTCGAGCAACGCGGCCGCGGCGGGCAGATCCGCGGGCGGAGGCGCGGCGAAGGCCGGCGCGCCGACCGCGAAGCCCCATGCGACGAGAGCGGCAACGAAGCGCTTCAAGGGCGGGCCGCGTCCGCTTTCTTCACGGTCATCAGGTCGCCGGCGTCGTGTTTGTGAACCACCGGCAGGTCGTCGGGCGGCGACACGGCGGCGGCCTTGGCCTCCGGCGGCGCCACCTCTCGGGTTGCCTTGGGGCTCGCGGCGCGAGGCGTTCCGACCTTGGGCGAGACCGGCCCGGGGATCCGCGGAGGCGACTCGACGCGTGCCGCTGCGGGCTTGGCGACGGGCGCGGATGGCGGTGCGGCGACGGGCGCGGCGGGCGCCGTTTCGTCGCGGGCGACCTCTACTGCCGGAGCCGCGGCAACGATCGCGGCCTTGCGTGGGGGGTCGGCGCTGGGGCCGAGGATCCGTGCCTCGACCAATGCTTGGGCGGTCGGCGGCGGCTCGCCCGAGGCCGCCAGAATCGCGGCACCGGTCCCCGCGACCGCGATAATGCCGGCGAACAGCGCGATCGCGGTGCGCCCGCGGAGACGCGACGGCCGCGCGGCGAGCTCGCCGAAAAACACGGGTTCCGTCGTCCGGTCACGCGGGCTCGCGTCCAGAGTCGCGGTGGCGCCGACGAAGGCCGCGCGCAGCTCGGCGACGGTTCGAAAGCGCCGTTTGGGGTCGGCAGCCAACGCGCGCGCGAAGAACTTCTGCAAGCGGGCCGGCAGCGTCGCGATCACCTCGGCGACGTCGGCGCGCGCGAACGGCTCGGATTTCTGCCGCATCATCTCGAGCTGCGACCCATCGAAGAGATAGCGGCCGGTGATGAGCTCGAACGCCAGGACGGCGACGGCGTAGAGGTCCGTCCATGGGCCGAGCGCGATGCACGCGAGCTGCTCGGGCGCCATGTAGGCGAGCGTGCCGACCACGACGCTCGTCTCCTGGCGCAGCCGGTAGTCCTTGGCGAGCCCGAAATCCACGATCTTGAGATGCCACGGATCGCCATCGATCTCCTCGAGCATCACATTGTCGGGCTTCAGATCGCGGTGGATGATCCCAGCCCGATGCGCGACGTCGAGCCCGCGCAAGAGCTGATCGACGATGCGCTGCACGACCGATGGCTCGAAGGGAGTTCCCTCGCGGGCCGCCGTCACACTGCTCAGCGTGCGTGCACCCGGCACGAGTTCCATCGCGAGAAAGGGCTCTCCCGCCAGGCGCCCGAACCGCAAGAGGCTCACGATGTTCGGGTGGCGCAACATCGCGAGGGCCTGCGCTTCGTTGTCGAACTTCTCGAGCATGCCGCGGCGCAGGCTCGCTTCGACGCCGTCCGTCTCGAGCAGCTTGATCGCCGCGCGCAGCTTGAAATGCGGCCGCTGCAGGCCGAGGAGGACGCGCCCGAAACCGCCGCGCCCAAGGCGCCCAAGGACCAGGTACTCGCCGATGAACGTCCCGACGAGGGACTCCGCCTGCGTGGCGGGCGTCGCCTTGAATTGCGCCGCGTCCTCGGCCGGCACGAAGTGGATCCCCCGTGACGCGCACCCGCGCGACGCGCAGGGTGAACCGAGCGCTCCGGTCGCGTCGCAGATGGGGCAATGAGCCAAGGGTCCAACCGGTGGCCGAGCGTCGACTGACACAGGCGAGAGCCGCAGCGCGCGCACGTGCGCACGCTACCACGATTGGAGCGTGGCGGGAGTTCCAGGGGGTGTCAAGTCAGCGCCCGGCGACCCCTGCGGCGCCGGGTGCCGAATGCGGTTACGCGCGTCGCGCCCTCTCCGCCGCGCTTGCGGCAAGGCCTGGGGCCCCTTGGCTTTGTATTTCGCCGCGACACGCGCATCCTGCGTCGGATGCCTCGAAGCGCGCTCGCATCCATCGCGTTCGTTTTGGCGCTCGCCACGCCGAGCGGGACCGGACGCGCGTGGAATGCGCTTCGAACGACCCACGGCGTCACCCTCGCGTGGCCCCGCGGTGCGGCGCTCGACGTGCGCGTGCAATCGCCGCCGCCCGAGGGATTGGATCCGACGGCGACCCTCGCGACGATCCGGGCCGCGTTCGAAGCGTGGACCACGCTCGCTGAGTGCGATCCGCCGACGCTCGCCTCGCTCACTTACGACACCGAGGCCGCGATCGTCCCCGACGACGGCATCGTGACGATCATCTGGATCACCAGCCAGGCCGAGTGGCAGGCCCAGTACGGGAGCACGGAGCTGGCGCGCACGCGCGTCGCGTTCGACGACGATACCGGCGCGATCACCGACGCCACCATCGCCGTCAATGCCTCGGATCCAGCCCTCGCCGCCGGCGAGGCGTGTGTGCGTGAGCGCTTCGATCTCGGCGCCGCCCTGACCCACGAGGTCGGCCACACGCTCGGTCTCGATCACAGCGACGTGCCCGCGGCGACGATGCACTGGCTGGTCCTCCCCGGGGCTTGCGCAAAGCGCAAGCTCGACCCGGACGATGTCGCCGGTTTTTGCGCGCTCTACACGCGCCCCGATCGACCCGTCGTACCCCCCGAAGCCGGCCCGGAGCCTGCGCCCGAAGGGGCCGCGGAGGTCGACGCCGAGCGCCAGGCGGAGGCCACCCCGCATCGCGCGGACACGGGCTGTGTGGCGGGCGGGGGCGCCTTGGAGTCTCTCGCCGCGGCGGCCACCGCGCTCGTCGTGTTGCTATCCCTGCTCAGTCGTCGTCGTGCGTCGTGTCGACGGCCATCCACACGGGGATGTGGTCGCTGACCGTCTCGCGCAGGAGCGTGTGGTTGCCGTTGAGGTAGTTGTACGCGCCGGCGTAGAGCAGCTCGCTCGTGTGGTCGGCCGAGTAGAAGATGTTGTCGAAGCTGCTCGCGAGGCCGTCGGCGCCGATGCTGGTCTTCTGCTCGGGATCGGTGATCGAGGTGACGCCGTCGAAGCCGACGAGCGTGAACGCCGCGTCGTTGCCGGCGAGGTTGAAGTCGCCGCCGATCAAGAGGTCGTCTTCGGCGCCGTTCACGCGCTGGAAATACTGATAGACCTCGATGAGATGCTCGGCCTCGGCGCGGCGGATGGCCATCGTGTCGCCGTAGCGCTCGTGGAAGACGACGAGCGAGAAGTCGAAGGCGCCCATCTCGAAGCTCGCGCCGTACGGCTCGCGCTTGATGACGTCGTTGGGGTCGTCGAAGAACCCGAGCGACGCGGTCATCGTCACGAGGTTCGTGCGCCACACGAAGCCGTAGAACTCGGTCGACGAGTCGTGGCCGACGGCGCGGTCGCTGACGTGGTAGCTCCAGCTCTCGTGCGTGAGCGCGGTGAGGGCGAGAACCAGGCTCTGGAGGCCGGCCTCGGCGTCGACCTCGACGAGACCCACCAGGTCGAAGTGGCTCGCGACGCACGCGAGCGCGTTCATGTCCTTCTTGTTGTCCCAGCCGAGATGAAGCGCGTTCAGCGTGGCAACCGTGCTCAAACCGAGGAGCCCCGGGTCGGTCGCGATGCTGCTCGGGCACGCATACGGCATGGTCGGGAGCGGCGTGCTCTCGGTGCCGACGGTGACGGCGAAGACGACCACATTGTCACTCTCGTAGGTCTCGTCGATCTCGGCGTTCGCATCGACGACGGCCAAAATGAACTGCGGCCCAATCGCGGCGCCCACCGGGATCCGCAGGCTCACCGCGAGCGGCAGCGTCTGGCGCGGTCCGAGCGCCTCGATGGTCCGGTAGTCGAGGAAGGCGTCGGCCGAGTCGCGGCGGCGGTCGCTCGAGAGGTAGAACTTGAGGCGGCTCTCGCTCGCCGTCACCGATCCGAAGTTGGCGAACGTGCCGCTCATCAGGATGCGGGCGTTCGGCGCGACCGTGGCCTTGTCCGCCGTGAGGCCGTCGATGCGCAGATCGGGCAGCGCGGCGCCCGGCTGGTCGACGGCCACGTTGAACTCGACGGCCGCCACGTTGTTGCTCTCGACGCGCTCGACCACGTCCCCGGCCGCGTCCGCGACGATCAGGATGAACCAGGTCCCCGCCGAGGTGCCGGTCGGGATGGTCGGCGTGACGTCCTCGAAGCTGCTCGCGTTCGTCGCGAGGGTCTCGACCGTGTCGAGCCCGAGGTACTTGTCGCCCGCGTCGAAGACGTCGTCGTGCGACAGGTAGTACTTCGCGCGGCTCCCATTCGTCGCGGTGACGGGGCCGACGTTGCCGATCTCGCAGCGCACCGTGGCGCGCGCGCCGACCTGCACCGACGGGGTGTCGATGGTCGCCATCGCGACGACCAGGTCGGGAAGGTCCTGATCGGGGGTGTCGATCGGGTCATCCGAGGGAGCGTCGCCGACCGTCAGCGCGACCGCGACGACGTTGTTGCTCTCGAGCTGCTCGGCGACCTCTTCGGTGTGGTCGGCGACGAAGAGGATGTAATAGGTGCCGAAGACGAGGTCGGCGGGAACCGGGATCGACGCGCTCTGCGCGCTCGGGACGCCGACCGCGAGCTCGGGGATGTTGTCGAAGTTGATGTAGCGATCGCCCAAATCGAAGGTCGCGTCGGTCGACAGGAAGTACTTCACGCGGCTGGCTGCCGCGGGAACGGCGCCGATGTTCTGCACGATCGTCGAGGCGACGACCGCGCCCCCGGGCGCCACGAAGCTCGGCACGAGCGCGTTGGCGGTCGGGACGAGGTCGGCCTTCGCAGCGTTCGGGTCGTCGGTCACGATGTCGAGCGCGAGCGGCAGGACGTTGTTCGTCTCGCTCAGCTCGGCGACCGTGCCGTCGGCATCGGCGACGAAGAGGACGTACCAGTGGCCCGCGTCGGTGGCGGCGGAGATCCGGAGCGCGGCGTCCTCCGAGCTCGCGGCGAACTCGCTCAGCGCGTCGACCTTGTCGTAGCTGAGCTGCTTGTCCGCCGCATCCCAGGCGGTGTCGCGCGAGAGGAAGTACTTGAGCTGCGTGACGTCGGCCCGCACCTCGCCGAGGTTCTGGACGACGGCCGTCACCGGCACCGCCTCGCCCGGACGGGCCGAGGCCGCGCCGATCGTCGCCGCGGTGACGACCAGATCCGGCGCCACGCGGCCGACGGCCACGCGCACGCTCGCCACGTTGTTGGTCTCGTTGGCCTCGGCGACCTTGCCGGTCCGGTCGGCCACGAACAGGATCGAGTACATCCCATCGCGGGTTGTGGCCGGGACGCGCACGTTGGCGGACTCGACGCTGACCGCGCCGTTGGCGAGGGCGTCGACCGTGTCGTAGTTGAGATAGACGTCGCTCGCGTCGAAGGCCGCATCCTTCGAGAGGTAGTAGCCGAGCTGGCTCGCGCCGGCCGCCTCGCCCGCGTTGCGAACGCCGACCTGCGCCACCGCGACGGCGCCGGGGTCGACCTGGGCCGCGCTGAGGGCCGCGTCCACGAGCACCAGGTCCGCGCCGCCGACCGGCACGAGGACGGGCGTCGCGGTGCCGACGAGGAACGGGATCGCGACGACGTTGTTGCCCTCGTCGAGCTCGGCGACGACCGCGCCGTGGTCGGCGACGAGGAGAATGAACGCCCAGCCTTCGGGGGCCGTGGCGGGGATCTTGACGTTCGCGCTCTCGGCGATCGCCGCGCCGCCCGCCAGCACCGGGACGTTGTCGTAGTTGAGGTAGGTGTCGGCCGCGCCGTAGCTCGCGTCGGTCGAGAAATAGTACTTGAGACGGCTCGCGTCGGCCGAGGTGTCACCCGCGTTCTTCACGCTGCAGCCGACGGCCACGCTGCTACCCGCCGGGCTGATGCCGGTCGAGACCGTGACGTCGCCGATGGTGAGGTCGGTGCCGCTGGCTGCGTGGGCGCTGCTCGCGAAGAGTGCGATGGCGGCGCCGGTCAGAAGCGAAGCGAGGCGGTGGAAAAGGCGATTCATGGTGTTGGACCTGGGGACGCGGTGGGCATCCCGTCAGCGTGTGGATGGGGTCTGGAGAGACCAGCGATCAGCCGTGGCCGCGATCTGTGCAAAGCGGCGGCCACTCGTTCGCGGTCAAGCGCGATGCGCGTTTCGCGAAGAATGGCCGCCGATGCGTGCTCAGCGGGGGCTCAGCGGAAGCAGACCTGATACTTGGCCGGCTCGTTCTGGTACCAGGTGCTGTCGATGTCCGCGCACTCGGCCTTCATCGCGCGCTTGAGGGTCGTGATCTGGGCGGTCGTCAGCGACATCGCGTCGAACGTGATGCGGAAGGGCTGGGTGCCGTTCTGGACCTCGTCGAGCTTGGCCTGGTAGGCGCCGGTCGACTCGCCCATGTGGAAGATGGTCGCGAAGTTCTTCTCGAAGGCCACGGCCAGCTCGGGGTAGGCCGCGCCGTCGAGGACGATCATGTTGTCCATCGTGCCGTGCTCGGCGTTGTCCGAGTAGTTGTAGCTGCCCGTCGCGATCCAGCGGCCGTCGACGATCGTGTACTTGTGGTGCATCTGCTTGGCGTACGAGTAGTCCCAGCGGTAGGCGTACCACTTGTAGCGGAGCTCGATGCCGGCGGTGTCGTCGAGGTCGTTGCCGTACTTGTAACCGACGTCGTAGCAGGCCTGGATTTTCGAGGTGCTGGTGCCGGCGGCCGTGAGGCATTCGGCCTGGGCCTTCTCCTGCTCGTTCTGCGCCCAGTCGCTGACGTACTCCTGACCGTCGAGGACGACCTGGATCTCGACCTCGGGGTTGGCGAGCTGCTTGGCCATGAGCGCCTCGGCGATGGGCCGCGAGCGGATGTGGGCCGAGGCGATGTGGATCGATCGCGTGGCGCTCTGGATGAGGGCGACCAGGCGGTCGGCGACCGTGTTGTTGCCGGCGACGACCGCGAAGGTCGGCCCCGACTTGGCGGCGACGTAGGTGCGGAAGTTGGCCGAGGTGAAGAACGCCTGGTCGGTCGAGTCGGCCTCGAGCATCGTCTGGCTGACCGGCGTCGAGGTGAAGAAGGCGAGCGCCGCGTTCCAGACGAAGTCGCGCGAGTTGTTCCAGAGGAGGTTGAACTCCGCCTGGAAGGCCAGGTTGAGCGCCGCGTGACCCTCGAAGAACATCGTATTCTCGTCGTAGCGGGTGGCGGCCGAGCTCGACCAGTTGCCGCTGCCGGTGATGAGGACGCCGCTCGGGGCCTCGCTGGTCCCGGTGCGCGGGCCGTCGATGAGCACGAACTTGTGGTGCATGATCTTGTTGACGTAGCGGACGTCGACCCCGAGGTCCTCGAACTTGGCCGAGGTGGTCGCGGCCATCGCCGTGCCCGCGCCCTTGTCGCTGTTGGCGCCGTCGTAGATCATGCGGGCGCTGACGCCGCGCTTGACGGCGCGCCCGACGGCCTCGCGGACGGTCGCGTCGCTGAGGCTGTACATCGCGATGTCGAGCGAGGTCTTGGCGTCGTCGATGTGCTCGACGACGCGCGCCAGGTGGCTCTCGGTGGAGAGTTGCGGGCTGAAGATGACCTCGATGCCCCGGCTCGAGACGTCGCCTTCGCTCGGGTCGCCGCCATCGACGACCACGATGCACTGGGGCTCGACGGCCTTCTGGAATGCGGCCAGCGCGACGTCGCCGACCTGCGGGACGGCGTCCAGATCCTTGAGGCTCGCGAAGACCCGACCGGCCGTGCGGGCGTTGACGACCTCGGTCGCAGCGCGCCGGGCGACGCCGGCCGCGACCATCTGCTCGACGGTGGTGGCGGGGCTATTGACCCAGGCGAGGAGCTTCGCGAGCACGCACTCGGCCGAGATGGTGGTGGTCGGCCCCGTCGGAACGGCCGGGTCGGACGGGACGACCACGGTGCACTGGGCGTCGACCGCGAGGCGCAGCTGCTCGAAGGTCGCCGGGCCGACGTAGTACACGGCGTCGACTTCGAGCATGGTCGCGAACGCCGCGGTGGTGCGGGCGTTGATGAGGTTGGTGGCCGCGGTGCTGTTGACGCCGACCGCGCGCAGGCTCGCGGTGGTCGTGCTCGGATCGTTGAGCAGCGAGAGGATGTGCGTTTCGTGGCACGCCGTCAGTTGGACCCCATCGGCTTTGCCGTTGAGGGCGACGTCGTCCTGGCCATCGGTTTTTGCTGCGTCCTGATCGAGGGCACCCTGGTCGCACGCGGCGGCCATGAGCGGCAGGAACCCGAAGATCGCGACAGTCATCTGCTTGCGCATGGTGCGTCCTCGGTTGAAGAGGCCAGACACTTGAGCAGAGATCGTGCCGTACGCTTAACGCATTGATTTTGTTGGCCTTCGGATCGGGGGTGGGAACGACTGACCCCAGATGGCGAGGGCGTGGCGGACGTTGGAACGCCGATCGAGGACGAAAGGCCCCACCGGGATCGGGAGGCTCAGCCGACCATGCGCGCCACGATCGCGAGCAGAATGTTGGACGCCGCGTGAACCAGGATCGGGGCGCCGAGCTTGCCGGACTTGGCGCAGAGCCAGCCGAAGAGCAGAGCCGGAAAGAAGACGAGGAGGCGGTGCGGGCCCGGGATGAGGATCGGATGGAGGAGCGCGAAGGCGAGCGAGGAGAGGACGAGGCCCCAACCGATCGGCACGCCGAAGAGGCGGCGCGGGCGGCCGAAGATCTGATCGAGGCGGGGGAGGAGATAGCCGCGAAAGAAGTGCTCTTCGGGCAGGGCGACCAGGCCGAGGTGGATGACGATCGCGGCGAGGAGCCACCAGATATCGCGCGCGCCGTCGACGCGGCCGTCGTCGCTCGGGGTGGCGCCCGTCGCACCGAGGCGGATGGCGCCCTCGGCGAGCAGGCGCGGCCCCTCGAAGAGCTGGAGCGCGAAGTCGTTCTCGCCTCCGAGTTGGATCCAGAGGCCGGTGCCACGCGGGAGGGCGAAGGCGCCGTCGGGGCCG
>SXIE01000414.1 GCA_005772945.1 Pseudomonadota bacterium
ATGGCGGTGCGGGCGGTGCGGGCGGTGCGGCGACCTCCGGGGGTGGCGGGAGCTGGGGCGGCGCGGCGCCCGGAAGCGGCGGCGGACGGCTCGGGGCAAGCGGGGCCGAACCCAGGCGCGTCGGGCGGTGCGCCCGCTGGTTCTTGGTGGTCGGGGGCGCGAAGGGGTTGCGGAGCTTCGTCGGTGGCTCCTCGAAGCCCGCGATCGGCTTGAAGCCAAGAACCTGATCGAGCCGCTCGGAGTCGCCTTTGACGCTCGGCGACGCGGCATCGATATCGTCGATGAGGCGCCGAAAGTCCTCGACCGAGGTGCGGTCCGGCGCCGCGGGGGGGTCGCGGTCGGGGGGCGGGTCTTCCGGTTTGGCCATCGGCACCATGTTAACCGACCCACCGGTACGCGCAATTCGCCGAGCGCTGCGCGCGCCAAACGCGGTCGCGCGCTTGCGCCGGCGCGCCTGTCCCCCTCTTCGCGACTCTGGACGCCGCGACGTTCGCGATTGCCGTCCGCGGCGCGCCGTGGTAGCTGGCTGGGCCCAGCAGGAGCTTGAAAATGGCCGCTCGCGCAGCCCGCGCCGCTCGTCCCGCGAAACCGTCGGTGGAACCGACCAGCATCGTCTACGTCGACGACGACCTCGAGCTCATCCGCCTCGTGTCGACGGCCCTCGAAGAAGAGGGATACGAAGTCTACACGGCGACCGACGGCGAAAGCGGGCTCGAGACCATCCTGGTCGAGCAGCCGAGCATGGTCATCCTGGACGTGATGATGCCTGGCCTCACTGGCTGGGAGATCTCGAAGTACATGCGGACCAAGGAGATGTTCGCCAACACGCCCATTCTCATGCTGACGGGGATCGGCGAGCGGATGAACGCGCTGACGGCGCCGCTCTACGGGGCCACGGCGCACCTCGATAAGCCCTTTGATATCGAGGACTTGCTCGAGACGGTGCGCCAGCTGATCGCCGCCAAGGCGTGAGTCAGCGGCTGAGCGCCAGGTAGAAGAACGGCAGCGCCAGGAGCACGCCGTCGATCCGATCGAGCATGCCGCCGTGCCCGGGGAGGATCGCGCCCGAGTCCTTGACGCCGCAGGCGCGCTTGACGAGCGACTCGGTGAGGTCGCCGAGCTGCGCGACGGCGCCGCCGACCACCGCCACAAACACGGTCTCGAGCGGGTCGATCGGCAGGTCGAGGACGGCGACCAGCGCGAAGGCGCCGCCCACGCTGCCGGCGATGCCGCCGAAGGCGCCCTCGATGGTCTTCTTGGGCGACACGCGCGGATGGAGCTTGTGGCGCCCGATCGCGCGCCCGACGAAGTAGGCGCCTGTGTCGCCGCACCAGACGACGCCGAGGACGAACAGGATCCACGGCTGGGGTAGCACCGCGAGCTGGATGGCGAACCCGAGCGGAAACACGATCCAGAAGAGGCCGGCCCAGAGCGCGAAGAGGCGGTGCCCGGCGCGGTCGATCGGATCGGGCTTGAGGACCACCAGCAGCGCGGGGATCATGACGCCCGGAAAGATGTCGCCGACGTTCGAGTCGGGGCGCAGGTAGAGCGACGTGAGGAGCCCGGCGCCGAGCGCGACGCCGGCCCAGCGCTCGAGACGCCGCGGCGACTCGTCGTCCGGGAGCGCCATCGCGTAGAGCTCTTGGAGGCAGATCGCGCCCGCCACGATGAGCACCGCGGCGCGCAGCACGAGCGGTCCCTCCAGAAAGAGGAGAACGACCAGCGGCGCAAGGCCGACTCCCGTGACGATGCGCGTCCACATGGCGCGTCACGCTTTAGCATCGATGTCCCGGCGAGGCCACCGATGCCGAGCGCGCGAGGGCGCCGCCCGTGCGGTGCGGGGGTGCGCGGGGTGCGTTGCGCGTTCGAGCAACCCCGTCTAGAGTCGCCAGCGATGCTGACTAGCGCGCCGGGACACCTACCCGCCAAGCCCGCCACCAAACTCGATGCGCGCGTCGCTCGGGGGGACGGGTTCGTCGCACTTCGCCTCGATGGCGTCATCGACGAGCACAACCGCCTGGGCGAGCTGTTTCGCGCCGCGCCCGAGGCCCCCGTCCTGATCGTCGATCTGGGGCGCATCAAGCGCATCAACTCCGTCGGCGTGCGCGACTGGCTGCTTGGGCTGCGCGCGCTGAAGCCGCGCTTCCCGACGATCGTCCTGACGCAGTGCCCGCCGACCGTGATGAACGAGGTCAACTTCGTTCGGAACTTCTCGGACGGGGCCGTCATCGCGACCTTCGGCGTGCCGCTCTACTGCCCGACCTGCGGCAAGGAACGCACCGAGCTGGCCGACGCGATGGCGCTCAAGGCGGCTCACAAGGCGCGCGGCACGGCCAGCCTCGCGGGGCTCCTGCCGGCGTTTGCGTGCACGCGCCCCGAGTGCCAGAACGGGCTCGACGACGACGAAGAGACCTACCTGGGCTTCCTCGAATCGCAGCCGCTGCTCGGCAGTCCGAGCACGCCGAGCCCACCGGCCGAGCGCGTGCGCGAGCTCGTGAAGGCGGCCGCCGACGCGCTCGACGCGGGTGGAACGCCGCTCGCGCTCGGGCCCGCCGCCGTGCCGACGCTCGGGCGCAAACCGCTCGA
>SXIE01000415.1 GCA_005772945.1 Pseudomonadota bacterium
AACATCGTCCCCTGGCAGATGGTTTGCCAGGCAACGCGCGCCCGCATCGTCGTCCTCGACCTCGACCCCAGCGGCCAGATCGCGGACGGCGAAGCGCTCCGCAAGATCGGTCCGCGCGCCAAGGTCGTGGCCCTCGCCCACACCTCGAATGTGCTCGGCACCGTGAACCCCATCGCCGCCATCTCCGCGCACGTCAGGGCCCACGCCGCACCCGGCGCCATCGTCGTCGTCGACGGCGCGCAGGCCGTCCCGCACGGCGCGGTCGACGTGGCCGCACTCGGCGCCGACTTCTTCGCGTTCTCGGCGCACAAGATGTACGGCCCGACGGGCGTCGGCGTCCTCTGGGGCAAGGCCGAGCTCCTCGCCGCGATGCCGCCCTGGCAGGGTGGGGGCGACATGATCCGATCGGTCTCGTTCGGCGAGACGACGTACGCCGACCCGCCCGCGCGCTTCGAGGCTGGCACGCCGCCCATCGCCGAGACGGTCGGGATGGCCGCCGCCGCCGAGTGGCTCATGGCCTTCGACCCGGCCGCCATCGCGGCCCACGAGGCCGACCTCGTCGCCTACGGCACGGACGTCCTCGCGCGCGTCCAAGGGCTCACGTTCTACGGGACGGCGAGCGGCAAACGCCCGATCTTCTCGTTCGCGCTCGCCGGCTGCCACCCGCACGACCTGGGCACGTTGCTCGATCTCGAAGGGGTCGCCGTGCGCGTCGGTCATCACTGCGCCGAGCCGCTCATGCTCCGCCTCGGCGTCACCGCCACGACGCGCGCCTCCGCTGGGATCTACACGTCCCGCGAGGACTTCGATCGCCTCGTCATCGGGCTCGAGAAGGCGCGTGGCCTCCTCACCTGAGCCGCCGGCGCCGGCGCCCGCCACGTCTGCTCTCTATGCCGCTCCGCTCATGCAACACGCGCGAGCGCCGACCCGTCGCGGCCGCGTCGCGAACCCGACGCACGAGGCCACGGGCACGAACCGTCCGTGCGGCGATCGCCTGACCCTCACGCTCGATGTGAATGCCGATCACATTCGCGCCGCACGGTTCGACGGCGAAGGCTGCGCGCTCGCGATGGCGACCGCCTCGATCGTCTGCGATCATCTCGAGGGCCAGCCGCTGACGGCCGTCGCGCGCGTGCGCACACACGTCGACGCCGCGCTCGTCGGGTCGCCCACGGATCTTCCGGAGTCGCTCGCGCCGCTGGCCGCGGCGCGCGCCTTCCCCGCCCGCCATGCGTGCGTATGCCTGGCGGTTCAGGTCCTCGAGCGCGCCTTGCACGGCGAGGCCGGCTGACGGACCATCGTCCCCCGCGGGCCCCGCGAGCCCCGTGAGCCCCGTTAGGAGGTAGCCCAGCATGTCCGACGTCGCCACCGCCCAACCCGAGCTCTCCGACGACGCCCAGCGGCTGCGCATCCTCGACGCCATCCGCGAGCTCGCCCGTCCCTTCACCCTTGCGGACATCGTCACGCGCACGGGGATCCCGCCCTACCTGGCAGAGCCCGCGCTCGCGAAGGTCGTCCGCGAGTACCGATCGGATCTCGATGTCGATGAGAGCGGCAACCTCGTCTACCGCTTCGATCCCGGGCTCGCGGCGCGCGAGGACATCGTCAAGGCCGACGCCGGCCGGCGCCGCAAGGAAGCCCTCAGGCGCGGGTTTATCGCCTTCTTCAAGGCGTGGACCGTCGCGATGGTCATCATCTATTTCATCCTCTACATCACGCTGGTCATCGCGTTCTTCGTCGCCCTCAGCGCGAATAGTCGGCGCGACAACGACAGCCGCGGCCGCAGCTGGGGCGGCGGCGGCTTTGGCTGGGGCTGGAGCTCCTGGGGTTGGGGCGGCGGCTACGGCTATGGGGGCTACGGCAGCTACACGACGCGGCGCGATCGCCGCGCCTGGAATACCCAGGCCGAGCGCAAGCTGGCCGCCGGCGAGGACCCGTACGCGCTCGCGGACAGCGTCGCGGCCGACAAGCCCAAGCTCGCCGAGCGGACCTGGTACCACCTCTTCGGCACACGCGGCATCCAGCGCAATCCGCTCGCCGAAGAGAAGGAGCTGCTGACCTACATCCGCGCGAAGAAGGGCTTCATCACGAACGCGGACATCATCGCGCTGCTCGGCGTGACCTACGACGTGGCCGACCAGATCGGCACGCGCCTCGTCGCGACCTACGAGGGCGAGATGGATCTCACCGACGAGGGCCTCGCCATCTACCGCTTCCCGAACCTCATGCTGACGGGCGCGCCCGAGGTGCAGGCCGAGACGGCCAGCCTCGGCTACCTCTGGAAGCTGCGCGCCAAGGAGCACGCGCTCCGTACGAGCCCGGTCACGTGGCTGGCGATCCTCAACTACGTCAACATCGCGCTCGCGTTCGTGACGTGGTTCGTGATCATGCCGTTCTTCGGGTGGTCGGGGATCGGCGCGCTCATCGGGCTCGTCTTCTTCCCGCTCCTCTTCTCGTTTTCGTTCATGACGCTCGGGCTCGTGCGCAAGGCCCGCGAGGCCGCGGCTGCCGCGCAATACAACGCGGACAGCCTGCGCATCAGCGTGTTCCGCCTGGTCTTCGGGCGTAAGACATCGGTGCGCATGCCGGGTGACGAGCGCGCCATCGCCGCCGCCGGCCTCGGCAACTGGACCACGGAGCAGCTGCAGAAAGCCGCGCCGACCTTGGCCGAGGCCCTGCGCGGCGAGATCCGCCAGGCGGGCGGGGGCCTCGAGCTGCGGTGCGACCGCGTCCTCGCCGAGATGGCGACGGTCGAGAAGCTACGCAGGGCGGCACGCAGTCAGGAGAAGGTCGGACGCACCGTGTTCACGACCCGTGAAATGGCCGGCGCGAGTGCGATCGGGGACGTGCCCGAGGCCGGGGCGCGGGCGGAGGCGGGGAGCGACGCGGCGCTGGCTGAGGAGATCAAGCAGCTCGAGAAGGAGCTGCAGTCGTCCTGAAGCGAGCTGGGAC